>NZ_JBVHEP010000007.1:0-341778 GCF_055562795.1 Streptomyces sp. NPDC016851
CGCGCCAACCGCTGCGGGCGGACACCCCCCGACACGTCCCCTTCCGTGCGTCGGCGGCTGCGGGCGCGTGGTGGCTCAGCTGCCGCAGGCCGCCGCTGCGGGCAGTCGTGCCGCTGGGGCGGCACGGGTGGGCGCAGCGGCACCTCGTCGCGCCGAGCTGCGCAACGCCCTGCCCCGGGCAGCCGCCGGCGGTGGTTACTTCAGTGCCCCCGCCGTCAGGCCCTGTACCACCTGGCGCTGGAAGATGATGTACGCCGCGAGGACCGGGAGCATGGCCATCACAAGGCCCGCGAAGAGGCCCGACCAGTCGCCCTTGTAGCCCTGGCTGACCGCCAGCTGGACCAGGCCCTGGGTGAGCACGCGCTTGTCGGGGTCGGTGTTCAGGACCGTGGGCAGCATGTACTGGTTCCACTGGCCCAGGAAGTTGAAGATGCCGACGCTGACCAGGCCGGGCTTGGCCATCGGCAGCATGATCTGGAAGAACGTACGGCTGTGCGAGGCGCCGTCGACGAAGGCCGCCTCGGCGATCGAGGTCGGCAGGGTGCGGAAGAACGCCGTCAGGAAGAAGACCGTGAACGGGAGCGAGTAGGCGATGTAGACGAGGATCAGGCCGTGGATGGTGTTCAGCAGGCCCATGTTGTTCACGACGTAGAACAGCGGGACCAGCGCCAGCATGATCGGGAAGCTCATGCCGCCGATGAACAGGTAGTAGATGAAGCGGTTGCCCGGGAAGTCGAACCGGGCCAGGACGTAGGCCGCCATCGAGCCGAGGACGAGCGTGCCGATGAGCGAACCGCCGACCACGAGGACCGTGTTGAGGAAGTAGTCGCTCATGTTGGCCTCGGTCCACGCCCGCGACCAGTTGTCGAAGTGCAGCGTGTCCGGCAGCGACCAGGGCGAGGAGAAGATCGAGCGGTCGTCCTTGAAGGACGTCATGACCGCCCAGAGCAGGGGCATCACCACCATGAACGCCCAGAGGACGAGGATGCCGTGGGAGAAGGCGTTGAGGACCGTGCCTTCTTTCTTCTCCTTCGGCGGTGGGCCCGGCGGGAGATCGGCCTTGGTGACGGGCACGCCGGACTCGGCCGGCACGGGCGCGGGGGACTCCGTCGTCTTCATCAGTACTCCAGCCGCTCGCGACGGCCCAGCCGCATCACCACGGCGGCGAAGGCCAGCGTGACGACGAGCAGGGCGACACCGATGGTCGTGGCGTAGGCGGCCTGCCCGTCACGGAACGCCTTCTGGTACACGTACAGGACCATGACGGTGGTCGAGTAGTCGGGACCGCCCGGCCCGGTCGTCATGATCTGCACGACCGCGAACGACTCGGCGCCCAGGGCGAGGATGCCCATGTAGACCCAGCCCGACTGCACGGTGTCCCAGAGCAGGGGCAGGGTGATGCGGAAGAACGTGGTGAACCGGTTCGCGCCGTCCAGGAGCGCCGCCTCGTACATGTCTGCCGGGATGGATGCCATGCCGGCGGAGAAGAGGACCACGAAGAAGCCGACCGTGGACCAGACGAGGACCGCCATCACGGCCCACAGGGCCAGGTCGGGGTCGCCGAGCCACAGGGGCTGGACGTCGTCGAGGCCGATGCCGCGCAGGATCGAGTTGATCGCGCCGCTGTCCGGGTTGTACGCGAACGCGAACAGCAGCGCGACGATGGCGATCGAGAGGACCTGGGGGAAGAAGTAGACGATTTTGTAGAAGGAGGAGCCGCGGACGCCGGAGATGACCGGGCCGTTCTTTCTCTTTCTGCCGCCCACGTTGATCATGAAGGCGAAGAACAGCGCGAGGCTGATCGTCACCAACGGCACCAGGAGGGCGAACAGCAGGCTGTGCTGCAACGACTTCCAGAAGATCTCGTCGTCGAGCATGCGGCTGTAGTTGTCGAAACCGACCATCTTGAATTCGGGACTCAGGCCGGTCCAGTCCGTGAACGAGTAGTAGATGGACTGGATGAACGGCCAGATCACGAAGAGCGCGTACAGTCCCAGGGGCAGCGCGAGGAAGCCCACGATGAACCGGTACTTGCCGTGCTGCATCGCCACTCCGGTGCCGTTGCGGAAATTGGGTTTCCGGTGCCGTTACTGGTGCTTGTAGTGCTTGACCGAGTCGTCCTTGGCGGTCTCGTCGGCGAAGTTCTGGATCTTTTTGATGGCCTCGGCCGGGGTGAGGCGGCCGGCCATCATCTCGCCGAGACCGGAGACACCGATCTTCTCCTTCTGCAACTGCACGTACCAGTCCTGAAGGCGGGGGTTCACCACGTTCTCGCCGGCCTTCTCCAGCGCCGCGACACCCGACTTGAGGCCGGGGGTGAGGGCGATGCCGTCGGTGCCGCCGTTGTACGCGGTCAGCGACTTCACCTTGCTGGTGAAGTTCTTCGAGGAGGCCTCGCTGAGCATGATGCGCAGCTGCTCCATGCCGCCCTCGGCGTTCTTCGCCTTCGCCGGGACGATGAAGGGCTCGCCGCCCGAGGCCCAGATGGTGCCGAAGGGCATCTTGTCGGAGGAGTCGATGCCGGTGGGCGCGGAGACGGCCAGGTCGAAGTCCTTCGGGATGACCTTCGCCGACTCGTTCTCCACCCAGGAGCCGTTCGGGATGAACAGCGCCTTGCCCTGGGCCCAGGCGGTCTGCGACTGGATGTGGTCCAGGCCCGGGGTGCCCTTGAGGACGTAGCCCTTCTTGTAGAGCTCGTAGTACGCGTCGAAGCAGGCCTTGACGGCCGGGTGCTTCCAGGCGTTCGGCTCCAGGTTGTCGATGGCGTCGAGGACTTCGCGGCCGCCGACCTTGCCGATCATCGGGTAGAGCGAGAAGGGGAGGTAGTACGGGTATTTGCCCGCGTACGTCCAGCCCGCCATGCCCTTCTTCTTGGCCTTTTCGCAGACCGCGAGCATCTGGTCCCAGGTCTCGGGGTACTGCTCGTCGAGCGAGTCCAGGGCCTTCTGCGAGTACCAGACGCCGTAGACCGTGTAGGCGTAGTAGAGGATCCAGACCTTCTCGCCGTCGAACTGACCCATCTCGACGATGCCGGGGCGCAGCGTGTCGCGGACCTTCTTGTTCGGGTCGTCGTAGGAGGGCGCGTCCAGCAGCGGGGTGAGGTCGGTGAGCTGGTTCTTGCCGACCAGGACGCCCATGTCCATCTGCTCGGCGCCGGAGTTGTCGATGAGGTCCGGCGGGGTGCCCTGGTTGAAGCGGGGCTGGAGGGTGGACTGGATCTTCTGGGTGGCGGAGAACTTCACCTTCGCCTTGGGGAAGTTCTTCTCGTAGATCTTCACGGCGTCCTCGGCGTACTCCTTGCCGAAACCGCCGTCGAACAGGACGAATTCCATGCCCGCGGTGTCGTTGACGCCGAGCGGGTTCTTCGCGGTCTTCTTGCCGGCCTTGGCCTTGTCCCCGCTGTCATCGCCGCCGCTGCTGGCGCAGGCGGACAGGAAGCTCATCGTGGGGACGGAGATCAGCCCGAGCGCGGCGGACCTTTTGATCAGATCACGGCGGCCGACACCCTCGGTGCCGCGGCTCTCGGCGGAAGTGGATCCCATGCTCAAGTCCTCGCCTTCTCCAGGACTCAGGCGGTGAACCGGATCCTTCCGGCACCGCGTTCGGGTCAAGCTGGGTCGTGCAGGAAAGTGCGGGTGATGACGTGCGGATCGTGTGAAGCGTGCGACAGGTATAGTCCACTTCCCGTCAGCGGATCAAGATCGAACACAGGGTTGGCCATGGGTCTTATCCGAGTTGAGACCTGGCGGAAAGTCAGGCGCTCCGTCTGTTTCTCGGCGGAAATATCCCGGTCATCACCCCCGAATGCCACAAGCAACACCCTTGACACTCTCCGGCACTTGGGCAACTACTGGTCCTTGCGCATCGAAGTTGACAACGTTGTCCACTGCGCAGGGAGGGTACCCGTTGATGCAACGGAAAGCTCGGCACAGATGGGGTACGGCGGTCGTGTCGGCGACCGCCTTCGCTGTGATCCTGGGATCCCAGGGCGTTGCGGTCGCACTGCCCGAAGCCCCCGAGGAGACCGACCGGAGTTTCGCCTCCTCGTTCGAGGCGGACGACCCGGTTCCGGACTGGTTGAACACCGTCGACACGGGCCCCGACGGCGGCAAACGCGCCTCGGGTGTCGACGGCGGCTACAGCAGCGGCATACCGGGCAATGTGACCGACCACGTCACCGACGTCCGGGCCGGCGCCGAGAACACGGGCGGGGGTGAGGTGAAGGAGAACCTCGCCGACGGGGAGCCGAGCACCAAGTGGCTCACCTTCGAGCCCACCGGCTGGGTGGAGTTCGACCTGGACAAGCCGGTCAAACTGGTGCGATACGCACTGACATCGGCCAACGACCACGATGAGCGCGACCCGAAGGACTGGACCCTGAAGGGCTCCGCCGACGGCAAGGAGTGGAAGACGCTCGACTCCCGCTCCGGGGAGTCCTTCTCCGAACGGTTCCAGACGAAGACGTACGACGTCGCGGAGCCGGCGGAGTACCGGCACTTCCGGCTCGACGTCACCGGCAACAACGGCGGCGACATCCTCCAGCTCGCCGACGTCCAGTTCTCCACGGGCGGCGGTGACGGTCCCGTCCCGCAGGACATGCTCTCCCTCGTCGACCGCGGCCCGAGCGGCTCCCCCACCGCCAAGGCGGGCGCCGGGTTCACCGGAAAGCGCGCCCTGCGGTACGCCGGTCGGCACACCGCCGACGGGCGGGCCTACTCGTACAACAAGGTCTTCGACGTGAACGTGGCCGTCGACCGGAACACGCGGCTGGCCTATCGCGTCTTCCCGTCGATGGCGGACGGCGACCTCGACTACGACGCGACGAACGTCTCCGTCGACCTCGCCTTCACCGACGGCACCCACCTGAGCGACCTGAGGGCGACGGACCAGCACGGCTTCCCGCTCACCCCGCGCGGGCAGGGCGCGGCGAAGATCCTCTACGTCAACCAGTGGAACAACGTGGCCGCGCGGATCGGGTCGGTGGCGGCCGGGAAGACCGTGGACCGGATCCTGGTGGCGTACGACTCCCCCAAGGGCCCGGCGAAGTTCCGGGGCTGGCTGGACGACGTGACCATCGAGTCCGTCGCCCCCGAGCGGCCGAAGGCGCATCTGTCCGACTACGCGGTGACGACGCGCGGTACCAACTCCAGCGGCGGCTTCTCGCGGGGCAACAACTTCCCGGCGACGGCGGTGCCGCACGGCTTCAACTTCTGGACGCCGGTGACCAACGCGGGCTCGCTCAGCTGGCTGTACGACTACGCACGCGCGAACAACGCGGACAACCTGCCGACGATCCAGGCGTTCAGCGCGAGCCACGAGCCGAGCCCCTGGATGGGTGACCGGCAGACCTTCCAGGTGATGCCGTCGGCCGCCTCCGGCACCCCGGACACCGGCCGCGAGGCCCGGGAGCTGGCCTTCCGCCACGAGAACGAGACCGCGCGGCCGTACTACTACGGGGTGCGGTTCGAGAACGGGCTGAAGGCCGAGATGGCGCCGACCGACCACGCGGCGGCCCTGCGCTTCACCTACCCGGGCGATGACGCGAGTGTCCTCTTCGACAACGTGACGGATCAGGCGGGGCTGACTCTCGACAAGGAGAACGGGATCGTCACCGGCTACTCGGACGTGAAGTCCGGCCTGTCGACGGGCGCGACCCGGCTGTTCGTCTACGGCGCGTTCGACAAGCCGGTGACCGAGGGCTCGTCGTCCGGCGTCAAGGGCCACCTCCGCTTCGAGGCCGACGACCGGACCGTCACCCTGCGCCTGGCGACCTCGCTCATCAGCGTCGACCAGGCGAAGGACAACCTCCGCCAGGAGATCCCGGACGGCACCTCCTTCGAGGCGGTGAAGCGGAGCGCCCAGCGGCAGTGGGACCGGCTGCTCGGCAAGGTGGAGGTCGAGGGCGCCACCCCCGACCAGCTGACGACGCTGTACTCCAGCCTGTACCGCCTGTATCTGTACCCGAACTCCGGTTTTGAGAGGGTCGGCGGTAAGTACAAGTACGCCTCGCCCTTCTCCCCCATGCCGAACCCGGACACGCCGACGCACACCGGCGCGAAGATCGTCGACGGCAAGGTGTACGTCAACAACGGCTTCTGGGACACCTACCGGACGACCTGGCCGGCGTACTCGTTCCTCACGCCGAGCAGGGCGGGCGAGCTGGTCGACGGGTTCGTGCAGCAGTACAAGGACGGCGGCTGGACCTCACGCTGGTCCTCCCCCGGCTACGCCGACCTCATGACCGGCACCTCCTCGGACGTGGCGTTCGCGGACGCCTACGTCAAGGGCGTCGGCTTCGACGCGAAGGCGGCGTACGACGCGGCCGTGAAGAACGCGACGGTCGTGCCCCCGAACTCGGGCGTCGGCCGCAAGGGCATGGCCACCTCACCCTTCCTCGGCTACACGAGCACCGAGACCCACGAGGGCCTGTCCTGGGCGCTGGAGGGCTACCTCAACGACTACGGCATCTCCCGCATGGGACGGAAGCTCTACGAGGAGACCGGCGAGCGGCGCTACAAGGAGGAGTCGGAGTACTTCCTGGACCGGGCCCGCGACTATGTGAACCTCTTCGATCCGAAGGCCGGTTTCTTCCAGGGCCGCGACGCCAAGGGCGACTGGCGGGTCGAGTCCTCGAAGTACGACCCGAGGGTGTGGGGTCACGACTACACCGAGACCAACGGGTGGGGATACGCGTTCACCGCCCCGCAGGACGGTCGCGGCCTGGCCAATCTGTACGGCGGCCGGAAGGGTCTCGCCGACAAGCTCGACGCGTACTTCTCCACGCCGGAGACCGCCTCCCCCGAGTTCGTCGGCTCGTACGGCGGCGTCATCCACGAGATGACCGAGGCGCGGGACGTGCGGATGGGCATGTACGGGCACTCCAACCAGGTCGCCCACCACGCCATCTACATGTACGACGCGGCCGGGCAGCCCTGGAAGGCGCAGGAGAAGGTCCGCGAGGTGCTGTCCCGGCTCTACACCGGCAGCGAGATCGGGCAGGGGTACCACGGCGACGAGGACAACGGCGAGCAGTCGGCCTGGTACCTGTTCTCCGCGCTCGGCTTCTACCCGCTGGTGATGGGCAGCGGCGAGTACGCGATCGGCTCCCCGCTGTTCAGGAAGGCGACCGTCCATCTGGAGAACGGGCGCGAGCTGGTGGTGAAGGCGCCGGAGAACAGCGCGCGGAACGTGTACGTGCAGGGGCTGAAGGTCAACGGCCGGACGTGGACGAAGACCTCGCTGCCCCACTCGCTGGTCGCCAAGGGCGGTGTCCTGGAGTTCGACATGGGTCCGCGGCCGTCGTCCTGGGGCACGGGCAAGCACGCGGCGCCGGTGTCGATCACCCAGGACGACGAGGTGCCGACGCCCCGCGCGGATGTGCTCGACGGTGAGGGCGCCCTGTTCGACGACACCTCGGCGACGGACACGGCGGTGACGTCCGTGGACCTGCCGGTCCCCGAGCGCGCCGAGGCCGTCCAGTACACGCTGACGTCGTCGGCGGACCGGGCGAAGGCACCGAGTGGCTGGACGCTCCAGGGGTCCTCCGACGGCACGACCTGGCGGACGCTGGACCGGCGCTCCGGAGAGTCCTTCGCCTGGGACAGACAGACACGCGCGTTCAGCGTGAGGTCGCCGGGTACGTACGAGAAGTACCGCCTGGTCCTCGACGGCGAGGGCACGCTGGCGGAGGTCGAACTGCTCGCCTGAGCAGCCGAGTTGGGGGTCCCATGCCGCTTCCCGTGCCCGTCCTGCCCGAGGGTGTCGACCCGGCCTGGCTGCCGCCCGCCGCCTTCCGTGCGGTCGGCAGCCGGCGGACGCTGATCCGTGGATCGGGGCCGCTGGCGGAGACGGTGCACGGGGAGGTGGCGGAGGCCTGCCGGCGGTTCGGGGGCCGGGTCGTACGTGACGCCCAGCCGGGCGAGGCCGCGTACGACCTGGTCTTCGACCTCGGCGACGAGAGCCTCGGTGAAGAGAGCCTCGGTGAAGAGGGCTTCGCCTGCGCGCGTGACGGCGGCACGACGGCCGTCACCGCCTCCGGCGGGCGGGGGCTGCTGTACGGGCTGTTCCACGTCGTACGGCTCGGGGAGGCGGCGTTCGCCGGTGCGTGGGCGCGGGAGACGCATCGCCCCGCGCTCGCCC
This sequence comes from Streptomyces sp. NPDC016851, assembly GCF_055562795.1. Classification (NCBI taxonomy): domain Bacteria; kingdom Bacillati; phylum Actinomycetota; class Actinomycetes; order Kitasatosporales; family Streptomycetaceae; genus Streptomyces; species Streptomyces sp. NPDC016851. The sequence continues at coordinate 8,140 of NZ_JBVHEP010000007.1, forward strand.
TGCGCATGCTCGACCACTGGGACAACGTCGCCGTGCACCCGGTCATGGGCCAGGTGGAGCGCGGGTACGCGGGCGGCTCGCTGTTCTGGGAGGACGGGCGGGCGCGCGGCGAGCTGGAACGGGTGCGGGCGTACGGCAGGCTGCTCGCGGCGTGCGGGATCAACGCGGTCGCCGTCAACAACGTCAACGTGCACGAGACCGAGGCGCACCTGCTGACCGACCGGATCGGCGAAGTGGCCGCGATCGCTGACGCGTTGCGACCCTACGGGGTCCGCACCCACCTGTCCGTGTCCTTCGCCGCGCCGGTGGTGCTCGGCGGGCTGCCCACGGCCGATCCGCTGGACGAGGCGGTGCGGAGTTGGTGGGCCACGGCGACACGAGGGGTGTACGGGGCGATCCCGGACTTCGGCGGGTACGTGGTGAAGGCCGACTCGGAGGGTCAGCCGGGCCCGTTCGCGTACGGCCGCACGCACGCGGACGGAGCGAACATGCTGGCCGCCGCCGTGGAGCAGTACGGCGGCACCGTCCACTGGCGGGCCTTCGTCTACGACCACCGTCAGGACTGGCGGGACCGTACGACGGACCGGGCCCGGGCCGCCTACGACCACTTCGTGCCGCTGGACGGCGAGTTCGCGTCGAACGCCGTGCTCCAGGTGAAGCACGGGCCGATGGACTTCCAGGTGCGCGAGCCGGTCTCGCCGCTGATCGGCGCGATGCCGCGCACCCGGCTGGCGGTGGAGTTGCAGGTCACCCAGGAGTACACCGGGCAGCAGCGGCACGTCTGCTGGCTGGGACCGATGTGGAGCGAGGTGCTGCGGTTCCGGCACGAGCCGGAGTCGTCCGTGGGGGAACGGGCGCGGGGCGGGCTGGTCGCGGTGTCCAACGCCGGTGACGATCCGTTCTGGACGGGGCACCCCCTCGCCCAGGCAAACCTGTACACCTTCGGACGGCTGGCCTGGCGGCCGGACGCCGAGCCGCGTGAGGTGCTCGACGAGTGGATCGGGCTGACCTTCCCCGAGGCCCCGGAGCGCCTGTCGGACGGGCTGCACGCGGTGCTCGACGGCTCGTGGCGGACGTACGAGAAGTACACCGCTCCGCTCGGCGTGGGATGGATGGTGCAGCCGGGCCACCACTACGGGCCGAGCGTCGACGGGTACGAGTACAGCCCCTGGGGCACCTACCACTTCGCCGACCGGGACGGCATCGGCGTCGACCGCAGCGTGGCGAGCGGGACCGGGTACGCCGGGCAGTACGCCGAGCCGTGGGCCGGGCTGTACGAGTCGCCGGACACCTGCCCCGACGAGCTGCTGCTGTTCTTCCACCACGTGCCGTACGGGCATCCGCTGAAGAGCGGGAAGACCGTGATCCAGCACATCTACGACACGCACTTCGAGGGGGTGGAGGAGGCCGAGGAGGCCCGTCGCGTGTGGGCGGGCCTGGCGGACCTGGTCGAGCCGGCGCGGCACGCGCGGGTGGCGGAGCGGTACGAGGAGCAGCTCCGCAGTGCCCGTGAGTGGCGCGACCAGATCAACAGCTACTTCTTCCGCAAGTCGGGGGTGCGGGACGAGCGGGGGCGGCAGATCCACTGAAGGACTTCATTGAGGGACTTCATTGAAGGATCGCGACGCCCAAGGGGTCGAGGACCAGGGGGTCGCCCTGGTCCACCCGTTTGCCGGTGAGCAGGTCGGTGGCCGTGGTGTGGGCCGTCAGACGGGCCGGTTCGAGGGCGTGGTTGAGGAGGAAGAGGAGCGGGGTGCCGTCGGGGGTGACACGGGTGGCGGTCTCCACCGCGGGGTGGCCGGCGTAGGGGCCGAGCAGGTCGTGGCGGGCCAGGATGCGGCGGACGATCCGGTCGACACCCGGTTGGTCGAGGGCGGTGGCGACGTACCAGGCCTCGCCGTCGCCGAAGCGGTGGCGGGTGACGGCGGGGGTGCCCGCGTAGAAGTCGGTGCCGTAGGTGGCGACCGTTTCGGCGCCGCGGGGCAGCACGAGCTCGAAGACGAGGCGTGCCTCGGCCTGCAGTTCGGGGATGGGCTGGGTGAAATCCGGTGGGCGGGCGTCCCATTCGTCCACGCGGACGCCCATCAGTGGCGCGAGCGGGCCGGGGACGTCGGTGAGGAAGGCGCGGTCGTGCTCGTCGACGCGACCGGAGAGGAAGGTGGTCAGGACCGTGCCGCCGCGTGCGGCGACGTCTTCCAGTCGGGTGGCGAGGTCGCCCTTGATCATGTGGAGGGCGGGGGCGAGCACCACGTCGTACGGCGTGAGGTCGGCGGTCTGCGGGATCACGTCCACGTCGGCTCCGGCCTCGCGGGCGGCGCGGTAGTAGGCGTGGACCACGTCCGGGTACTTGACCAGCCGGGACGGGCCGTCGGAGATCTCCAGGGCCCACCAGCTGTCCCAGTCGAAGAGGAGGGCGGTGCGGGCCGGGGTGCGGGCGCCGAGGGTCCGGTCGCCCAGGGACTCCAACTCGCGTCCCAGCTCGGCGACTTCGCGGAAGACGCGGGTGTCGTCGCGGCCCGCGTGGCCGATGACGGCTCCGTGGTACTTCTCGCAGGCGCCCCGTGAGGCGCGCATCTGGAAGTAGAGGGCGGCGTCCGCGCCGTGGGCGATGGCCTGGAAGGTGGCGAGGCGGAGTTCGCCGGGCCGCCGGAGCGGGTTGACGTCCCGGCAGGCGGTGGTGGACGGCGTCTGCTCCATCAGCCAGAAGGGGGCACCGTCCTTCAGGCCGCGCATCAGGTCGTGGGCGAGGGCGGGCCGGGTCGGCGGGGCGTCCAGGGGCGGGTAGTTGTCCCAGGAGGCGAAGTCGAGGTGGGGCGCCCAGCGGTGGTAGTCGAGGGGGCGAAAGGTGCCCATGAAGTTGGTGGTGACCGGGGTGTCCTGGTCATGGGCGCGGATCACCTCCTTCTCGGCCAGGAAGCAGCCGAGGAGGGCGTCGGTGGTGAAGCGGAACCAGTCGAGGGTGATGCCCTGGAAGGCGGTGTGGTCGGGGCCGCGCCAGTGTTCGGTGAGGGCGCTGGGCGGCTCGATCTGGTCCCAGTCGGTGTAGCGATGCGACCAGAAAGTGGTCCACCAGGCGTCGTTGAGGGCGTCGAGGGTGCCGTGCCGGTCGCGGAGCCACTCCCGGAACGCCTCGGCGCACAGCTCGCAGTAACAGGATCCGCCGTACTCGTTGTTGATGTGCCAGGCGAGCAGGGCGGGGTGGTCGGCGTACCGCTGGGCGAGGCGGGAGGCCAGCGCGGTGGCGTGCTCGCGGTACGCCGGTGAGCTGGGGCAGAAGTTGTGGCGCTGGCCGTAGCGGTGGCGGCGGCCCTCGAAGTCGGTGCGGTTGACCTCGGGGTGCCGCTTGGCGAGCCAGGGCGGGAGGGCGGCGGTGCCGGTGGCCAGGCAGACCTGGCGTCCCTCGGCGGCTGCCCGGTCCAGGGTGCGGTCCAGGACCGTGAAGTCGTAGGTGTCCGGAGCCGGTTGGGTGAGGGACCAGGTGAACACGCCGACGGTGAGGGTGTCGATGCCGGCCCGGGTGAACAGGCGGTGGTCGTCGTCCCGGACGGTCTCCGGCCACTGCTCGGGGTTGTAGTCACCGCCGTAGGGGATCTTCGGCGTGCGCGGCGCGGTCATGCAGTGAACTCCTCCTGGGTCTCGGTGATCACCGTGCGGCTGCCGTGCAGCAGGGACAGCAGCAGCGGGGCTGCCAGCAGGGCGGGCAGGGCCTCGGTCAGCAGGGCGGTCATCGCCGCCGCCAGGACCAGCAGGGAGGCGGCGGCGAGGGTGGCGCGGCCGTGCCGGAACAGGAAGTACCCGGCGAGGCGGGCGGTGTCCCGGGCGCGGAAGGCGAACAGCGAGGTGAGGACGAGGGCGTGCGCGCCCCACAGGAGGGAGCAGGCGCCGATCGCCGCGAGCAGCAGCGCCCACCAGGCGGGCAGGCCGGTGGCGGAGAAGTGGGTCAGGGTGAAGGCGATGACCGTCAGCCAGGCCAGCAGCGGTGCCCACAGCTTCAGCGCCGGTACGGCGTTGAGCCGCCAGCCGCGCAGGAAGGCGCGGGCCGGACGCAGCTCGGTGAGGTCGCGGCTGCGGTGGTGGAGGGCGTAGAGCGCGGCGGACAGGGCCGGGCCGAGGGGCAGCAGGCACAGGGCCGCGAGGGGGAGGTTGGCCGGGTCGGGGCCGAGCAGGAGCAGTCCGGCCAGGCCCGGGGAGGCGGCGAGGAGCAGCAGCGCCTCGACGGTGAGGAGAGTGTGGATCAGGGCGGAGGCGCGGGAGAGGGTTCCGGTGCCGAAGTCTGAGGAGCGTACGGTGCTCATGCCGCCTTCCGGCCGGGCAGGCGCCGCTCGTCCCACCAGGGCGGGATCTCGTCGGCGAGCGGGGTGACCTCTGGTCGGCCCGGGGCCAGGGGCAGGTGGACGTGGTCGGTGTCGGCGGCCGGCCACCGACAGGTGCTCACCCGTTCTCCTTCTTGAACCGCTCGTAGGCCTTGTTGTGCAGGTCGACGAACTGCTGCATGTTCTTCGCCTTCAGCTCGCTGACGTACGCGTCCCAGTCGGACAGCGGGCGCTCACCGAGCGCGAACTTGAGGGTGTTCTGGGTGACGTGGTCCCTCAGGGGCGTCTCCCACAGGGAGGCCTGCTCCTGCTCGAAGGACTGCAACGGGTGGGCCGGGGCGATGGGCGTCTGCTTGCGCTGTGCCATGACGTCCTGGAACTTCTTCTCGTCCGGGCCGAACATGGAGGAGACGAGCTCCCAGCTGCCGCCGTAGGCGAAGACGCCGTTGTAGAAGCCGTAGTCCTTCTGCAGGTCCTTCGGGGCGTCCGGGTCGGAACCCATGAGGCTGATGCCGTCCTTGGTCCTGTACTGGCCACCGGAGCGGGTGTAGGTGACGCCCTCGACGCCCCACCGGGCGAACCGCTGGCCCTCGTCCGAGTACCAGAGCCAGTCCACGAACTGCATCATCGCGACGAAGCTGTCGCTCTTCAGCGCCTTGCTCGAGATCATGACGCCGTTCTCCAGCCGGGCGCCGCCCATCACGACCGGGCCGGCGGGTCCCAGCGGCACCGGGATCATCTCGATCTTCGCGCCCTTGACCTGCTTCTGCAGGTTGTACCGGTATTCCTGCACCAGTACCTGCGGGTTGGCGCTGATCGCGAACGACTTCTCGGCCAGCAGCTTCTGTGCGGCCTCGTCGTCGGTCTGGGTGAAGCTCTCCGGGTCCACCAGCTTCTCGGCGACCAGCTTCCGCACGTACTCGATCATCTGCCGGAAGGCGTCCGTCGCTCCGGTGAAAGCGAACGTCTGCGCCTTCGCGTCCCAGCTGATGTTGTCGTACGTCCATCCGGCCCGGACGCCGTACGCCTGGCCGAGGTAGCTGAAGAGGGCGGCGGCCGGGTAGGGCGTGTTCTTGCTCCAGCGGTCCGAGAAGGGGTAGCGGTCCGGGTACTCCTCCTTGATGGCCTTGAAGACCTCGTGCACCTCCTCCCAGGTGCCGGGCCGGCTCAGCCCGAGCCGGTCGAGAACATCCGTGCGCAGCGCCAGCGAGTAGCCGGACCTGACCCGTTCGTGCAGGCCGGGCAGCAGGTAGAACTTGCCGTCGGACTGGCGGATGGAGTCGAGCTCGGGCTCCAGCTTCCACTTCTTGACCTTGTCCCGGAAGTTGGGCATCAGGTGCACGTAGTCGCTGACCGGGAGGACCGCGCCCGACGACACGAACGCGACCTCCGAGGGGTGGTACGTCTTGGGGATCAGGAACGGGGCGTCGCCCGAGCCGATCAGGACGCTTCTCTTCTTCTCGTAGTCGACCAGGGGGACGGCCACGGGCTCCAGGGTGATGCCGGTGCGCTTGGTCAGCTCCTTCCAGAACAGCCAGCCGTTCTTCATCGGATAGACCGGGTTGTTGTTGTGCAGCACGGAGAAGGACAACGGCTTCGCCGCCTTGAACTGCTGGCCGGCCCGATACTCCTTCATCGCGCCGTCTCTCTTCTTCGACAGGTCCTTGGAGTCCCCGCCGTCGTCACCGCTGCCACAGCCGGTGACGGTAGCGAGGCCGATGAAACCGGCGGCGGCGAGGATCTGGCGCCGCGACAGCTGTCCTGCGTTCTTCACGGATGACACGGAAACTCCCTTGTTAACCCTTGACCGCGCCGAGCATCACGCCCGAGACGAAGTAGCGCTGGACGAACGGGTACACGCAGAGAATGGGCAGCGAGGTCAGCACGATGGTGACCGCCTGGATGTTGGCCCCGACCTGGCTGAGCTGTGCGTCGGCGGCACCGGCGTTGCCGCCCGTGGTGGCGCCGGAGATGAGGTTGCGCAGGTAGACGGTGACCGGCATCAGGTCGGAACTGTCCAGGTAGAGGAAGGCGCTGAACCACGAGTTCCAGAAGGACACCGAATAGAACAGCACCATCGTGGCGACGACCGCCTTCGACAGCGGCAGCACGATCCGCCGCAGGATTCCGTAGGTGCTCAGCCCGTCGATCTGCGCGGCCTCCTCCAGTTCGCCCGGCAGGCTCTCGAAGAAGGCCTTCATCACCAGCAGGTTGAAGACGCTTATGGCGTTCGGGAGGGCGATGGCCCAGATGGTGTTCTTCAGTCCGAGGTTGCTGACCAGGACGTAGTTCGGGATCAGACCGCCGGTGAAGAACATGGTGAACACGGCGATGCCGACGAGCAGGCCGCGGCCCTTGAGCTGCTTCTTCGACAGCACGTAGGCGTAACAGGTCGTCAGCACCATGGCCACGGCCGTCGCCACGACCGTGTACAGCACGGTGTTGCCGTAGTTCCGCCAGAACATCGAGTCCTTGAACACGATCTCGTACGTGGTGAGGTTGAACCCCTTGGGCAGCAGGGTCACCTCACCGGCCCGGATCTGCCGCTCCCCGCTGAAGGACCGCGCGAGGATGTTGACGAAGGGGTACAGGGTCACCAGCACGACGAGGGTGAGCACCACCCCGTTGACGCCCTGGAAGACCCGGTAGGAACGACTCGGCTTCACCACAGGCTCGTCCCCACTGTGCGGCGCGAGAGCTGGTTGGCGGACGTGATGAGGACCAGGCCGATGATCGCCTCGAACAGTCCGATGGCGGCGGCGTAGCTGAAGCTGTTGGACTCCACACCGGCCCGGTAGACGTACGTCGAGATCACGTCGGCGGTCGGGTACGTCAGCGGGTTGTACAGCAGCAGGACCTTCTCGAAGCCGACCGCCATGAACGTGCCGATGTTGAGGATCAGCAGCGTGACCATGGTGGGCCGGATGCCGGGCAGGGTGACGTGCCAGATCTGCTGCCAGCGGTTGGCGCCGTCGATGCGCGCGGCCTCGTACAGGTCCTCGTCGATCGTGGTGAGCGCGGCGAGGTAGAGGATCGTGCCCCAGCCGGCGGTCTGCCAGATCTCCGAGCCGACGTAGATCGTGCGGAACCACTCGGGTTCCTGGATGAAGCGGATCGGTTCGTGCCCGAACCAGCCGAGGGCGTGGTTGACGGGGCCGTCACTGGCCAGCATCTGCATCGTGATGCCCGCGACGATCACGATCGACAGGAAGTGCGGGAGGTACGACACCGACTGCACGAACCGCTTCAGGGAGCGCCGGCGCACCTCGTTGAGCAGCAGCGCCAGCACGATGGGGACCGGGAAGCAGAACAGCAGCGTGAGCCCGCCGATCCACAGCGTGTTGCGGAACACCTGCCAGAAGGTGGGGTCGTTGAGGAACATCTGCACATAGCGCAGCCCCACCCACTCCTCGCCGAAGATCGACCCGCCCGGCTCGAAACGCCGGAAGGCGATGACGTTGCCGATCATCGGCAGGTAGCGGAAGACCAGGAAGAACAGCAGGGGCAGGACCGCCAGCGAGTACAACTGCCAGTCGCGGCGCAGCGCCCGCCGCCAGCCGGTCCGGGCGGGATCCCGCTTGCCGCGTCGGGGTGCGGCTCTGGCCGGAGGCGGATCCTCGGTGCCCGGCGGGGCCGACGTGGTGGACGTGCTCATTGCTCGGGCCTCCCGTGGGCATGGGACGCGGAACCGAAACTTTCGAGCTCTTACCGGTAACTTCGCGGCAACTTAAGGGCAGCAGAAAGCGCTGTCAATGGGGGCGACGGCAGTCGGCTGGGGCGTCTGTGCCGCGTTGGAATCGCGTCGAACCTGGGTAGACCCCAGGGACCTGCCGCCCGTCGTCCTTCGCAAGTTTCTGGATGACCACCGACTCCTGCGTGGTGCCGCTGTGCCCGCGTTCGACCTGCCGCTGACGGAACTGGAGCGCCATCGCCCGGACATCGGGGAGCCCGCCGACTTCGACGCGTTCTGGCTGCGCACCCTGAAGGAGGCCGGCCAGGGGGACCCGCTGGTGTCGGTGCGGCCGGTGGAGACGGGGCTTCGGCTGATCCGGACGTGGGACGTGACGTTCCGGGGTTTCGCGGGCGACCCGGTGCGCGCCTGGTTCAGCAGACCCGCCGGGGTGGACGGACCCCTGCCCGCCGTCGTGGAGTTCGCCGGGTACGGGCGCGGCCGGGGCCTCCCCCACGAACGCCTCACCTGGGTCAACGCCGGGTACGCGCACCTGCTCATGGACAACCGCGGCCAGGGCGACGAGTACGGGTGCGGCGGTGACACGCCAGATCCGCACGCCACCGCGCCCGGCGGGCCCGGTCCGGCGGTGCGCGGCCTGCTCTCACCCGAGGACTACCACTACCGCCGTCTGATCACGGACGCGGTCCGCGCGGTCACGGCGGTACGGGAACTGCCCGGCGTCGACCCCGCGCGGACCGTCGCCGTCGGCAACAGCCAGGGCGGCGGACTGGCCCTGGCGGTCGCGGGGCTCGTCCCCGACCTGGCGGCGCTGCTCGTCACCGCCCCGCTGCTGTGCGGCATCCGCCGCGCGCTCGACCTCACGGACGCGGGGCCGTACGGCGAGATCGCGTCCTACCTCGCCGTCCACCGGGGCGCCGAGCACGACGCCTACCGCACGCTGTCCTACGTCGAGGGCGTCTCCTTCGCCCGTCGCGCGCAGGCCCCGGCTCACTTCGGCGTGGGGCTGCGGGACACGGTGTGTCCGCCGAGCGGGGCGTACGCGGCGTTCAACCGCTATGCCGAACTGACGGGCACGGCTGCTCCTCGCAAGGAGATCCACGCGTATGCGTTCAACGGGCACGAGGGGGGTGACGCGGTGCAGGTGAGGCGTCAACTGGGGTGGGCTCGGGAGGTGTTGGGCCGTCCGGAGTGGTGACCGCCGGTGCTCGCGGTCACCGGTTCGGTCATCGTTCGGTCACCGGTCGGGGTGCGTCGACCTGAGGTCCGGCCGGGGGTCGGTTCGTCGACCTGAGTCCGGCCGGGACTTCGGGTGTGGGACACCGGGCGCGGGGCTCCAGGCGCGGGGCTCCGGGCGCGGGGCTCCGGGCGCGGGACTCCGGGCGCGGGACTCCGGGCGCGGGACTCCGGGTGTGGGACACCGGGTCGCCCAGGGCCCTCGCGACTCGGGCTACTTCCCGATCGGGGACTCCGCGGTGCAGCCGCCGGCGGTCACCAGACCATCGGCACTCTGCTCCTCGAGCACCTTGCCCTTGTGGATGATCTTGCAGGTGACCTGGGCGCCTTCGGGGTCGGCGGCGACCGGCATGACCGCCGCCGGCATGATGCCGCGCAGCGTGACCGTCTTCTTCCAGGGCAGTTCGGGCTTCGACACCGACTCGATCTTCGGCTCCATGGCCTTGCCGCCACCGCCGTGGAACTCGATCGAGTCGACGTTCTTGCCGGTGACCTCGTAGGTGACTTCGTACGTCTCGTCCACCGCCTTGTCGACCTGGTCGACCGCCTCGGAGCAGGAGCTGAGACCGAGTGCGAGACCGGCGGCGGCGACGGCGCAGACGGCGGCGCGGATGGTGCGGTTCGCACGGATGGTGCGGTTCAAAGGATCCCCCCGGATCATGAAAGGTCGGATCGGCAGCCAATCGTGAAGGGGAAGCAAAGTCAACTTCACAAAACCCGACGCCGGTTGGTCCGGCGACGGTGAGGCCGCACGAACAGACCTGCACACCCGTCCATCCCGACCGGTGCTCTTGCGCCGCAGCCGTAGACAAGCGCGCCGTCCGGCGCTAACTTCCGCAACAGCGGGGTGGGAGCGCTCCCATAACGGTGGACCGGAACCCGCCCTCGAGTGCCCCCACCCCGCGCATCCGCGTACACGCATCCACAGGCCCGTACCTCGAGGAACGGACGATGCTGTCATGATCCTGACAAGAAACGCGGGGGGATCCCCCACGCCCCGATCAGCCCTCTCCACCCGGACCAGGGCCCTCTTCCTGGTCCTGCTCTCCCTCCTCGTCACCGTTCCGGCCCTCGGCCTGGTCATGTCGGCCGGTGGCGAGGCCGAGGCGCACGGCACGCCCATGAAGCCGGGCAGCCGTACCTTCCTGTGCTGGCAGGACGGTCTGACCGACACCGGCGAGATCAAGCCGGTCAACCCGGCGTGCCGGGCCGCACAGCAGGTCAGCGGTACCACGCCGTTCTACAACTGGTTCTCGGTGCTGCGCTCGGACGGCGCCGGCCGCACCCGGGGCTTCGTACCGGACGGCGAGCTGTGCAGCGGCGGCAACACCAACTTCACCGGGTTCAACACGCCCAGCAAGGACTGGCCGCTCACCCACCTCACCTCGGGCGCGACGGTCGACTTCTCGTACAACGCCTGGGCGGCGCACCCGGGCTGGTTCTACGTCTACATCACGAAGGACGGCTTCGACCCGACGAAGCCGCTCACCTGGAACGACATGGAGGAGCGGCCGTTCCTGAGCGTCGACCACCCGCCGCTGAACGGCTCCCCGGGCACGGTCGAGGCCAACTACGCCTGGACCGGCAAGCTCCCCGAGGGCAAGTCGGGCCGCCACATCATCTACATGGTCTGGCAGCGCTCCGACAGCCAGGAGACCTTCTACTCCTGCTCGGACGTCGTCTTCGACGGCGGCAACGGCGAGGTGACCGGCATCAAGCAGCCGGGCACCCCCTCCGAGCCGGTGCCCGGCACCTGCACGGCCACCCGCAAGACGACCGGCAGCTGGAACGGCGGCTACCAGTCCGAGGTGACCGTCACCAACACCGGCACCGTCCCGATGCTCGGCTGGATGGTCGACTGGACGCTGCCGTCCGGCCAGAAGATCGAGAGCTTGTGGAGCGGCAGCGCCACCTACAACGGCCAGTCGGTGATGGTCCACAACGCCGGCTGGAACGGCTCCCTCGATCCGGGCAAGAGCGCGACGTTCGGATACACCGTCTCGGGCTCGGGCGGTGACAGTACGACGAGCCTGCCCTGCCGGGTCGGCTGAGCCATCGCCGCGGGCGGGCCCGGTGCGCGTCGGCCACCGGGCCCGTTCGCTCCGGCAGACCGCTCACGCCTCCCGAGCCTCATCAGCCGAGTGGGGGGCGATCCGCCCGGGCAGCCGGTCGTAGCTCGCCAGGAAGACGCCGACGTAGGCAACGGCGGCGATACCGAACGGAGCGGCGGTCAGGGCGCCCCTTCGGATGACGGACATCTGGCTCTCCCCTCGCGTCGTCGTTCTCATTGGACCGGCACCGGGCGCATCGGCTGAGGGCGGGACGACGCGGCTCCCTGGCCGATCCTCTGCTCCATCCCATATGTCGCTGTTATCCAGGTATGCGATTCTGTTGTGAGGGTGTCCTGCCGCTCACGTGGGCGTGGATCCGCCGCGTCGTCGTCGCCTGAGTTCCGGGGACTCCCACCTGCCGGTGGCTGCGGCATGGACGGGAGGTGGATGCGGACATGCCCCATTACGGCGATGCCCGGGCCGCGGTTTCCGGGCCTCGGGCGCCGGGGAACGGGGGCGCCGGTTCGCCTCGTCCCACGCCGGAGTCCGCCGCGCGGGAGCGGGTCCTGGCGTTCGCCGGAGTGGCGATGGCGGCGGTGTACGTACGGAGCGAGGACGGCTCTGAGCTCCAGCTGGTGGAGTCCGCCGGTGCCGAGCCGGAGCGGTACGGGCTGCCGGGTCGGGTACGGCACGGCGGGGGCACTTCGCCCACCCCGGCGCCTGGCTATGCCGCGGTGTCCGGGGACAGCGGGTCCGCCGTCGTCGAGGCCTTCCGGAGCGGGCGGCCGCTGTGGCTCGCGGGCCGGCAGGAGGGCGGGGCCACGGGCGCGCCGCTCGGGGCGGTGCCGCTGGGCGCCGCCGGCGGGTGGCTGGGATGTCTGGCCGTGGTGGGAGAGTCCGGGGAGGGGTTCGGCGCCGAGCAGCGGGAGTTCCTGGAGCGGTACGCCGATGCGGTCTCCGGACGGCTCCGTGGAGAGGCCGACCGGTCCGCCCCCTCGCCCCTGCTGGATTCCGCGCTGCGTGCCCTGGGGGTGGGCTCCTTCGCCCTGAGACCCGGCACCGGGCTGGTCGAGACCGACCCGGCCCTGCTCGAACTGGTCGGCATCCCCGAGGGCGGCTTCGACGGCAAGACCGACACCCTGCTCTCGTACAGCCTCCCGGAGGACGTTCCGGCGCTGCTGTCGGTCATCGAACCGTCCCCGCAGACCCCCGGGCGCCGGGAACTGGAGTTCCGGACCCGCCGGGCCACCGGTGAACTGTGCTGGCTGCGCCTGAGCTGCCGGGTGCTGAAGGGGCCCGACGGCGCCCCGGAGCGGGTGCTGGGCGTGGTGACCGCGGCCCCGGTGCTGCGGCGCAGCGCCAGCGACGTCGCCCGGATCCAGTGGCTGACGGCCGCGCTCGACGACGCCACGACCGTCCGGGACGTCAGCCGCGTGGTGGTCGCCGCGTTGCGCGAGCCGCTGGGTGCCGACCGGGTGGCGCTCGCCGAGCTGCTGGAGGACCGGCTGGCGGTCACCGTGCTCGATCCGCCGGGTGCCGGTGCCTGGCCGGAGCTGTGGCGTTCCGAGTGGCGCTCTGAGTGGCCCGACGCGCCGGTCACGGCCCTGCCCACGCTCCATGCCGCGGTGCGGGACGGGCGGATGAGCCTGTGGCCGGCGGGTACCGCGCTGGAACCCGGCCTCGCGGAGATCGGCCCCGGCGGACTCGCGGTTTTGCCGCTGCCGGCCAAGAGCCGGGTGGCCGGGGTGTGCCTGGTCGGCTGGGACACGCCGCACGAGTTCGCGCCCGAGGAGCGGGCCCTGCTGACGGCGACCGCGGGGCTCGTGGGGCAGGCCCTGATCCGCGCGCACGCCTACGACGCCGAGCAGGAACTCGCGACGATGCTCCAGCGCAGCCTGCTGCCGCGCCGTCTCCCCCAGCTGCCCGGGGGCATCGCCGTGGCCCGCTATCTGCCCGCCCGGCGCGGACTCCAGGTGGGCGGCGACTGGTACGACGTGATCGCCCTGTCGGAGGGGAAGGTCGCCCTGGTCATCGGGGATGTGCAGGGGCACAGTGCCGGGGCCGCGACGATCATGGGCCAGATGCGCACGGCGGTCCGGGCCTACGCGGTGGAGGGTCATCCACCGGACGTGGTCGTCGCGCACGCCAACCGGCTGCTCGTCGGCATGGAGACCGACCTGTTCGCCACGTGCTGCTACGTCGAGCTGGACATGGAGGAGGGCAACGCGCTGTTCGTGCGGGCCGGGCATCTGTCCCCGCTGGTGCGTCATCCCGACGGCGGCACGGAGGAGATCGCGGTCGAGGGCGGGCTTCCGCTGGGCGTGCTGGAGGACGCGGAGTTCCCGCTGACGGCGCTGGCGCTGGCGCCCGGCTCGGTGCTCGCGCTGGTGACGGACGGCCTGGTCGAGTCGGCCGAACTGGACCTGGACGAGGGCATGCGGATCGTGCGTGAGCTGCTCGCCGCGGCGGACCCCGCCGACCCGGGGCGGATGGCCGACGACCTGCTGGGCGAGGCCGGGCGCCGTGAGGACGACGTGGCGTTGCTGCTGCTGCGCTACGACGGGATGCGGGTGCGGCCGGTGCGGGCGGGCTGGGTGGTGTGGCGGCTGCCGGACGCGGTCATGCACGCCCGCCGGTTCAGCGCGCGCACGCTGCGCTCCTGGGACGTCGTGGAGGAGGCCGACACCGTGCTGCTGGTGGTGTCGGAACTGGTCACGAACGCGCTGGTGCACACGCAGGGCGCGCTCCGGCTGGACCTGACCCTGGCCGCGGACCGGCTGCGGGTGACCGTGAGCGACTCCTCGCCGCGGGCGCCGGCCAAGCCGGTGGTCGTCGACTGGGAGTCGACCGGCGGCCGCGGGCTCTTCCTGGTCGAGGCGCTGTCGGCGGCGTGGGGCTCGGTGCCGGTCGGCGGCGGCAAGCAGGTGTGGAGCGAGATCGTCGTGTCCCGCCCGGAGGCGGACGGCGAACCGGAAGCGGAACCGGCGCCGGAGGCAGAGCCGGCGATCGTGCCGACGGAGGAACCGCAGCCGCCCCGGGACCGGGGCTGGAGCATCGGCCGCAGCCGTGACTGGGTCATGGGCCGAAGCCGCGACCGGAGCGGAGGCACCGGAGGCACCAGGGGCTCAGGCCGAAGCCGGAACCGGAACCGGGACCGGGTCCGAGTCCGCGACCGCGATCACGACCCGGGCGAGAGCAGCGTCCGGGACAGTCACGACGACCGGTCCCAGGACCAGAACCGGAACCCGAACCCGGGCGAAGGCCAAACCCCCGGATCGAGCCGGAACCCGGACCGTGTCCGCGACCGCGAGCAGGACCTGGACGAGAACCGGACCCCGGACACCAAAGACGACCGCGCCCAGGACCAAACCCGGAACCCGAACCCGAACCCGAACCCGAACCCGAACGGAGCCCACACCCCGGATCGCGGTCAGGCCCCGGGCCAGGACGGGCGTCCTGCCCCGGGCCAGGACGGGCGTCCGGACACCACCGCGAGCCAGGGCCGGGCCCCCGGCCGGGGCGCCGCCGGGGGCGACGCCGGAGCCAGGAGGGAGGGACGGGATGAGGGGCCGTAGGTGGCGGGTGGGGGCCGGGCTCGTCGCGGCTGTCATGGCGGTGGCGCTGGCCGGCTGCAGCGAGGACGGCGGCGCGGGCGAGGACGGGTTCACCGTCGGGCTGCTGCTGCCGAGCCGCGCGGTGCCCCGCTGGGAGCAGTCCGACAAGCCCATGATCGAGAAGCGGGTGAAGGAGCTGTGCGCCGACTGCCGGGTCCTGTACGCCAACGCGGAGAACGACGCGGCGAGCCAGCGGCAGCAGATGAACTCCATGATCACCAGGGGCGTGTCCGTCCTGATCCTGGACGTCGTCGATCCCAAGGCGCTGCGCTCCTCCGTCCGCGCGGCGGACCGCGCGGGCATCCCGGTCGTCGCCTACGACCGGCTCGCCGAGGGCCCGATCTCGGGTTTCGTCAGTTTCGACGGCGGCCGGGTCGGCAGACTCCAGGGCGAGGCGCTGCTGAAGGGCATGGGAGCCCGGGCCGACGACGGCGGCGTCGTCATGGTGAACGGCGACCCGTCCAGTCCCAACGCCGCCTGGTACGAGGGCGGCGCCCGGTCCGTCCTCCGGGACAAGGTGCGGATCCTCAAGTCGTACAACACCCTCGGCTGGCGCACGGAGAACGCGCACGACCACATGTCCGCCGCGATCAGCGCCCTCGGCCCGAACCAGATCGACGGGGTGCTCGCGGCCAACGACTCGATCGCCGCCGGCGTCATCGCGTCGCTCAAGAGCGCCCGTGTCTCGCCGCTGCCCCCGGTCACCGGCCAGGACGCCGACCTCGACGCCGTGCGGCGCATCGTCAAGGGCGAGCAGTACATGACCGTCTACAAGCCCTTCCGGCAGGAGACCGAGGCGGCCTCCGCCATGGCCGTCGCCCTGGCACGCGGCAACGACCTGGGCGTGCTCGTCACGTCGACCGTGGACAGCCCCACCACGCGGGACGTCCCGGCGGTGCTGCTCGACCCGGTCGCCGTGACGGCCGAGACCATCGGGCGGACGCTCGTCCGCGACGGCGTCTACACGATCGACCAGATCTGCACTCCGAAGCTCCGGCCGGCCTGCGACCGGGTCGGGCTCACCCGGTGAGGGAGGTGATCTCCGTGGCCCATCCGCCCGTACTGGCGTTGCGCGGCATCTCCAAGCGGTTCGGTGGCGTGCAGGCACTCGTGGACGTCGATCTCCAGGTCCGGGCCGGTGAGGTCGTGGCCCTGGCGGGCGACAACGGCGCCGGCAAGTCCACGCTGATCAAGGTGATCTCGGGCGTCAGCCCCGCCGACCGGGGCGTCATCGAGTGGGAGGGGCACCTCGTGCAGATCAAACGCCCCCACGACGCCCACGCCCTGGGCATCGCGACCGTCTACCAGGACCTCGCCATGTGCGACAACCTCGACGTCGTGGGCAATCTCTTCCTCGGCCGGGAGATCGACCGGGTGGGCATCCTCGACGAGGTGGAGATGGAGCGCCGGGCCCGCGACCTGATGCGGACCCTGTCGATCCGTATCCCCGACGTGCGGATGCCGGTCGCGACGCTGTCCGCCGGGCAGCGGCAGGCCGTCGCGATCTCCCGCTCGCTCATGGGCGCGCCCAAGGTCCTGCTGCTCGACGAGCCCACCGCCGCCCTGGGCGTCGAGCAGACCAGCCATCTGCTCGACCTCATCGAGGAGGTGCGCGACCGCGGTATGGCGATCATCCTCATCAGCCACAACATGGGCGACATCAAGGCCGTCGCGGACCGGGTCGCCGTGCTGCGCCTCGGCCGCAACAACGGCCTGTTCGACGTGAGCACCGTGACGCAGGAGCAGATCATCTCCTCCGTCACCGGGGCGGCGGACAACGCCGTGGCACATCGCACGAAGGGCGACGAGGAGGCGTGGCCGTGACGGGGGGCGGGCCGCACCGCGGCGGCGGGCCGACCGCGCCGGGCGGTGGCGCCGGGACGCCGGTCGAGTCCGGCCGTCCGCCGCGCACCCGCGGCTGGTCCGGCACGCTGCGCCGCTACGCCCTGGAGATGCGCGGCAGCGTGCGGGACGGCGAGCGCGGGCCGCTCCTGGTGATCGCCGGGCTGATCGTGATCTGGTGCCTCTTCCAGGCGCTGGACGACAACTTCCTCTCGCCGCGGAACCTGTCCAACATCAGCGTGGACATCGTCGGGACCGGCCTGGTCGCCGTCGGCATCGTGTTCGTGCTGCTGATCCGGGAGATCGATCTGTCGGTCGGTTCGGTCAGCGGCCTGGCGGGTGCCGTGTTCGCCGTGCTGAACGTGAATCACGGGATGCCGGAGTGGCTCGCGGTGCTCGTCGCGATCGCCGGGGGCATGGCGGTGGGCGCCTTCCACGGGTTCTTCTTCGCCTGGCTCGGCGTGCCCGCGTTCGTCGTGACCCTCGCGGGGCTGCTGATCTGGAACGGCCTGACGCTCGACCTGCTGGGCGCGAGCGGCACGATCAACATCGACGAGGAGGGCCTGGTCGCCTCCCTGACCAGCCGGCACTTCGGGGACGACATCGCGGCCTACGCGGTGGCGGCGCTCGGTACGGCCGGGTACGTCCTGGCCGCCCACCACAAGCGTGCCCGGCACCGGGCCGCCGGGATGCCGTACCGGCCGCCGGTCGAGATCTGGGTGCGCACCGGTGTCCTCGCGGCGCTCGCCTTCGCCGCCGCCTACACGCTCAACCGCTTCCAGGGGCTGCCGCTGGCGCTGCTGATCTTCCTGGTGGTTCTCGTCGTCTCGGACTACGTGCTGCGCCGTACGCGGTACGGGCGGCGGGTGTTCGCGCTCGGCGGCGGGGTCGAGGCGGCGCGCCGGGCGGGCATCTCGGTGGAGCGGGTGCGGGTCGCGATGTTCATGGTGTCGGGGACGCTGGCCGCGATCGGCGGGCTGTTCGTGGCCTCGGGCCTGACCTCGGCGAGCCCCACGACGGCCCGGGCGGCCGGTTCCGGGATGCTGCTGATCAACGCGATCGCGGCGGCGGTCATCGGCGGTACGAGCCTGTTCGGCGGGCGTGGCTCGCCCTGGTCCGTGCTGCTCGGTGTGCTGGTCATCCAGTCGGTCGCCTCCGGCATGGGGCTGCTGGGGGTGGAGGACGCCGTGCAGTTCATGATCACGGGTGGGGTGCTGCTGGCCGCGGTCGCGGCCGACGCGCTCTCCAGACGCGCGGCGGCCCGGCGGGGCCGTTCCTGAGTCATGCATTTGTCCAGGAATGCCTACAAAACAGCAAAGATGGGTAGGGGCCGGAGTGCCATGAAACGCAGCCTTCTCGCCCGGGCGGCCGTCGCCGCCACGGCCGTCGCAGGCCTGGTCCTCGCCGGATGCGGAGACACGGACGCGCCCGCCGACGCCGACGAGCAGGCCGACGTCAGCGTGCTCGCGATGGACGCGTCCCAGATGCAGACCCTGAAGAAGCTCACCAAGAGGCACTTCACCGCGCAGACGGGCATCACGGTCGACTACACCCTGCTGCCGGAGAACGAGGTGCGGGAGCGGATGAACCGCGAGTTCGCGACCCAGGCCGGCACCTACGACGTGGCGAGCGTGAGCGCGTACGAGGTGCCGATCTACGCGGACAACGGCTGGCTCGCCCCGCTCGACTCCTATGTGAAGGCGGACGAGGACTTCGACCAGGACGACGTCTTCCCCAACCTGGTGTCCTCACTGACCGGCGAGGACGGCAAGCTGTACGCCGAGCCGTTCTACGGCGAGGGTTCCTTCCTCATGTACCGCAAGGACCTCTTCCGCAAGGACGGCCTGACCATGCCGCCGAACCCGACCTGGGAGCAGGTCGCCGGCCTCGCCGCCGAGGTCGACGGCACCGACGGCGCGAGCGGCATCTGCCTGCGCGGCCTGCCCGGCTGGGGCCAGAACCTCGCCCCCCTCAACACGGTCGTCAACACCTTCGGCGGCGCCTGGTACGACACGGACTGGAACGCGCGCCTGACCTCACCCGAGTTCAAGAGGGCCGTCGCGTTCTACGTCGACCTGCTCCGCTCCCACGGTCAGCCCGGCGCCCACCGGATGGGCGTCCTGGAGATCCTCGACAGGTTCGTCGCGGGCAAGTGCGCCATGATGTACGACGCCACGTCGCTGGCCTCGTCGGTCGAGGCCGACGGTTCCGCGGTCAAGGGCAAGGTCGGCTACGTCCCGGCCCCGCACGACCGGACCGAGAAGGCCGGCTGGCTGTGGACCTGGGCCTGGGGCATCCAGCAGGCGGCCGAGAACAAGGACGCCGCCTGGGAGTTCATCTCCTGGGCCTCCTCCAAGGAGTACCAGGAGCTGGTCGGACAGGAGGTGGGCTGGACCGCGGCGCCCGCCGGGAACCGCAAGTCGCTCTACTCCAACCCCCAGTACCAGCAGGCGGCCGACGCCTGGTACCGGCAGGAGTACACGGCGGCGACCGACTCCGCCGACCCGAAGAACCCCGGCGTCGGCCCCCGCCCCTACAGCGGTATCGGCTTCGTCGGCATCCCCGAGTTCGCCGTGCTCGGTACGGCGGTCTCCGAGCAGATCGCCGCGGCCATCGCCGGGCAGCAGTCGGTGGACAAGGCCCTGGAGAAGTCACAGGACCTCGCCCACGCGGCGGCGGCGAAGTACCGGGGCGAGTGACCCGGCGCCAGTGCCAGGACCTGCGCGGCGAGGGCCGCGCCCCCGGTCACCCGGGAACGCGGCCTCGAACTCCACTGAACTGCCTTACGGGTCCGCTTACTTGCGGATCAGGCTGCGCAGCACGTACTGCATGATGCCGCCGTTGCGGTAGTAGTCCGCCTCACCGGGGGTGTCGATGCGGACGACCGCGTCGAACTCGACGCCGGTGTCGGTGGTGACCTTCACCGTGCGGGGGGTGGTGCCCTCGTTGAGCTCGGTGACGCCGGAGAAGGAGAAGGCCTCCTCACCGGTCAGGCCGAGGGACTCGGCGGACTGGCCCTCCGGGAACTGCAGCGGAAGGACGCCCATGCCGATGAGGTTCGAGCGGTGGATGCGCTCGTACGACTCGGCGATGACGGCCTTGACGCCCAGGAGCGCGGTGCCCTTGGCCGCCCAGTCGCGGGACGAGCCGGAGCCGTACTCCTTGCCGGCCAGGACGACCAGCGGGATGCCGGCGGCCTGGTAGTTCTGCGAGGCGTCGTAGATGAAGGAGACCGGGCCGCCGTCCTGCGTGAAGTCACGCGTGTAGCCGCCCTCGGTGCCCGGCGCGATCTGGTTGCGCAGGCGGATGTTGGCGAACGTGCCGCGGATCATGACCTCGTGGTTGCCTCGGCGCGAGCCGTAGCTGTTGAAGTCGCGGCGCTCGACGCCGTGCTCCGTGAGGTACTTGCCGGCCGGGGTGTCGGCCTTGATGGCACCGGCCGGGGAGATGTGGTCGGTGGTGACCGAGTCGCCCAGCTTGGCCAGCACACGGGCGCCGGAGATGTCGGAGACCGGGGTGGTCTCCATCGTCATGCCCTCGAAGTACGGGGGCTTGCGCACGTAGGTGGACTGCGGGTCCCACTCGAAGGTGTTGCCGGTCGGGATCGGCAGCGCCTGCCACTGGGCGTCGCCCGCGAAGACGTCCGAGTAGGACTTGGAGAACATGTCCTCGCCGATGGCGTTGGCGACGACCTCGTTCACCTCGGCCTCGGAGGGCCAGATGTCCTTCAGGAAGACGGGGTTGCCGTCCTGGTCGGTGCCCAGGGCGTCACGGGTGATGTCCACCTTCATGGAACCGGCGAGCGCGTAGGCCACGACCAGCGGCGGGGACGCCAGGTAGTTCATCTTGACGTCGGGGTTGATCCGGCCCTCGAAGTTCCGGTTGCCGGAGAGGACCGAGGTGACCGCGAGGTCGTGGTCGTTGACGGCCTTGGAGACCTCCTCCGGCAGCGGGCCGGAGTTGCCGATGCAGGTGGTGCAGCCGTAGCCGACGAGGTTGAAGCCGACCTTGTCGAGGTACGGAGTCAGGCCCGCCTTCTCGAAGTAGTCGGTGACGACCTTGGAGCCCGGGGCGAGGGTGGTCTTGACCCACGGCTTGCGGGTCAGGCCCTTCTCCACCGCCTTCTTGGCCACCAGCGCGGCGGCGACCATGACGTACGGGTTGGAGGTGTTGGTGCAGGAGGTGATGGCCGCGACCGTCACCGCGCCGTGGTCCAGCTCGTACTTCGTACCGTCGGGGGCGGTCACGGTGACCGGGTTCGACGGGACGGCGGCACCGGTGCCGTCGGCGTGCTGCGGGGCGCCGGCGCCGTTCTCCTGGCTGCCGTAGGCCGGGGCGTCGGAGGCCGGGAAGGACTCGGCGCTCGCCTCGTCCACCGGGGAGGCCGAGGCGGCGACCTGCTGGGCGGCGGGGACGTCGACGTAGTTGAGGACGTCCTTCGCGAACTGCTGGGCGGCCTCGGCGAGGACGATGCGGTCCTGCGGGCGCTTCGGGCCGGCGATGGAGGGCACGACCGTCGACAGGTCGAGCTCCAGCTTCTCGGAGAAGTCGGGCTCGGCGGCCGGGTCCAGCCAGAGGCCCTGCTCCTTGGCGTACGCCTCGACGAGGGCGAGCTGCTGCTCGGAACGGCCGGTGAGCTTGAGGTACTTGATCGTCTCGTCGTCGATCGGGAAGATCGCGGCGGTCGAGCCGAACTCCGGCGACATGTTGCCGATGGTGGCGCGGTTGGCCAGGGAGGTGGCGGCGACGCCCTCGCCGTAGAACTCGACGAACTTGCCGACGACGCCGTGCTTGCGGAGCATCTCGGTGATGGTCAGCACGAGGTCGGTGGCGGTGGTGCCGGGCGTGAGCTCACCGGTGAGCTTGAAGCCGACGACGCGCGGGATGAGCATGGAGACCGGCTGGCCGAGCATGGCGGCCTCGGCCTCGATGCCGCCGACGCCCCAGCCGAGGACACCCAGGCCGTTGACCATGGTGGTGTGCGAGTCGGTGCCGACGAGGGTGTCGGGGTACGCCTGGCCGTTGCGCACCATGACCGTACGGGCCAGGTGCTCGATGTTCACCTGGTGGACGATGCCGGTGCCGGGCGGGACGACCTTGAAGTCGTCGAAGGCGGTCTGGCCCCAGCGCAGGAACTGGTAGCGCTCCTTGTTGCGGCCGTACTCCAGCTCGACGTTCTGCGCGAAGGCCTCGTTGGTGCCGAACTTGTCGGCGATGACGGAGTGGTCGATGACCAGCTCGGCCGGGGAGAGGGGGTTGACCTTCGCCGGGTCGCCGCCCAGCTCCTTCACGGCCTCACGCATGGTCGCGAGGTCCACGACACAGGGCACGCCGGTGAAGTCCTGCATGATCACGCGGGCCGGCGTGAACTGGATCTCCTGGCTGGGCTGGGCCTGCGAGTCCCATCCGCCGAGGGCACGGATGTGGTCGGCGGTGATGTTCGCGCCGTCCTCGGTGCGGAGCAGGTTCTCCAGCAGGACCTTGAGGCTGTACGGAAGGCGGGCCGAGCCCTCCACCTTGTCCAGCCGGAAGATCTCGTACGACTCGTCGCCCACCTGCAGCGTGCTGCGGGCGTCGAAGCTGTTCGCCGACACGACAGTCTCCTTCATTGATGTGCGCGTACCACCACGATCCTGCCGCCACGGCATCTCGGCCGATCCGCTAAGGTAAGGCTAAGTTAGGCACGCCTTACCGGGCTGGCGGCTGCGGTGCTCCCCGGCAGATATCTCGATGTCGAGATAACTCTAGTACACCGGGGCCGATAGGTCATGCCCCGGCGTCCGCCATGCGGTCATGCCCATCCCTCTCCGGGGTATCCGAATCAGGAGTCCACACCGCAAACGGAGAGGAGACAGGCATGCCGCTCACGTTCCGCAAGAGTTTCCGGATCCTTCCGGGGGTGCGCCTGAACATCAACAAGCGCTCCTGGTCCATCACGACCGGCGGCGGAAAGAACGGCCCGCGTCACACCCGCAGCAGTACGGGACGTCGTACGACATCCATGGATTTGCCCGGACCTTTCGGGTGGCGACGGACGCGCACGAGTCGCCGACCCTGAAGTCACCAGGGAGGATTGACTTCCCGTCACCCGAATGGACCCCCCGGCCGGGTGCCATCTCATATCTGAGATAATCTCAACCGCATGGCAGACGATTACCTCGTACGCATCGGCAAGCTCATCCGTGACGCCCGGCAGCACCGGGGCTGGACCCAGTCGCAGCTGGCGGAGGCGCTCGGAACCAGCCAGAGCGCCGTGAACCGGATCGAGCGCGGCAACCAGAACATCAGCCTTGAGATGATCGCGCGCATCGGGGAGGCCCTCGACAGCGAGATCGTGTCGCTCGGCTACGCCGGTCCGATGCACCTGCGGGTGGTCGGCGGCCGCCGGCTGTCCGGCGCCATCGACGTGAAGACGAGCAAGAACGCGTGCGTCGCGCTGCTGTGCGCCTCGCTGCTCAACCAGGGGCGCACGGTGCTGCGCCGCGTCGCCCGCATCGAGGAGGTGTACCGCCTCCTGGAGGTGCTGAGCTCGATCGGCGTCCGCACCCGGTGGATCAACGACGGTGTCGACCTGGAGATCGTGCCGTCGGCCGAGCTGGACCTGGCGGCCATCGACGCGGACGCGGCCCGCCGCACCCGCTCCATCATCATGTTCCTCGGTCCGCTGCTGCACCGCATGGACCACTTCAAGCTGCCCTACGCCGGCGGCTGCGACCTCGGTACGCGCACCGTCGAGCCGCACATGATCGCGCTGCGCCGGTTCGGTCTGGACATCGCCGCCACCGAGGGCCAGTACCACGCGGTGGTCGACCGCTCGGTGCGTCCCGACCGCCCCATCGTGCTGACCGAGCGCGGCGACACGGTCACCGAGAACGCGCTGCTCGCCGCCGCCCGGCACGACGGCATCACCGTCATCCGCAACGCGTCCTCCAACTACATGGTCCAGGACCTGTGCTTCTTCCTGGAGGCCCTCGGCGTCAAGGTCGACGGCATCGGCACCACCACGCTCACCGTGCACGGCGTGCCCACCATCGACGTCGACGTGGACTACTCCCCCTCCGAGGACCCGGTCGAGGCGATGAGCCTGGTCGCGGCGGCCGTGGTGACGGAGTCGGAGCTGACGGTCCGCCGCGTGCCCATCGAGTTCCTGGAGATCGAGCTCGCAGTCCTGGAGGAGATGGGCCTCGACCACGACCGCACGCCCGAGTACTTCGCCGACAACGGCCGCACGCGGCTGGTGGACCTCACCGTCCGGCCCTCCAAGCTGGAGGCGCCGATCGACAAGATCCACCCCATGCCGTTCCCCGGCCTGAACATCGACAACGTCCCGTTCTTCGCGGCCATCGCGGCGGTCGCCCAGGGCAAGACCCTCA
This sequence comes from Streptomyces sp. NPDC016851, assembly GCF_055562795.1. Taxonomy (NCBI): domain Bacteria; kingdom Bacillati; phylum Actinomycetota; class Actinomycetes; order Kitasatosporales; family Streptomycetaceae; genus Streptomyces; species Streptomyces sp. NPDC016851. Next base: position 32,260 of record NZ_JBVHEP010000007.1, read on the forward strand.
TCCACGACTGGGTCTACGACAACCGCGCGATCTACCTGACGGACCTCAACCGCCTCGGCGGCCGGCTGCAGTTGCTGGACCCCCACCGTGTCCTGGTGGAGGGCCCGACCCGCTGGCGCGCCGCCGAGATGATGTGCCCGCCGGCCCTGCGCCCCGCGGTGGTCGTCCTGCTGGCGATGATGGCGGCGGAAGGCACGTCGGTGCTGCGCAACGTGTATGTCATCAACCGGGGTTACGAGGACCTGGCGGAGCGGCTGAACTCGATCGGGGCGCAGATCGAGATCTTCCGGGACATCTGAACGGACTGGGCTTTCGCCGGCGACGAGAAATCGGTGTTCATGAGATCACTCCGGACGTTTCTCTGACTCGCTTGCGCAGGTACACGGAGGTGCCGCCCGAGACGAGGGCGGCACCCGCCAGCACACATACGAACACGGTGACCGACATCGAGACGTACTCCTCGGTTGACCCGTCGGAGTACACGCAGGCGTTCCGAAGGGGCCAGAACTGTTGCTTGATGGCCGCCAAGTCGGCGCCGGCGTCGTTCCGGCTCGCGCACAGTTCGGGGAACGGCCCTCCCGTGGTGACGGAGAACCAGCCGTAGCAGTAGACCGCCACCGCCGAGGAAGCCAGGATCAGGGCGGCAAGCCCGTAGCTTCTGGGCACGGGCAGCGGCGGGTGGCTCAACAGGATGAGGACCACCACGATGCCCACCGCCGCAGTGACCAGACTCGCAGCCAGCAACGCGCCCATCAGGAACATGTGAGGCCTGCCTCTTCTCTTCCGCCTGCCGCATGCTGCCTTCACCGGGCCCCCGGCGTGAGTTCGACGCGCAAGTCGTCTGTCTCTCGGATGACATACGTCGAGTCGGTGTCATGCTGCCAGCCCACGGCGACGGCCTGATAGCGCCCGCCGCGCTCGATGATGAGCCTCAGCCCCGTATACCGGTAGCGGTAGTGCACCTGCTCACCGAGATCCTTCACCTCCACTCCGCGGCCGGTCATGCTCAGCCGGTCGGTGCTGAAGACGACGAGCGCCGTCCTGCCGACCAGTTGATCTGCGCTGCGCTCAGCATCGCGCAGACCCGACTGATGGGCAGCCAGCGCGACGGCCCAGAGCAGGCACAGGCATGCTGTCGTGAGCGGTGCGCCCCGTGCACGGATGCCGCTGGGAGGGCGGCCGTCGTTCGCAGCGGGCGACTGTCCCAGCAGAATGCCGGTGGCCAGGAGAACGGGCACGAGCCACTGGTACGGCTGAATGCGGCCCCAACTGAACAACATGATGACGGCCACGCACAGCACGAGCAGGTGGAAACGGGCCGCCCGCCGCACGACTCGTCGGCACCGGCCGATCAAGGCGGGCGGCAGAAGCGGCAGAACCGACCGGCTGAGCAACTGCGGGTCACGCAGCACGACCACGGCCGCCACGGCGGTCAGGACCACGGGAGCCGTCACCAGGCGCAGGCTACGCATGACGAACTCCGGGAAGCTCAGGCCAAGAGCCAGCACGTCGATGCGGAAGTACTCGAAGAACGCCCGGGTGTGCACCGCACCGGCATAGAACAACAGCGCCGCGGCGAGCGACAAGAGCGTCGTCCAATCGGCGGTGTGTCCGGCCGCCGGACGCTGAGCATCGGGCGGCTCTGTGCTACGAGGGGCGGAATCGCGCGGCAAGATCCGCCTTCTCAGACGTCGCCGGGCACCGGCCCGCCGCAGACGTCGTTCGCCCTCCGGCGTGGACGCCCCGGCGCGGGGGGCGGGAAAGGAGCGAGCGTTGTTCATGATGTCGGCGCAGATGTCGACTCTGCCTCAGGTGATGCCGTGGGCGTGGGCTGACACGGACGCGGACGGCTGCTGGGGGAAGGGCTCTGAGACGCGGATGCGCCGGGCGTAGGCGCGGGGGACGCGGATGCGCCCTGACAATTGGGTTCGGGGCCCGGCGTCGGCGCTGTCGGCTCTGGGACCGGCACCAGCTCGGGAGTGGGTTGCGGGCTCGGAACCCGCGTCGGCTCCGGCACGGGTTCGACGGGGTCGCCGCCGAGAGGCGGTGGCGTGCCCGACTCACCTGTCCTCTGCGAGGGCGTCCTCGCCGGAGCGACGCTGTTCGGGGGCGTGCTCGACACGCCGTGCCTGCCATGCCCGGCGCGTCCGTCAGGCGGGGCAGGAGGACTGGTGGTGAGTGAGTCGGGCTGCGGTGCACCCAAGGGAGCACGCCGTGCGTCCGGACCGCTCTCATGAGCGGATGTGGCAGCACAGCCTGCAGAGGAGCCGACCGAGGCGGCGACCACCAGCACCAGGCCCCCGAGCCTCAGATGCCGAGAACGCATGCGGCCCATCTACCGTTGCACCGGCCCTTTCAGACGTTGATGTGCGGTGCGCCACTACAGAACGTGACCATGTCCAGGGCCCAGAAGTCTGTCGCAGGTACCGGTATCCGCACAGACAAAGATCATTAATGGCGATCTCTGGCCTTGCCTGTTCTTGCGTGAGCGATCCAGGTCGAGTCGCCCATGCGCTCATGCCGCCCGGTCTCGTGGCTCCGACGCTCCCGCCGGCGCACGTGTGGATCCGCCAGAACGGGAAAGTCCGGCGCTGTGGACGTGCCTCTGCTGACGTTCGGGCACAGCACGGCCGACCGGGACCGGATCGCCGAGCTGCTGGGCCACGCCGGTGTCACGGCCGTCGTGGACGTGCGGACCGCTCCCGGCAGCCGCCGCGACCCCGATCTGTCGCGGCGGCGGCTCGCCGAGTGGATGCCGGGCCGCGGCATCGCCTACCGGTGGGAACCCGCTCTCGGCGGGTTCCGCACCCCTCCCGTGGACAGTCCGGACACCGTCTGGCGCAACGCGTCCTTCCGCGGCTACGCCGCCCACACCCGCACCCCCGAGTTCGTCACCGCGATGGACCGGGTGCTGCGCGAGGTCGCGCACGTCCGCACCGCCGTGATGTGCAGCGAGGCGGTCTGGTGGCGCTGCCACCGCCGGCTGATCGCCGACTTCGCGGTACTCGCGCGCGGCGTACCGGCTCACCACCTCATGCACGACGGGCGTCTCAGCGTCCACGCGCCGACGCCCGGCGCGCGGCTGCGCGACGACGGGCTTCTCGTGTACGACGGGCGCGACTGAGCCCGTCGGCACTGCCGGTACTGCCCGTACTGTCAGTACAGCTTGTTGACCGCCGTGACGGTGGTGGCCTTGAAGTCGGACACCTGGGCGTGCTGGAAGTTGCCCATCTGGCCCCAGTGGACGACCGTCACGGTCCTGCCGTCGCGGCCGACCGAGAACAGGCCGATGTCGGAGGAACCCCACGCCGAAGCGGTGTGGACGCCGTAGACATGGGCGCCCTCCTCGACGTTCAGCCGCCCGTAGCTCTTCTGCGTCGCCGTGATGTCGGGGTCCTGCTCCATCAGCTTCTTCGCGCAGCCGGCGAGGTCCTTGCGCAGCAGCGCCGCGAAGTCCTTGGCCCGCTGTTCACTGCGCTCCACGACCGTGATCTGCTGGGCGTTGGTGTCGTACTCGGTCCAGTACGAGCGGTGGGAGGCGATGGACGGCAGGGCGTCGCCCACGCAGGGCGGCAGCGCGTCCGGCTGGCCGGCGGTGACGGGACCGGCGTACCAGGGCGAGGTCGGGTGCGGCGGCAGTTCGGCCGGCTCCAGGAACCGGGGTGTGCCGGAGGCCGGTGCGGTGGCGGCAGCGGCCGGGACGGCGAGTGCGGCGACACCGGCGGCGGCCGCCAGCGCGGCCACGGTGGTACGGATGCCTCGGGTGCGGACGTTCATGTTTTCCCCCATGGTCTTCGTGTGAATGCGCGGGCTTCAGCCCTTGCACCTCCTACGACCCGTCACCGCCCGCATACGTTGCCCCGTACACCCGCTACGGGTTCGTCCCGAATGTCACCGGCCCGTCACAGAGCGTCCGGGACATCACCGAGCAGTCGTGCGCGCGGCTGATGGAGGCTCTGGGGAGACTGTGAGTAACGTCCCCTGTACGCAGTAGGTTCGCTCTACGCGCGCGTGGGTGGCGGCGCGCGTTCTGGGCCGATGCGAGGGGGAGAACAACGTGCGTCCCGGAGACGAGTTCGCCGACCGCTATGTCCTCAAGGAGGTCATCGGCGCAGGGCGCGGCGGCGACGTGTGGCTGGCCCACGACACGGTGGTGGGGCAGGACGTCGCCCTGAAGCCGGAGCGGGTCGAGGGCGACCGCGAGACCGCGGTGCGGCGGCTGCTGGGCGAGCCGCGCGCCCTGGCCAAGTTCCGTGATCATCCCCATGTCGTGACGCTGTTCGACGTCGTCACGGTGCCCCCGGAGGGGGACGCGGACGGGGGCACCGACGTGGGCGCGGGTGGCACGTACTGGTTCGTCATGGAGTACGTGCCCGGCGGCGGCCTCGACCGGCAGTCGCCCATGAGCCCCGAGCGCGTGGCCCGGATCGGGGCCCAGCTCGCCGACGCGCTCGCCGCGTTGCACGAGGCGGGCATCGTCCACTGCGACGTCAAGCCCGCCAACGTCGGCCTCACCCGGCGCGGTGCCGCGAAGCTGCTGGACTTCGGTGCCGCCTACCGGGCCGGTGGCAGCGAGACCATCACGGCCAACGGGCCCTACAGCTTCACCCCGGACTACGCCGCCCCCGAGCTGGCCCGGGGAAACGTCCCCCTGCCCGCCTCCGACGTGTTCTGCCTGGCCGCCACCCTCCACGCCCTGGTCACCGGTGCCCCGCCGCGCGGCGGCGAGCCCGGAGCGGACGGTGCCGGGTCGGGGGCCGCCGGGGAGGACCAGGACCGTCTGACGTACTGGAAGGCCGAGCAGGGCGTCGTCGCGATGGACGCCGATGCGGTGGGCCCCCTCCGCCCCGTGCTCGACGCCATGCTGCGGCGCGATCCGCGGCAGCGCCCCGACGCGGCCGAGGCCGGGCGGCTGCTGGCGGCCGTGGCGGAACACCGGACGCCGGACCTGCACGGCCGTCCCGCCCCGCCCGACGGCGGGCGCCCGCGCAGGCGACGCCGTGCTGCCCTGATCACGACGGCCCTCGGCGTCGGCGCGGCGATCGTCCTGGGTCTCGTCGTCCTTCCCGGGAACGGCGACGAGCAGGGTGACGGCGGCAACCGCCCCCGCGGTTCCGTCGGGAGACAGTTGCCGAAGGACCCCTCGAACGGCGGGACGCGGGCCCTGATCGGTGATCCGCGCACCGCCGACGTGTGCGCCCTGGCCGACGCCGACGCGCTCGGCCGGTTCGGGGAGAGCGAAGTCGACCTCGACTACGGCAACTTCGACCGCTGCGACGTGCTCGTCCACCCGGACGACAGGTCCCGTATCGACGTGTCGGTCCAGTTGCGCCGGGGCTCGCCGCCCGAGGCGTCGGACCCGGTCAGGACCATCGGGGGCATCGCCGTACGGGAGGCGCCGCCGAAGAAGGGCGAGTGCGGGCTGCTGCTGTCGCGGGACGACGCGCCCGCCGCCGGCGACGAGACCGGCACCGGCAGGGGCGGCACCGGCGGCGACATGTTCGTAGGGGTCCGTGTCGACGTGGGGCACGGCACGGTGGCGGGCGGGTCCGCGGCGCTGTGCGCGGTCGCCGACACCGCCGCCCGCAGCGCGGCCGAGGTCCTCAACCGCGGCCCGCTCCCCCGCCGTTCCCCGCCCTATCCGGCCGCCTCGCTGGCCTGGACGAGCGCCTGCGCGCTGCTCGACGCCGAGGCGCTGTCCGTCGTCCCCGGCATCAAGGCCGACGTGCCGGAGGCCGGTGTCGCGGACTGGGACTGCGAGTGGTTCAGCGACGTCGACGACCTGGAGGCGCAGATCGCCTTCTTCCGCGACGAGCCCAAGTCCTCACGCGACGGCCGCGTCGTCCGGCTCAGCGGCTACGACGCCGTCGTCGAGCCGGAGGGCAACGGTGAGGACACCTGCACGGTCTTCGTCCCGTACCGCGAGTACGGCGGCCGGGACGCCGAGACCGCCGTCGAGATGCTGCGGCTGCACGTCGGCGGGCAGCGGTCCAGCGCCGAACTGTGCCATCTGGCCACGGAACTCGCCGCCTCCGCGGCCGCGAAGCTGCGGACGCGCTGAGGCCCGTAAGCCGCGGGGAGGGGTCCCGAGCCGGTCGGCCCATGCTGTCGGGTACGTCCGGGACGAGTTGCACGCCCACGCATCGAGGAGACCAGCGATGACCTTCTCCGCCAGCCTCGCGCGCGGTGTCGCGCCCACCGCGCCCGGCACCCTGCACGCGCGCACGGTCAGCGGCGACCTGTGTGCTCCGCCGCGTCCGGGCCTGACCGTCCGCTTCGGGCGGGGCGAGCGGCCGGACGTGGACCTGGAGGTCGGCGTGGACGACCTGCGGGTGAGCCGCCGGCACGGGGAACTGACGTATCTGCAGGGGCAGTGGTGGCTGCGCAACACCGGGAAGCAGCTGGTGCGGCTGCCGCGCGGCCGGATGATGCACACCACCACCGAGCCGGTCCCCCTCGCCGCCGGCTACACCCCGCTGTTCGTGAAGGGCTCCGGCTACCGCGAGCACCTGATCGAGCTGTACGTGGCCGACCACGACGACCAGGGGCCGGTGTCACGCCGCCGGGCCGAGACCCTGCGGCCGGAGACCTGGGCGCTCGACGACGACGAACGGCTGCTGCTGGTCGTCCTCGGCCAGCGGTACCTGCTGTACGAGGAGGACCCGCGGCCCCTGACGTACTCCATGGCGGCCCGGCAGCTCGTCCATCTGCGTCCGGACGGCAACTGGACGGAGCGCAGGATCGAGCACCGCATCGAGGTGGTGCGCCACCGTCTGCACGGCACCGGCTTCAAGTACCCGCTCGTGCACGACAGGACGGCGGAGCGGCGGCCCTACGACAACACGCTGCTGCACAACCTGCTCAAGGGCCTGGTCGAGTCGACGACACTCGTGCCGCCGGACCTCGACCTGATGGACGACACCCCGGACACTCCCGGACTCCTGGACGGGTCGACCGCGGGGCAGCCGTAGGCATTCTCCGGCCAGGGCCCTCACTCGGGTGTGATCACGAGGGTGACCGTGCGGTTGCGGGCCGGGTCCGGGTACGGGGCGTCGCGCTGGTCCGCGCTGTCCGTGGTGAACGCCGTGAGGGGTTCGCCGCTCGCGGCGGCGAGTTCCCGGGCGGCGACCAGGGCGCGCCACAGCGCGACGACGGAGCCGCCGCCGCGGGGGGCGCCGGGGACGGTGGCCGCGTGGCCGTGCACGGTGACAGGCAGGTGCCGTCCGGCCAGCCGTTCACCGAGCAGGGCCAGGTGCCGGGCTCCCGCCGGAGTGAGTTGAGCGCCTTCGGAGAACAGGCCCCGGGTGAAGGCGACTTCGACGGAATCGCCGTGCACCGTGACGCGCCGGCCGGGGGCGCGCAGGGCATCGGCGAGCGCGGCGGCCCGACGGGCCTCGGCCGCCGCGTCCTTCTCCTGCCCGCCTTCCGCGGTGGCACCGGCGCCGCCTCCTGGACCCTGCCCGCCTTCCGCCGTGGCGCTCGCGCGGGGGTTCCGGGGGCCGCCCGCCGCCCGGTCGGTGTCCGCCCGGGCCGGGCGTGGGCCGTCCAGGGTGGTGAGCACCCCGGCCACGACGGCGGTCACGCACGCCGCCGCGACCAGGGCCGTACGGGCCCGGTGACGGCCGAGCGCCGCCACCGGCCCGGTGCGGCCGAGCCGGGCGAGTCCCGCTTCGGCCGCCGGGTCCTGCGGGTGCCGTGCCAGGACCCGTCGCCAGCACTCCGCCGCCTCGGCGGTCTCGCCGCGCTGCGCGTGCACCCGTGCCCGCAGGTCGAGCACGTCCCGATGGCCGCCGGAGTCCGTGGCCTCGGCCTCCCGCAACAGCCGCAGGGCACCGTCCAGTTCCCCGGACCGGGCGAGCCCCCGGGCCCGTGACACCAGCAGTACGACGTCGAGGACGCCCGTCCGGTCGCTCATGTGGCTCACCGGCTCTCCTGCACCCCGCCGATCCGCCGCTCCTCCGAGACCCCCGGAGGCAGCAGGCGGCGCAGGCGCTGGTTGACGGCGGACAGGGCCGTGCGGTCGCCCGCGGCGACGGCTCGGCGGCCGTCGGCGATCGCGGCGTCGGCCTGGGCGCGGGAGGTCATCTCGTCGCGCAGTTCGACGAGGGAGTGGAAGACGAGGAAGTCCCACTGGTCGCTGCGGCGCAGGAGGTCGACCTGGAAGTCGCGCACCCGGTCGGCGAGCCGGCGCAGTCCGGCCGGGCTGCCGTCCTCGCCGGCGCTGGTCGCGCGGGTGCGCAGGTTCTCCAGTTCGCGGCGTTCGGCCGGTCCGCCGCCGGTCTGTTCGATGAGGTCCTCGCAGTTGTTGAGGAGGTCCCACAGCTCGTGCTGGAGGCCGGGGATGTCGATGGCCTCCTCGACGTCGTCGAGCTGGGCCTCCAGGTCGCGGATGCGCCGGTCGCTGGTACCGGCCGCCCCCGTGTCGACGGCCGCGGCGTCGACCTCCTTGCGCAGGTGGACGAAGGCCTTCTCGTCGGACAGGTCGTCGAGTTGGGTGAGGGCCTGCTCGGAGTGCACGTCCTCGGCGCGTTCCCGCAGGGCGTGCGTGCGCTGCTCCAGGTCGTGCAGCCGGTCGACGAGTTCGTCGTGCGTGGGCGCCACCAGCTGGGAGCGGTCGATGGTCGCCTCGAACTGGGCGTCGGCGACGGGGATGTCGGCGGTGACGGTGACTTCCCGGTTCGTGGCGTTGATCTCGAAGGTCACCTCGACGGGCGTCTGCGCGGGCAGGTCGAAGCGGACGTCCCGGGGCCGGATCTCCAGCAGCCCGACGCGGGTGTTGCGGTCGGCGCGCCGGCGTTCGCCCTCCAGCAGCGGGATGCGGATGACGGCGTCGGGCTGGGAGCGGCGCAGCGGGATGGACGTCTCGAACGTCTTGGTGATGGAGGTCGGCAGGGCGGTGCCCTTGCGCAGCATCGGCGCGAAGGAGCCGTCGGCCTTGCCGATGCCGAGGGTGCTGGTGAGGACGGCGTCGCCGGGCAGCACCTGGGCGTGCGTGATCGACAGGGTGTCCGGGGCGAGCCGCTGCCGGGTGCCGGTGCCGTCGGAGAGTTCCACGGTGAACCGGGAGCGGGTGCCGGAGTCGATGGTCACCTCGGTGTAGAAGGCGCCGTCGCGGGTGAGGGTGGTCTGCGGTCCCCGGAAGGGCGGGTGGCCGTCGGGGTTGGTGAGGGTGACGGTGTACCGGGTCCAGTCGGGCACGGCGGTGCCGCCGCTGATCCGCCCGGAGACGGGGATGCCGGTGGTCTCCAGCGACTGGGGTTCGTAGTGGAGTTCCACGGTGAACTCGCCCGGGGCCGCCGTGCGCGGCTTGCTGGGCGTCCGCACGGTACGGGCGAAGAGGGCGGCGCCGCGCGCCACCACGGTGGTCGGGTCCTGGGTGTGGTCGAGCTGGATGCCGAGGCCTTCCACGGGGTCGGCCAGCAGGTCGCGCAGCCCGGGGGCGAGGGTCGCCCCGCCGACGAGCAGCAGCCGGTCGATGTGGTCGGGCCTGAGCGAGCTCTCCGCGAGGGCGTCCCGGCAGAGCTTGATCGCGCGGGTGTAGAAGGGCTGGGCGAGGTCGTCGAGGGCGCCCCGGGTGAGGGTGTACTCGAAGGGGGTGGTGCCGCCTTCGCCGTCGGCGAGGTCGAGGACGATGTCGTAGGTGTCGCGCCGGGACAGCTCGATCTTGGCGTCCTCCGCGGCCAGTTTGAGCTTGGCGAAGCTCGCCCGCCAGCGGTTGTCGCGCCGGGCGAAGTCCGGCAGGCCGAGGTCGCGCCGGACGGCGGGCACGAGCAGGTCCTCCACGATGGCCCAGTCGATGAGTTTGCCGCCCAGGCGCGGGTCGCCGGCGTGCTGGAGCAGTTGCAGTTCACCGTCGCGCTTGCTCATCACGGCCGCGTCGAAGGTGCCGCCGCCCAGGTCGAACACCATCCAGTGGGTGGACTCCGAGGCGTCCTGCACGCCGTACGCGATGGCGGCGGCGGTCGGTTCCTGGACCAGGGGGCAGTGCTCGCCGAGCCCGGCGAGGGCCGCGGCGGCGGACGTGGCGCTGTTCTGGTGCAGCGCGAAGGAGGCGGGCACGGTGATCACGGCCGCCTCCGGCGGGCTGCCGGTGTCGTGGGCGGCGTCCTGGCGCAGGGACTTGAGGACTTCGGCGGAGAGCTGCTCGGGGGTGAGGGACACTTGGGCGCGGCCGAACCGCCGGTGGTATCCGGCCACGCCCATCTCCAGTTTGAACTCGGCGTGCGCGTCGTCGGGCTGGGTGTCGGTGCGCTCGCGGGCGCGGCGGCCCACGTGGATCACGTCCGGCTTGGGCATCCACACGGCGGACGGGGTGCAGTCCCAGCCGTCGTTGTTCTTGATGACGCGTACGCCGTCGTCGTCCGCCACCGCGATGGCGCTGTTGGTGGTGCCGAGGTCGATGCCGAAGTCGATGGTCTCGCGCATGGGGGTCGTCTCCTTGGTCGTTCACATGCCGTGGGTGGGGCCGGGTGCGGGCCGGCCGACGACGACCTGCCCCATCTGGATCCGCTCGCCGCGGTAGTAGACGCTGGGCCGGAGGGTCTCCAGCACCACCTCGTGGGTCAGGCCGGGTTCGTCCTGGAAGGCGAGGACTTCGAGGGACTGGCCCGGGTCGAAGGGGGCGCCGTCGTGCTCCTGGATCTCCAGTCCGCCGTCGGCGAGTGCCTGCCGGCCGGCCTGGACGTAGCGGCGCACCTGCCTGAGGTCGGCGGCCGACAGTTCGCCGGCGCGCTGGTTCAGCTTGCGCTGGGCGCGCCAGATGCCGGTGGCGGCGGCGAGCAGCGTGCGGGCGTCCGCGCCGGCCGCGGCGGGCTCGTCCGTGGCCGTCCCGACGTCGGCGAGTACGTCCGCGAGCCAGTCGGCCTGGCCGGTGTCGAGGAACGGCGGCGGGACGCGGAACTCGGGCGGGTGCCGCAGCTGGCCGAGGGCGGCGCGCACCCGGCTGCCACGGCCGGACCCGCCTCTCCGTCCTGAGGGGACGCTCATTTTCTCCTCCGTACGCTGCGCGCGGCGTCGGCGAAGGCCACCACCATCTGGACGAAGTAGCCGAGTACGCCGATGCCGCCGAGCCCGATGATGAGCACGGGGACGATGCCGTAGACCTGGATCAGGCCCGCGACCGAGCCGCCGATGACGACGAGCACCAGGAGGAACCAGAACCAGGGGAACGGCCGTCCGGCCCGCGCGGGGCTGCGGCCGGTGCCCGTGAGGTGGTCGTAGATGAACTCCCAGTTCTCCTTCAGCCCGGCCGAGTCGCGGTCCGGGCCGATCTCGTAGGCCTTCTCCGCGAGCCAGAGCATCTCCTCGCGCCGTGAGGCGCTCGGCGGGCGCTGCACGGAGACGCCGAGGAGGTCGACCGCGAGGTTGTTCAGCCCGACGGCGACGATGTGGGCGGTCTCGTCGTAGCGCCAGTCGGAGACGAACGGTTTTAGCGGCGCCATGTCCTCGAAGCCGGGCACCACCCGGTCGCGCAGCAGCAGGAACGCCTCGCGGTAGTGGGCGGCCTCCCGCTCCCGCTCCGCCGTCAGCAGGTCGCCGTGGATCTTCTCGTACGCCTCCTCCACGGCGTGTTCGAACAGCTCGGAGAACAGGCCGGCGAAAGGCGGGAAGCCGGCCCAGGACGAGCAGACCGACGTCAGCCGGGTGGCGGTGGCCTGCTCGGCGAAGAGCTGGGGGAAGGGGGAGACGAGCAGTCGCGGCAGCCGGGCCAGGAGGTCGTCGGCGGCGTTCTCGTCGAGCCGGGGGTCGCCGAGCGCCCTGATCCGGTGCCGGACGTGCTGCCGCAGCGCCCCGTCCGCCAGCAGGTGGCCCCAGGCGGACACGACGTTCTCCCACATGGAGGCCCGCTGCTCGACGGGCAGCCGTGACCGCCCGGTCTCCGCCTCCAGCACCCGGGCGTGCAGCAGCACGGCGGCGTCGTGCCATTCGTGCACGTCCGGGTCGCAGTCGCAGCCGGAGTCCGGGGTGCCCCACAGCCACAGCAGTTCGTCGACCATGCGCCGGCGCGGGTCCTGGAGTCCCTCGAAGGAGGCCCGCACCTCGTCCTTGCCGTAGCCGCCGGCCGGGGCCAGGTCCGGGGCTCCGGGCCAGCTGTCCTCGACGGCCAGCCGCGCCTCCACCTTCTGCCGGTGCCGCCGCACGGCCGGTCCGCTCGCGCGGGTGGGCAGGCCGGTCACGGCGAAGACGTTCCTGCGGTACAGCTGTGTGCCCGCCAGTTCCTCGAAACGGTCGAACTCCCTTACCGGCGTGGTCACATGATCACCCCCCGGCGCCAGGTCATGAGCCGTGTCAGATGCCGCTCCCGCAGCAGCGGGTAGCGGCTGATGGTCTCCTCCAGCAGGTCGGCGGCCTCGCCGAGCCTGCCGGGCACCCGGGAGAGCGCGGTGGCCTCCTTGACCAGCCCGTCGGCGGACTCCGCCGGCTCGGGCGGCTCGGCCGGCTCGGTGGCCGCCCCGGGGCCGGGTACCGGGCGCAGAACGGCCGCGCGGTCGGCGACGGCCCGGGCCGTGGCGGGCCGCTCGGCCGGGTCGGTCCGCAGCATGTCGGTGACGAGCCGGTCCAGTTCGGGACCCACGTCGTCGTTGAAGGCGCGGGGCGGCTGCAACGGCCGGGTGAACCGCTCCAGGGAGAAGGACTGCACCGGGTCGCCGCCGTCGTACGGGAAGTGCCCGGTGAGCAGGAAGTACACGATGGTGCCGAGCGCCCACACGTCTCCCGGGCACCCGTAGCCCTTGCCGCGCCGCAGCACCTCGGGCGGCATGTAGGCGACGGTGCCCTGGGCGCTGGCCGCCATGGTGCCCGGGTCGGTCTCCTTGGCCAGGCCGAAGTCGCTGACCTTCACGCGCAGTCCCGTCTCGTCGTAGGTGATGAGCACGTTGGCCAGGGACAGGTCGCGGTGGACGATGGGGTGCGGCCGCTCGTGGGCGACGGCGAGTCCCTCGGCGGCCTGCCGGAGCACGGCGGTCACCTCGCCGACGGGCACCACGCCCGCGTGGGATTCCACCAGCCGCTCCAGGCTGCCGCCCGCCACGTACTCCATGGTGATGTAGCCGCGCACGCCCTCGGAGGTCTGCACGGTGCCGGCGTCGAACACCCGGATGATGTTGGGGTGTCCGAGGGTGGACAGGATCCGGGCCTCGTCGAGCATCCGGGACGTCGCCTCCAGCGAGGCCACGTGCTTGAACAGCTTCAGGGCCTGCCAGCCGAGGATGTGGTGCCGCACCCGGTAGACCTCGGCGAAGGCGCCCTCGCCCAGCCTGCGGTCCACGACGAGCGCCGAGTTGATCCGCTGCCCCTGCCGGAGCAGGGCGCTGCCCACGCCCGTCGCCGTGTCCTGCGTGCGGTCGAGCACGGGCTCACGCACCTTCCCCACCGGTGAAACCACCCGCGACGTCGCCGGTCCACTGCGCCCCGTCCGCCGGTGCGGCGGCGCGGGACGCCAGGGTAGGAAGGCCCTGCCGGGACCCCTCCCGGACCACCGGGGCGGGCGCGGGCAGGGGGCGTACGCCCCGTTCCGGCACGCGAACTCGTCCGGCCCGGACCTGTGGTGCGGGGGCCGCGGGCCGCACCCCACTCCGCGTCGCGGCGGAGGGCCGCCCCCCTTGGCCGAACGGCCCCGACGCACCGGCCCGACCTGCGAAGTCCCGGCCGAACGGCGGATGCCTCGGCCCCGCGCCCGGCGCGCGCCGCCCGGCCGAACCGTGATCCGCTTCACACCGGCGCGGGGACAGCCCCGGGCCTTACAGGGCGTAAAGCGACCGAAGAATGGATATGGGCTATACGGCGAAACGCGGGGAGTGTCGGACGTGCCCGGATGCCGGGCACAGCCGCTACAGGGGAGGGAGCGCGCATGGACGGCCGGCCCTTGTATCTCGAACCCCGACTGGAACCACGGCTCGGGTCGCTCCTGGCGGCGACGGGGACACTGCACTCGCTCACCGACGCGCTCGGCTCACCCCTGCACGTCGTGGTGCCGGACCAGATCGCCGAGAACCTGGAGCGGTTCCGGTCCGTGTACCGGGCACACCACCTGTCCGGCCAGGTCTACTACGCCCACAAGGCGAACCGGTCCAGCGCGCTGCTGCGCCGGCTCGCCGCCACGGACGCGGGCGTGGACGTCGCGTCGCTGGGCGAGTTGCAGCACGCGCTGGGGGCCGGTTTCACGGCCGACCGGATCATGGCCACGGGGCCGAAGAACCCCGAGTTCCTGTGGCTCGCGGCCCGCACGGGCGTCACGGTCGGCGTCGACGGCGTCGACGAACTGGACCAGCTCGCCGCGCTGGTGCGGGGGCACGCGCTCGCCCCGGTGCGGGTGCTGCTGCGGCTGTCGGGCTTCGAGACGTCGGGGGTGAAGATGCTGAGCCGGCGCAGCCGGTTCGGCACGCCCGTACGGGAGTTGGATCTCCTGCTGAAGGCGGTCGAGCGGCACGGCGACGCGGTCGAGCCGACCGGTGTGGCCTACCACCTGGACACCACGAGCGTCGCGGAGAAGGCGACCGCCCTCGAAGGGTCCCTGGCGGCCCTGGAGGCGTGCCGGAGCCGGGGGTTGCGGCCCCGGGCCGTGGACATCGGGGGCGGGTTCGGTGTCAGTTACCTGGCCGAGCGGGAGCAGTGGGAGGCGTACACGAGCGCTCTCACGGCCGCCGTCCTGGGCCGCCGCCCGCCGCTGACCTGGGGCGGGCACGGCTACGGGCTGCGGGGCGAGTCCGGCACCCTGCGCGGCGCGCTCGGCCTCTACCCCGCCCACCGGTCCGTCGCCGGCGCGGCCTATCTCGACGAACTGCTGGCCCAGCCCGCCGCCTCGCTGGGCGGCCGCCCGCTGGCCTCCCTGCTGCTGGAGCACCTGTACGACCTGTACAGCGAGCCCGGCCGGGCGCTGCTGGACCAGTGCGGGCTGACGCTGGCGAGGGTGCTGGAGGTCCGCTCCCAGGAGGCGGACGGCGCACTGCTCGTACGGCTGGCCGCGAAGGCGGACGACATCGCCCTGGAGGACCACGGAGTGCTGATGGACCCGGTCGTCGTCCCCAGAAGCGGAGCCGGGCCGGGCGAGGGGCCCGTCGCCGTGCACCTCTTCGGCGGCCTGTGCCTGGAGACCGATCTGATCACGCGGCGCACGGTGTTCCTGCCGCGCCGCCCGGTCCCCGGCGACCTGCTGGCCTTCGCCAACACCGCCGGTTACGCCATGGACTTCCACGCCACCCGCGCCCAGCACCAGCCCGCCGCCCGCAAGGTCGCCGCCTGGCAGGACGGTGACGCCTGGCGCTGGTGCCTGGACGAGCAGTTCTGGCCGATCACGCCCTCGGGGGGAGCCCAGTGAGGTACGACAGCATCACCGATGCGATAGGCAACACCCCTCTGGTACGGATCGACCCGGCCGTGCACGGCCTGCGCAACATCGACCTGTTCGCGAAGCTGGAGATGCTCAACCCCTTCGGCTCGGTCAAGGACCGGGCGGCCTGGAACATGGCGCGTCCGCTGCTGGCCGAGGCGGCCGAACAGGGCAGCCAGGTCGTGGAGTTGTCCAGCGGCAACACGGCGAAGGCACTGGCGGTCCTGGCGGGCATGCACGGCCTCGGCTTCAAGAGCGTCACCAACCGGATGCGGGTGCCGGAGATCAAGGACCTCCTGCTGCTGCTCGGGGCGGAGATCGAGGAGCTGCCGGGGCAGAGCGAGTGCCTGGACCCGACGGCGACGGACGATCCGCTGACCCTCTTCCACCGCACGCTGTCCGCCTCCGGCAGCGCCTACCTCCACACCGACCAGTACTTCAACCCGCGCAACACCGAGGCGCATCTCACCGGCACCGGCCCGGAGATCGTCAAGGACCTGGACGGCCGGGTGCCGGACTGGTTCGTCGCCTGCGTGGGCACGGCCGGTTCCTCCACGGGTGTGGCCCGCGCCCTGCGGGAGGAGGACCCCTCGGTGCGGGTGGTCGGGCTGGTCGCGGCCAAGTCCGACTTCATTCCCGGGATCCGCACCATCGACGAGGTGCAGGAGGTCGGCCTGTTCGACCCGGAGACGTACGACACGATGGAGTCGGTCAGCTCCGACGAGGCGATCGAGGGGATGCTGACCCTGAACCGCCGCTGCGGCATCCTGGGCGGGCCCACCGGCGGTGCCGCCTACCACGGGGCCGTCCGTCATCTGCGCGCTGTCGACGAGGAGTTGACCGAGCGCCGGACGGCGGTGTTCATCGTCTGCGACCGCGTGGAGAGCTATCTGAGCTACGTCCGGCAGCGGCGGCCGGACCTGCTGGGCCGGCCGCCCCGGAAGAACTCGCCGGCCGATCTCACCGAGGCGGAGGTCGGCGGGGCGCCATCGGTCACGGTGGCCGAGGCCCGTCGGTGGATCGACTCCGAGGGGCCGCTCGTGGTCGACCTGCGCAGCCCCTACGCGTACGCGGCGCTGCACATCGACGGGTCGGTCAACATCGTCGACGAGATGTTCGCCGAACTCCTCCAGGGCGGACTGCCGTTCAGCCGGAGCCGTCCGGTGCTGCTGGCGTGCCCGGTGGGCGAGCAGTCCGCCCGGTACGCGGCGCTGCTGACCCGGATGGGCCATCCCGGCGTACGCAGCCTGGCCGGCGGCATCATCGCCTGGCGGGACGCGGGCGCGCCCCTGGTGCGGGACTGACCGCCATGACCGCACCCGCGATCCGCGAGGACCTGCTCGCGTGGCAGCAGGCGCTGCGCGCCCAGTTCCCCATCGTCACCGGGCACCCGGAGCTGGCGTACCTGGACAGCGCGGCGACGGCGCAGAAGCCGCAGGCCGTGCTGGACGCCGTGCAGACGTACCTCACCACCAGCAACGCCAACGCGGCACGCGGCACCTACACATGGGCCAACCGGACGACGGAGCTGGTCGAGCGCACCCGCGAGCGCGTCGCCCGGTTCCTCGGAGACCGGCGACCGGAGCGCTCCGCCGTCCACTTCACGAGCGGCACGACCGAGGGGCTGCGCACGATCGCCCGCGACTGGCTGCCGGGGTTCCTGCGCGACGGCGACGAGATCGTCGTACCGGACGCCGACCACCAGGCCAACCTCGCGCCGTGGCGGGAGGCCCAGCGGCTGCTCGCCCGCGAGGGCACGCACGTCCGGGTGGTGCCGATGCCGTACCAGAGCGGCTCCGGGGACTACGACCACCGCGCGCTGGCCGAACGGGCCGGGCCGCGCACGCGGTTCGTCGCCACCACCCATGTGCACCATGTCTACGGCGGCGACATGAACGTGCAGCGCATCCGCCGGGCGGTCGGCCCGGACGCGGTGATCTGCCTGGACGCGGCGCAGAGTGTCGGGCATCTGCCGGTGTCCGTGGCCGAGTTGGACGTCGACTTCGTCGTCTTCTCCGGGCACAAGGCGCTGGCCCTGCCCGGTTCCGGGGCGGTGTGGGCCCGGCAGGGGCGCGGCCCGGCGTTCACGCCCGGCGGGTGGAGCGGCACCCCGAACACGGTCGGGATCGCCTCGCTCGAAGCGGCCCTGGACTGGCTGGACGCTGCCGGCTTGGAGCGCGTCGAGGAGTGGACGGTCGCCCTGGCGGCCCGGCTCACCGAGGGACTGCGCCATCTGGACGCCTACGAGATCCTCGGCTGCCCGCTGAGCCTGGCCGCCGACTCGACCGTGCAGCGGCGCCAGGGCATCGTCACCCTGCGGCATCGCGCCATCGACTCGGGCGATCTGGGGTTCATCCTCTTCAGCCACGGTTTCATGGTCCGCTCGGACAACCACTGCCAGGGCGACGCGGGCGAGAAGACCGGTTCGGTCCGGGTGAGTCTGCATGTGTACAACACCGTTGAGGAGATCGACCGGCTGCTGTCCGTCCTGGCTTCTCTCCAGTGACTCCCCGACCAGACGTCAGCGACTCCCCCAACTAGACGTAAGCGACTCCCCAACTAGGCATAATGGGAACCGTTTCCACCTGTAGGCTCGGACCGGCAAGGATCAGGTGCGAGACGGCAAGGTGGCGCGACCGGATGGGGCTGAGTCTGGCGACGGCGGAGCGATGGGTGGAGCGCTGGGAGCTCCAGCAGCGGCGGTACGCGGTCGACCGCGAGGAGCGGTTCACGGTGATCGCCGATGTCGTCGAGCACGTGACGGCCGGGCAGGGTTCCCGCCCCCTCGTCGTCGACCTGGGCTGCGGGCCCGGTTCCCTGGCGGCCCGCCTGGTCCGGCGGCTGCCGGACGCGGAGATCGTCGCCGTGGACCGGGATCCCGTACTGCTGGAGCTGGGCCGGACCCACCACCCGGACGCGGCCCGCTACGTCGACGCCGAGATCGGCGCACCCGGCTGGACCTGGGCCCTGGACCTGGACCGGCCCTTGGACGCGGCCGTCTCCACGACGGCCCTGCACTACCTCGACCGCGACACCCTGCTGCGCGTCTACCGGCAGCTCGCCGCGCTGCTGCGGCCCGGCGGTGTCCTGGTCAACGGCGACCACCTCCCCCAGGACGACACGGGCCCGGCCGGGATCGCCGCCCATGTCGGGCGGTGCCGGGCGGACCGGCAGCGGGTGTTCGCGCACGAGGACTGGGGCTCCTGGTGGGCCGCCGTCGCCGACGACCCCGAGCTGACGGACCTGCTCGCCGAGCGCCGCCGCCGCGAGGCGCCCGCGGGCACCGGGCGCCCCGCCGAACTGCCCCTCTCCGCCCATCTGGAGCTGCTGCGGCAGGCGGGCTTCGCCACGGCGGGCCCGGTCTGGCAGTACGGCGACAGCTGCGTGGTCGTCGCGGTTCGCTGACCCGGGCGTCACCCCTGCGCCGCCCCCGGCTCGCGGGCGGCGCCGGCCGCCCGGACAATACATGCAGGAATCGCTATATGTTAATGTCGCCATGACAGCCCCGGCCGGAGCGCCGCGGGCAGCACGAGCACACGCAAGGAGCCACCCCATGACCACCGCCGAACACCTCACCCACGACAACCACGCGCACGCCCACGGCGACGACTGCGGCCACGTCGCCTTCCCGCACGGCGACCACACGGACTACGCCCACGACGGCCACATCCACCGGATGCACGAGGACCACGTCGACGAGTGCGCGAACGGCGGCCACACGGTGCACCAGAACCACGACCACCAGCACGGCGACAACTGCGGCCACATGGCCGTGCGGCACGACGACCACACCGACTACGTGCACGACGGCCACCGGCACGCCGCCCACGAGGGACACTGGGACGACCACTGAGGCACCCGCCCGGCATGACCGAGGCACCTGCCCGGCATACTGGAAATCGTTGTCATATGCTAATGTGTGCATATGACAACGACGCCCTTCCCTCCGACGGACGAGCCGGACCAGACCCTGCAGGTGGCGAGCGAGCTGCTGCGCGCGCTGGCCTCGCCCGTACGGCTGGGGATCGTGCGCGAACTGTCCGGCGGCGGCAAGTACGTCCATGAGCTGGTGACCGCGCTGGGCGTGAGCCAGCCGCTGGTCTCCCAGCATCTGCGGGTGCTGCGCACGTCCCGGATCGTCAGCGCCCGGCGTCAGGCCCGCGAGACGCGGTACACCCTCACCGACGACCATGTGGCGCACATCGTGCTGGACGCCATCCGGCACGCGCAGGAGTAGCGCGTCTCAGGCCAGGCTCTCCCAGTGGACCGTGCGGTCGCACCAGCGGCCGAGCAGCGTGCGGTCGTGGCCGACGGCCAGCAGGGCGGCGCCGGTCGCGGCACGGTAGTCCTCGACGGCCGCGACCAGGGCGGCGGCGGTGGAGGCGTCGAGCATGGCGGTCATCTCGTCGCACACCAGCAGGCGGGGGCGCAGCACCAGGGCGCGGGCGAGGCAGGCGCGCTGCAGCTGGCCGTCGCTGACCTCGTGCGGCCGCCGGGTCAGCAGGTCCGGGGTGAGGCCGACGGCGGGCGCCAACTCCGCGATCCTCTCGGGGATCTCCTTGCCGCGGCCGGTGGCGCGCAGGGGTTCGGCGATCAGATCGGTGAGCGGCAGCCGGGGATCGGCGGAGAGCCGCGCCTGCTGGAACACGACCCCGAAGGCCGTGCGCAGGGCGCGCGGGGCGCGGTGGCGCCAGTTCCGTACGGGTGCGCCGTCGAGGAGGAGGGTGCCCGAGTCGGGCCGGTGCAGCAGTGCCGCGACGCGCGCCAGGGTCGACTTGCCGCAGCCGCTCGGACCGAGCAGGCCGACGGCCTCGCCCGGTGACACGGTCAGGGAGACCCCCCGGACCACCGGCGCGTTCCTGGTGTATCCGGCGGTGATGGAGCGCAGTTCAAGCACGGACGTCCTCCCGAACGTACGGGTGGTGACAGGCGACCGTGCCGGCCGGCGGCGGCGCGGCGCAGGTGTCGGTGGCCCGGTCGCAGCGGGCGGCGAAGGCGCAGCCCTCGGGCAGGTCACCGAGTTCGGGCGGCATGCCGGGGATGGGCGTGAAGGCACGGTCGGGGAGGGCCTGGAGCAGGCCGCGGCTGTAGGGGTGGCGGGGGCCGGGCGAGCCGAAGAAGTCGGCGGCGTCGGCCAGTTCGACGATCCGGCCCGCGTACATCACGGCGACCCGGTCGGCGATGCGTTCGGCGGCGGCCAGGTCGTGGGTGATCATCAGCAGCGCCCGTCCGGCTCCGTTCGCCTGCCCCGGTTCGTCGACGTGCCGCCGCAGTTCGTCGACCGTACGGTCGACCAGGTCGCGGTCGAGTCCGGTGGTCGGTTCGTCGGCGAGCAGCAGGGGCGCGTCACCGACGAGGGCGAGGGCGGTGGCGGCTCGCTGGGCGAGGCCGCCGGACAGCTCGTGGGGGTGGCGGTCGAGGTGGTCGGCCGGGAACGCGGCCCGTTCGGCGGCGGCCTCGGCGGCGGCACGCAGGGCGGCGCGTCCGCGGGTCGCGGTCAGCGCGGCGACCGTCTCCTCCAGTTGGGAGCGGACCGTGCGCACGGGTGTGAGATGAGCGGCCGGGCTCTGCGGCACGAGTCCGACCAGCCGGCCGCGCACGGTACGGGCGAGGGTCCGCTCGTCGGCGCTGAGCAGGTCCAGGTCGCCGAGAAGGGCCGACCCGGCGGTCTGCGCGTTGCCGGGGAGCAGCCCCAGCAGGGCGGACGCGAGCACGGACTTGCCGCAGCCGCTCTCCCCGATCAGGGCCAGGCACTCCCCCGCCGCCACGTCGAACCGTGCTCCGGTGACGGCGGCGACACGTCGCCCGCCCGGCATCAGGAACCGCACGGACAGCCCGCGCACCGACAGCACGGGATCGCCTCCGGCGGTCACAGACCCACCCGCGGCGCTCATGCCGGAGCCCGGGGCGACCGTGCGCCCGACTCCAGCGGGCCTGGGGATGCCGCGGGCCGATGCGGGGGCACCTGCACCTTCGGTCGGCGCGGGCTCGTCCCCGGCCGACGCGGGGGCACCTCCGGCCGAGCCGGGGTGACCTCCGGCCGAGCAGGGGTCACCTCCGGCCGGCGCGGGCTCATCCCCGGCCAACCCGGGGGCACCTCCGGCCAAGCCGGGGTGACCTCCGGCCGGCGCGGGCTCATCCCCGGCCAACCCGGGGGCACCTCCGGCCGACCCGGGGGCATTTCTGGTCGGCGCAGGACCGGCTCCGGCCAGTACAGGATCATCCGCACCCGGCACGGGTGCCTCTCCGGTCGGCAGGTGAGCCCCTGCGGGCGGCGCAGCACCGCCACCGCCCGGCCCAGGGCCGCCTCGGTCCGACACTGAGCCACCTCGGCCCGACACACGGCCGCCTCGGCCCGGGACAGAACCGCCAACACCCGGGACAGGACCGCCACCGCCCGGCACACGGCCGCCACCGCCCGGCTCGGAAACCCCTCCGCCCGACGCACGATCACCGCCACTCGGCACAAGGCCGCCTCGACCCGGCAGGGGCACAGGAGCCCCAGCCGGCACAGGCCCAACTCCGCTGCTCACAGCATCAGCTCCGATCGGTGCCGGGGGTTGATCCGCTCCCGCCACGCGCCGGCGAGGCCGGCGATGGCGAGGGTCGGGATGATGAGGAAGAGGCCCGGGAAGAGGGTCGGCCACCACTGGCCGGCGAGGAGGGAACCGCGGGCGGTCTGGATCAGGGTGCCGAGGCTCGCCGTGTGCGTGGGCAGGCCGAGGCCGAGGAACGACAGCGCCGACTCGTGCCACATGGCGTGCGGCACCATCAGCACGGCGGCGAGGGCGGCTTGAGGAAGGACGGCGGGCAGCAGGTGCCGTACCGTCACCCGCCATCGCGACGCCCCTCCGGAGACCGCGGCGTCGACGTACGGCCGCGAGCGAAGGGACAGCACCTCGGCCCGGACGATGCGCGCGGTGGACAGCCAGTGGGTGAGCGCGACCGAGATCACGACCGGCCAGACGCCGGGGCGGAACATGGCGACGATGAAGATGCCGAGCAGCAGATGCGGCACGGACGAGAACGCGTCGACCACCCGCATCAGCGCACGGTCGGCCCAGCCGCCCAGGGCACCGGCCGTCGCTCCCACGGCCGTGCCGACCACGGTCGCCGTCAGCGCCGCCGCCACTCCGACGAGCAGCGAGACGCGCAGCCCGTAGACACAGCGCAGCAGCAGGTCGCGGCCGACGTCGTCGGTGCCGAAGGGGTGGGCCCAGGACGGCGGTTCCAGCTTGGCGGCCAGGTCGACGGCCTGCTGGTCGAGCTGGACCAGCGGCGGCACCAGCAGCACGGCGAGCACGGTCGCGGCCACCAGCACGGCCGAGGTGCGCACGCGCAGGGCACGGGTGGAGCGGCGCTTCGGGCCGTGCGACCGCCACTCGGTCTCGGCCGGGGAACCGGCGGGCGCCGGTGCGTCACATGTCACTGAGCTTCACCCTCGGGTCGAACAGTCCGTAGAGCAGGTCGGCGAGCAGGTTGCCGGCGAGCACGGCGGCGGTGGCCAGGGTCGTCAGGGCGGCGAGCAGCGGGAAGTCGACGGCGGTGGCCGCCTCGACGGTGGCGGACGCGATGCCCGGCCAGCTGAAGACGCTCTCCACCAGCAGGGCCCCGGTGATGAGTTCGGGCACGCGGGAGCCGATGAGCGTGAACACCGGCAGCAGTCCGGAGCGCAGGGCGTGCCCGAGCAGGACGGTGCGTTCGCTCAGGCCGCGGGCGCGGGCGCCGCGTACGGGGTCCTCCGCCAGGGCGTCGCCGACACCCTGGCGGACGTAGAGCGTGAACCACGGCAGTTGGGAGACCGCGAGGACACCGGCGGGCAGCACCAGGTGGCTCGCGACCTGTCCGGCCGTGACCTGTTCGCTGCCGGTGTCGGTCAGGCCGCCCGCCGGGAGGACGTCCCATTGCAGGGCGAACAGCCAGATGGCGAGCAGCGCGATCCAGAAGACGGGGGCCGCCTCCAGGGTGTAGGCGAGGGACGTGACGGTCCGGTCGACGGCCGAGCCGGGACGGCGGGCGGCGAGCACGCCGAGGAGCGTGCCGACCAGCACGGCGGCGGCGAAGGCGACCGCGCAGAGCAGCGCGGACCACACGAGGCGTTCGCCGATCACCTGGGCGACCGGCTGCCGCAGCACGCTGGAGTGGCCGAGGTCGCCGGTGAGCGCGGAGGTCAGCCAGTGCCACCAGCGGGCGGCGAAGGGCTCGTCGGCGCCGAGGTTCTCGCGCAGCCGGTCCAGCGTCTGCTGGTCGGCGCCGAGCGCGGCGGTGCCGGCGTAGCCCTTGACGGGGTCGAAGGGGGAGGCGGCGGCGATGGCGAACACACCGAAGGTGACGACGAGCAGGACGGGGACGGCGAACAGCGCCCGCCGCCCCGCCAGCCGGGCCATCGCTCCCCAGGGCGGGCGGGTCACTTCTTCGGCTGCCAGTCCTCGATGTTCCACCAGGGTCCGCTGGCGAATCCGTGCTCGTGCGGCTCCAGCTGGGTGCTCAGGCCGTCCCAGCGGTCGGCGAGGACGTAGAGGTGGTCGATGTGGGTGAGGAAGGTGTAGCCGGGGTCCTGCACGAGGGCGCGCTGGAGCTTGTCGTAGGCGGCCTTGCGCGCGGCCGGGTCCTGGCTGCGGCGGCCGTTGTCGAGGGCGCGGTCCACGGCCGGGTTGTCGTAGCGGGCCATGTTGTTGAAGCCGTCGCCGGCGAGGGAGGAGTGCAGCAGGGTGTAGAGGCCGAAGTCGGGGTCGCCGGTGCTGCCGAAACCCGCGAGGACCGCGTCGTCCTTCATCCGCGGCTCGATGACCTCCCAGGTGGCGCTCTCGACCCGCACGTCGATGCCGGCCTTCTTGGCGTCGGAGGCGTAGGCGAGGGCGTGGTCCTGGCGGACCTTGTCGCCGGAGGGGTAGAGCAGGGTGAAGGACGCGCGCCTGCCGTCCTTGACGCGGATGCCGTCCTCGCCGGGCTTCCAGCCGGCCTCGTCCAGGATCTTCGCGGCCTTGCCGAGGTCGTGAGGGCGTTCGATGTCCTTCGTGAAGGCGGGGTCGTCGGCGGGCAGCGGCCCGTACGCCGGGCGGCCGGCGCCGTCGAGGATCTTGCCGACCATGGCCTCGCGGTCCACGGCGGCGTCGAGGGCCCGGCGGATCGCGCGGTCGCCGGTGACCTTGTTCGCGGTGGGGAGGGTGACGGCCCGGAAGTCGTAGGAACGGGCCTGGTAGGTGCGCTTGCCGTCGTCACTCTTGAACGTGGCGGCGAGGTTCGGCGGGAGGACCGCGCCGTCGAGGTCGCCGGAGCGCAGCCGGGTGGCGCGTACGTTGTCGTCGCCGATGATCGCCATGGTGAAGGTCTTCACCTTCGGCTCGCCGCCCCAGTAGCGGGGGTTGGCCTTGAAGGTGAGCTTCTCGCCCTTGCTCCAGTTCGCCAGGACGTACGGGCCGGTGCCGACCGGCTTCGTGTTGAAGGAGCCGGTGTTGGGGTCCTGCTCGCCCGCGACGTGCTCGGGGACGATGGGCAGGACCGTGCGGGCGGCGAAGGGGGCGTAGGGGTACTTGAGTGTGAAGACGACCTTGTCGTCGCCGCTCGCCCGGACCTCCTTCACGGCGTCCAGCTCGCTCTTGAAGGTGTTGTTGGTCTTCGGGTCGAGGGCGGTGCGGTACGTGTAGACGACGTCGTCGGCCGTGAGCGGTTCGCCGTCGCTGAACTCGACCCCGTCGCGCAGGGTGTAGGTGTAGGTGCGGCCGCCGTCGGTGACCTCGGGCAGCGCGGCCGCCAGGGCGGGCTTCAGCTTCAGGCCGGCGTCGTGGGCGAGGAGCCCGTCGAAGATCTTGGAGTTGCCGTCCTTGCCGTAGCCGAGCAGCGGGCTGAGGGTGTCCGGCTCGGAGGCCACCCCGATGACGACGGAGCCGGCGGACGTGCCGTCGCCCTGGCCTCCGCCGCTGCTGGGGGCCGAGCAGGCGGTGACCGCCGTGGCCAGCGCCGCCATGACGGCGGCCCCTCGTATCCGACGGGTCGACATGTGACCTCACCCCGTTGTTGCTGTAGTCAGGTTCTTGCACAGACCTCGCAATTAAACAGTCAAGGAGGGCCGTCGCGCACCACCGCGACGAGGGGAGCCCAGGTCACCGGACCGGTGGGCGCCCCCGAACCCGGGCCGCCCACCGGTCCGTTCCCCGTCGCGGTCAGCCCTGGGTCAGAGTGACGGCCTGCCCCTGGGTGGCGTGGAAGCGGGGCAACGGGAGGCCGCTGAAGGTGCGCAGCTCCATCAGGGTGGCCTCGACGTGGGCCGCGCCGGGCACGAGCGCGCCGGGCATGGGGCGGCCCGTGTTCACCCAGCGGTGCACCGCGCCGTCGCACACGGCCCGGGTGCCGCCGATGCCGTGACGGGTCGTCGAGACGCCCTGGCTCACGGAGGAGCTGACGAAGACCGGGCCGCTGGAGCTCTGGCAGCGGTAGGTGCCGGAGAGGGTGACGGTGCCGTCGGCGGCGATCCGGCCCACCGAGTCGACCGTCACGGCCTCGTACGGGGTGGGCGCGGCGGTGGCGGGCGTCGCGGCGGTGCCGGTGAGCAGGAGCAGCACGGCACCGGCCGCCGCGCCGAGAAGGGGACGTAGACGCATGGGGGGAACCTCCCGAAAGGAGTGGAATTGCGGCTTCCACTCGTACCGGGCCTCCGGCCCGGCGCCCGTGACCCTCACCCCTTCGGTGGCGAGTCCGCACCGGGCGTCGTGGAACCGTCCGGGGAATGTCCGGGGCCTGTCACGCTTCGCCCCATGCCGTTCCGATGAGTTCCCGACGGGAGGATGGTCTGTCCGTAAGAGCCGTACGAACCGTTCGGACGGCCCTACCGACGTGGAGGTGCGCCATGTGTGCCCACCAGCCCCTGTGCCCCGCGACCGACTCCCCCGCCGCGCACGTCGTCGCCGCCCACCCCGAGCAGGGGTGGAGCCTGCTGTGCGACGGGGCGATCGTCTTCGACGACACCGGCGAACTGCTGCCGGACGGACGCGTGCTGGAGCCCCGCCGGGTGGCGGTGGAACGGCTGACCGTCGCGGCCTGACCGGAAGGCCGCCCCGCCCTACGGCAGTACCGCGAAGCCGTCCAGTTCCACCAGTGCCTCCTCGTCCCACAGCCGGACGACCTCGACGACGGCCATGGCCGGGTAGTCGCGGCCGGCCAGTTCGCGCCACAGGCGGCCCAGTTCACGCGCGTGCGCGCGGTACGCCTCGACCTCCGTGGCGTAGACGGTGACGCGGGCGAGGTCCGACGGGGTGCCGCCGGCCGCCGCGAGGGCGGACAGCAGGTTGGTGAGGGCCTTCTCGAACTGTTCCGGCAGGGTCGCGCCGACTACTTTGCCGTCGCCGTCGAGGGCGGTCTGCCCCGCCAGGAACACCACACGGGAGCCGGAGGCGACGACGGCGTGCGAGAAGCCGGCCGGCGGGGACAGCTCGGGCGGGTTGACGCGCTCGGTGGTCACTCGGCCCCCTTCCGGGCGTACAACTCCTTGGCGATGATGCCGCGTTGCACCTCGCTGGCGCCCTCGTAGATGCGAGGGGCGCGCACCTCCCGGTAGAGGTGTTCGAGCAGGTGACCGCGTTGCAGCGCGCGGGCGCCGTGCAGCTGGACGGCCGTGTCGACGACGTACTGCGCGGTCTCGGTGGCGAGCAGTTTCGCCATGGCGGACCGCTGGGGCACGTCCGGGGCGCCCTCGTCGTAGGCCGTCGCCGCCGCGTAGACCATCAGCCGGGCCGCCTCCGTGCGCAGGGCCATCTCGGCGACCTGGTGGGAGACGGCCTGCAGGTCCCGCAGCTTGCCGCCGAAGGCGTCCCGCCCGGCGGTGTGCGCGAGGGTCGCGTCGAGCGCCGCGCCGGCCATGCCGACGGCGAAGGCGCCGACGCTGGGGCGGAACAGGTTGAGCGTCCCCATGGCGACCCGGAATCCCCGGTCCACCTCGCCGAGCACGTCGTCGGCCGTCACCGGCACGGCGTCGAAGTCGAGGGCGCCGATGGGATGCGGGGAGAGCATGTCGAGCCCGGCGCCGGTCAGCCCCGGACGGTCGGCCGGCACGAGGAACGCCGTGACGCCACGCGCCCCCGCACCCGGGGTGGTCCGCGCGAAGACGGTGTAGAAGTCGGCCTCGGGCGCGTTGGAGATCCAGCACTTCGCACCGGTGAGACGCCAGCGGGCGGAGCCGTCGGGGTCGGCGGCGAGTTCGGCCGGAGCCGGTACGCCGTGGACCGAGCGCCCGGATCCCGGAGATCCGCCGGCAGGGGCCCGCATCCCCCGGGCACTGCCGTCGGGTGCCGCCGGGCCCGGTGAGCCACCGCCACCGGTCCGGGAGCCTTGAGCACCATCGGGCCCGGCCTGCTCCCGAGCACCGTCGGACGCGGCCCGCCCCCGGAAACGACCGTCGGCCGAAGCCCAAGCGCTCCCGCCGGAGGCCACCGCACCGCCGGAAGGCGCCCCGCCCGCGAAACCGCCGTCGACCACCGCCCCAGCACCGCCACCGGCGACCGGACGGCCCCGTGAGCCGGCACCGGACGCCTCTCCCGGTGAACCACCACCGGCTGCCGCCCCCAGCGAGCCGTCCCGCTCCGCGCGCAGGTCCAGCGCCGCCGCGTCCGACCCCGCCCCCGGCTCGCTCAGCGCGAACGCCGCCACCGCGCTGCCGTCAGCGACGCGGGGAAGCCAGCGGGCGCGTTGGCTCTGCGTGCCGTGGGCGTGGACCGGGTGGGCGCCCAGGCCCTGGAGGGCCAGGGCCGTTTCGGCTTCCGTGCAGGCGTAGGCGAGGGACTCGCGCATCAGGCACAGCTCGAGCGCGCCGGAGGTGAAGAGGCGGCCGAGCAGTCCGAGTCCGCCGAGTTCGGCGAGCAGGGCCCGGTTCACCCGGCCCGGATCGCCCTTCTCGGCCAGCGGGCGCAGCCGCTCCGCGGCGAGGGCGCGCAGCTCGGCGCACCAGGCGAGTTGTGCCGGTTCGAGCGAGAATGCGGTCATCGCCGGTCCCTTCTCCGCCACGCCTGCCTCCCGGCCGGGCCACTCCGAGGCTATCGCGGACCGTTGACTGCCGTCACCAACACGATACGCTCCTGGGGCGAGCCCACCACGCCAAGGGGGCGAATCGTATGAATCCACGGGGTACGGCCCACGTCGACACCTTCGCCCGTGACCATCTGCCACCCCCGGACCAATGGCCCGAGCTCCGTTTCGATCTGCCGGAGCTGCGCTACCCCGCACGGCTCAACTGCGCCGCCGAACTGCTCAGCGGCCCGCCCGGCGACCGCCCGGCGTTCCTCACCCCGGCCGGAAAGCCGTGGACGTACGCCGATCTTCGCGCCCGCGTCGACCGCATCGCGCACCTGCTCACCGGCGAACTCGGCGTCGTCCCCGGCAACCGCGTCCTGCTGCGCGGCCCCACCACACCGTGGCTCGCGGCCTGCTGGCTGGCCGTGCTGAAGGCGGGGGCCGTCGCGGTCACCGTGCTCGCCCAGCAGCGCCCGCACGAGCTGAGCACGATGTGCGAGATCGCCCGGGTCCGGCACGCGCTGTGCGACATCCGGGCCGTCGACGACCTCGCCAAGGCCGAGATCCCGGACCTGCGGATCACGGTCTACGGCGGTGACGCCCCGGACGACCTCCTCAACCGCCCGGCACCCGGCACCCCGTACGAGGCCGTCGACACGGCGGCCGACGACGTCGCGCTGATCGCCTTCACCTCCGGCACCACCGGCCGCCCCAAGGGCTGCATGCACCTCCACCGGGACGTCCTGGCCATCGCCGACACCTTCTCCCGGCACGTGCTGCGGCCGCGCCCCGACGACGTGTTCACGGGCAGCCCCCCGCTCGGCTTCACCTTCGGCCTCGGCGGGCTGGTGGTCTTCCCACTGCGGGCCGGGGCGAGTGCGCTGCTGCTCGAACAGGCCGGTCCGAAACAGTTACTGCCGGCCATCGCCCGGCACCGGGTATCCGTGCTGTTCACGGCCCCCACGGCGTACCGCGCGATGCTCGACGAGCTCGACGGGCACGACGTCTCGTCCCTGCGCCGCTGCGTCTCGGCGGGAGAGAACCTGCCGGCGGCCACCTGGGAGACCTGGCGCGGACGCACCGGCCTGCGTCTGATCAACGGCATCGGCGCCACCGAACTGCTGCACATCTTCATCTCGGCCGCCGACGAACGGATCCGGCCCGGCACGACGGGCGTGCCCGTGCCGGGCTGGCAGGCGCGTGTGCAGGACGAGCACGGCGAGCCGGTGCCCGACGGGGAGCCGGGGCTGCTCGCGGTGCGCGGACCGGTCGGCTGCCGCTACCTCGCCGACCCGCGGCAGCGGGAGTACGTACGCGGCGGCTGGAACGTCACCGGCGACACCTACGTCCGCGAACCCGACGGCTACTTCCGGTACGTCGCCCGCGCCGACGACGTGATCATCTCGGCCGGGTACAACATCGCCGGGCCGGAGGTCGAGGAGGCGCTGCTGCGGCACCCGGACGTGGTGGAGGCGGCGGTCGTGGGACGGCCCGACGAGGCCCGCGGGCAGGTCGTGGTCGCCTTCGCCGTACTCAAGGAGGGCGCGGAACGGGACGCCGGAGCGCTGCGCGCCTTCGTGAAGAGCGAGCTGGCGCCGTACAAGTGCCCGCGTGAGATCGTCTTCCTGGACGCGCTGCCGCGCACGGCCACCGGCAAGCTGCAGCGGTTCAGGCTGCGCACGGGAGAGCTCCTCCCGGGCGGCGGCACCGAAGACGACCGGGAGTGAACCGTACGACCTAAGATGATCAACGTGTCCGACCAGCATGCACCACGGTCTCTCATCGTCACGCTCTACGGCGCGTACGGCCGCTTCGCGACGGGTCCCGTGCCCGTCGCCGAACTGATCCGGCTGCTCGCCGCGGTCGGGGTCGACGCCCCGTCCGTACGCTCCTCGGTGTCGCGGCTGAAGAGACGCGGACTGCTCGTGCCCGCCCGCACCGCCCAGGGCGCGGCCGGGTACGAACTGTCCCCGGACGCCCGCCAGTTGCTCGACGACGGCGACCGGCGCATCTACGCCACGGCCCCTCCCGAGGACGAGGGCTGGGTACTCGCCGTCTTCTCCGTGCCGGAGTCGGAGCGGCAGAAGCGGCACGTGCTGCGCTCCCGGCTGGCCGGCCTCGGTTTCGGTACGGCCGCGCCGGGCGTGTGGATCGCACCCGCGCGGCTGTACGAGGAGACCCGGCACACTCTCCAGCGGCTGCGGCTGGACGCGTACGTCGACTTCTTCCGCGGCGACCACCTCGGCTTCGCCCCGACCGCTCAGGCCGTCGCCCGCTGGTGGGACCTGGCCGCCATCGCCAAGGAGCACGAGGCGTTCCTCGACCGCCACGAACGCGTGCTGCGCGCCTGGGAGAAACGCGAGGACACCCCGCCGGAGGAGGCCTACCGCGACTACCTCCTCGCCCTGGACTCCTGGCGCCACCTCCCCTACATCGACCCGGGCCTGCCGTCCGAACTGCTCCCGGAGGACTGGCCGGGCACCCGCTCGGCGGCGGTGTTCCAGGGCCTGCACGAACGGTTGCGGGACGCGGGCGCCGAGTTCGTGGGGCTGCTCAGCGTCCCAGAGTGAGGCGCGGCTTGGGCGCGTCCGTGCGGCCCGTCCGGGGGCGGC
This sequence comes from Streptomyces sp. NPDC016851, assembly GCF_055562795.1. Taxonomy (NCBI): domain Bacteria; kingdom Bacillati; phylum Actinomycetota; class Actinomycetes; order Kitasatosporales; family Streptomycetaceae; genus Streptomyces; species Streptomyces sp. NPDC016851. The sequence continues at coordinate 63,202 of NZ_JBVHEP010000007.1, forward strand.
GGCTGCCCGCGCGGTACGGGGCCGGCCAGTCGGCTCCGGGGCCCGTGTAGCCCTGTTCGGCCGCCGCGTGCAGCGTCCAGTGCGGGTCGTAGAGGTGGGGGCGGGCCAGGGCGCACAGGTCGGTGCGGCCCGCCAGGATCAGGGAGTTGACGTCGTCCCAGGAGGAGATCGCGCCGACCGCGATCACCGGGATGCCGGTGGTGTGGCGGATCCGGTCGGCGAACGGCGTCTGGTACGAGCGCCCGAACTCGGGCCGTTCGTCCGCCACGACCTGCCCGGTCGACACGTCGATCGCGTCGGCGCCGTGCGCGGCGAAGGCCCGGGCGATCTCGACGGCGTCCTCGGCCGTGGTCCCGCCGTCGGCCCAGTCGGTGGCGGAGATCCGGACGGTCATGGGCCGCTCCCCGGGCCAGACGTTGCGTACGGCGTCGAACACCTCCAGCGGGAAGCGGAGCCGCTTGTCCAGCGAGCCGCCGTAGGCGTCGGTGCGGCGGTTGGTCAGCGGGGAGAGGAAGCCCGAGAGCAGATAGCCGTGGGCGCAGTGCAGTTCGAGCAGGTCGAATCCGGCGCGGGCGGCGCGGCAGGCGGCGGCCGCGAACTGCTCGCGGATGTCGGTGAGCTGGGCGCGCGACAGCTCGCGCGGAGTCTGGCTGAACGGCTTGTACGGGAGCGCGGAGGCGGCCACGAGCGGCCAGTTGCCCTCCTCCAGAGGCTCGTCCATGCCCTCCCACATCACCTTCGTGGAGCCCTTGCGGCCGCTGTGGCCGAGCTGCACGCCGATCGCCGTGCCGGGCGCCCGCTCGTGCACGAAGTTCGTGATCCGCTTCCAGGCCTCGGCCTGCCGGCCGGTGTAGAGGCCGGCGCAGCCGGGCGTGATCCTGCCCTCCTCGCTGACGCACACCATCTCGGTCATCACCAGCCCGGCCCCGCCCATCGCCCGCGCGCCCAGGTGGACGAGGTGGAAGTCGCCGGGGACGCCGTCGACCGCCGAGTACATGTCCATGGGCGAGACGACGACCCGGTTGCGCAGGGTCAGGCCGCGCAGCCGGAACGGGGTGAACATCGGGGGCGTGCCGGGCCGGCAGCCGAAGTCGCGCTCCACCGCCTCGGTGAAGCGGGCGTCGCGCAGCCGCAGGTTGTCGTGGGTGACGCGGCGGCTGCGGGTGAGCAGGTTGAAGGCGAACTGGCGGGACGGCTGGTCGAGGTACAGGGCGAGGTTCTCGAACCATTCCAGGCTGGCCCGGGCCGCGCGCTGCGTGGAGGCGACGACGGGCCGCCGCTCCGCCTCGTAGGCGGTCAGGGCCTCGTCCAGGGTGTCCTGTTCCTCCAGGCAGGCGGCGAGGGCCAGGGCGTCCTCGACGGCGAGCTTGGTGCCGGAGCCGATGGAGAAGTGGGCGGTGTGCGCGGCGTCGCCGAGGAGGACGACGTTGCCGTGCGACCAGCGGTCGTTGACGACCGTGCGGAAGGTCGTCCAGGTGGAGTTGTTCGACGTCAGGGGGCGGCCGCGGAGTGCCTCCGCGAAGATCTTGGCGCAGCGTTCGATGGACTCGGCTTCGCCGAGCTCGTCGAATCCGGCCGCGTGCCAGACCTCTTCGCGCATCTCGATGATCACGGTGGAGGCGTCGGGCGCGTAAGGGTAGCCGTGGAGCTGCATCACGCCGTGTTCGGTCTCGGCGATCTCGAAGCGGAAGGAGTCGAACGGGAAGTCGGCGGCGAGCCAGATGTAACGGCAGCGGTGGGTGGTGACGTGGGGGCGGAAGACGTCCGCGTGGGCCTCGCGGGTGCTGCTGTGGATGCCGTCCGCGGCGATGACCAGGTCGTGGGTTCGCGGGAGGTCGTGCGGGGCCTCGGTGTGGAAACGGAGGTCGACGCCGAGGTCGCGGCAGCGGGTGTGGAGGATCTCCAGGAGGCGTTTTCTGCCGAGTGCGGCGAATCCGTGGCCGCCCGAGGTGTGCCGTACGCCTCGGTGGACGATGTCGATGTCGTCCCAGCGGATGAAGTGTCTCCGGAGGGCCTCGTAGACGTGGGGGTCCGCGTGTTCTATGCCGCCGAGGGTTTCGTCGGAGAGGACGACTCCGAAGCCGAAGGTGTCGTCGGGGGCGTTGCGTTCCCAGACGGTGATGTCGCGGGTGGGGTCGAGGCGTTTGAGGAGGGCGGCGGCGTAGAGGCCGCCGGGGCCTCCGCCGATGATGGCCACGCGGAGGGGGTGGCTCTTGTCGTCGGGCGGCTGCGGGTGCGTTGTGGCTTGTCGCGCAGTTCCCCGCGCCCCTGAGGGCATTGCCGTCACCGTCCGCTCCATTTGGGAGGGCGCTTCTCCGTGAACGCGGCGTGGAACTCTGCGTAGTCCTCGCCTGTCATCAGGAGGGCCTGGGTCGAGGCGTCGAGTTCCACCGAGGCTGCGAGGGGCATGTCCAGTTCTGCCGTGAGGAGGGCCTTGGTCTGGGCGTAGGCCAGGGCCGGGCCGTTGGCCAGGCGGTGGGCCAGTTGGTGTGCTGCCTCGTCGGTCCGGCCCTCCTCCGTCAGTTCGCTGATCAGGCCGATGCGCTCCGCCTCGGGGGCGCGGACCGGGTCGCCCAGCATCAGGAGGCGGGTGGCGTGGCCGAGTCCCACGACTCTGGGCAGGAGGTAGGCCGCGCCCATGTCGCCGCCGGAGAGGCCGACGCGGGTGAAGAGGAAGGCGAAGCGGGCCGTGGGGTCGGCCACGCGGAAGTCGGCGGCCAGGGCCAGGACCGCTCCGGCGCCGGCCGCCACACCCTGGATCGCCGCGATCACGGGGAAGGGGCACTCCCGGAGGGCGCGGACCACCTGGCCGGTCATCCGGTTGAAGTCGAGGAGCTGGGCGGTGTCCATGGACAGCGTGGCGCCGATGATCTCGTCGACGTCGCCGCCGGAGCAGAAGCCGCGGCCCTCGCCGGCCAGCACCAGGGCCCGCACGGACCGCTCCCGGGACAGCTCCGCGAGCAGGTCGCGCAGGTCGGCGTAGGCGCCGAAGGTGAGCGCGTTGAGCTTCTCGGGGCGGGCCAGGGTGACGGTGGCGACGCCGTCGGCCACGTCGACGCGCAGGTGCTCCCAGCTCGGGGTGCGGGCGGCGGAGCCGGTGAAGGGACTCATGACGTGCGGCCTCCTCGGGCGGGCACTGCCTCACTGAGCTCTACCCCATGAAGTTATCACTCATCCGTGACTGTCGTCATGAGTGCGCGATAGGCCGTCCGGGTAGGACTTCCTGGGGAGCCGGGCGTGACCCGGGCAGGTCACATCCGTCACAGATCGTCCACACCGGCGTAACGGCGGGAGCAGCTGTGCGCGGCACCCCGTTCACCTGGGTAAGCCGTGCGGCAAGGGGGCCGCAGGGTTCCCGGCAGTGCCCCTCGGAGGCCACGGAAGAGTGGCCCCGTACCATTCATAAGGTTGAAAGCAGGATGTCCTGCTCCATGAACGGACCCGCCTTGTACGAACTCCCCTCAGCCCCCGCCTCCTGGCGCGTCGCGCTGCCGCACACCGCCGCGGCGGTGCCCGTGGCCCGTGCCCTGGTCCGTACGGCGCTGGCCGAGCTGGAGCACGCGGCCGACCGCGACACCGCGGAGCTGCTCACGGCGGAGCTGGTGGCGAACGCCGTGGAGCACACCTCCGGCGAGACGCCGATAGAGCTGGTGGTGGAGTTGATGCCGTCGGGCTGCCAGGTGGAGGTGCACGACACCGACCCGAAGCCGCCCGGCGACCTGACGTGCCCGTCCGGCGGGATGCCCGATCCCTGGCAGGAGCACGGGCGCGGCCTGCTGCTGATCCGCGCCCTGAGCTCGTCGTGCGGGCACCGGCCGACCGAGTCCGGCAAGGCGGTCTGGTTCAGGCTGCCGGTGATACCGGCACAGCGGCGCCCGTCGGCCTGACGCGCCTCAGCCGAGGGTCGCGACCAGCACCGCCTTGATGGTGTGCAGCCGGTTCTCCGCCTCGTCGAAGACCACGGAGTGCGCCGACTCGAAGACCTCGTCCGACACCTCCAGGTACTCCAGGCCGTGGGCGGCGTGGATCTCCTGGCCGACCTTGGTGCCGAGGTCGTGGAAGGCGGGCAGGCAGTGCAGGAACTTCACGTCCGGGTTACCGGTGGCGCGCAGGACGTCCATGGTCACGGCGTACGGGGCGAGGGCGGTGATGCGCTCGGCCCAGACCTCCTTCGGCTCGCCCATGGAGACCCAGACGTCGGTGGCGACGAAGTCGGCGCCCCGGACGCCCTCGTCCACGGTCTCGGTGAGGGTGATGCGGGCGCCGCTGGTCTCGGCGAGCGCACGGGCCCGGTCGACGACCTCCTCGGCCGGCCAGTACTCCTTCGGGGCGACGAGACGCACGTCCATGCCGAGCAGGGCGCCGGTGACCAGGTAGGAGTTGCCCATGTTGAAGCGGGCGTCGCCCAGGTAGGCGAAGGTGATCCCGGTCAGCGGCTTGGCGCAGTGCTCGGTCATGGTGAGCACGTCGGCGAGCATCTGGGTGGGGTGCCAGTCGTCGGTGAGCCCGTTGTAGACCGGCACGCCGGCGTGCGCCGCCAGCTCCTCCACCTTCTGCTGGCTGTCGCCCCGGTACTCGATCCCGTCGTACATCCGGCCCAGCACCCGCGCGGTGTCCCGCACCGACTCCTTGTGGCCGATCTGCGAGCCGGACGGGTCGAGGTACGTCGTCGAGGCGCCCTGGTCGGCGGCCGCGACCTCGAAGGCACAGCGGGTGCGGGTGGAGGTCTTCTCGAAGATCAGCGCGATGTTCCGGCCCCGCAGGTACTGCGTCTCGGTCCCGGCCTTCTTGGCGGCCTTCAGCTCGGCGGCCAGCTCGACCAGAGAGCGGAACTCCTCCTCGGTGAAGTCCAGCTCCTTGATGAAGTGACGGCCGGCGAGGGCGGTCGGGACTGTCGCCATGGGGAGCTCCAGGGATACGGCGGGACGGGGACGGGCAGGACTACTGGAATACTATACGAAACTCAGCATGCCTATACGGCAGGTGTCCGCACGGCAGTGGGTGCTATACGGCCTCCCGTTCGACCGGGCAGCTCATGCACCGCGGCCCGCCCCTGCCCCGCCCCAGCTCGCTGCCCGGGATCTCTATCACTTCGATGCCCTGTTTGCGCAGGTGGGTGTTGGTGGTGGCGTTCCGCTCGTAGGCGACCACCACGCCGGGTTCGACGGCCAGGACATTGCAGCCGTCGTCCCACTGCTCGCGTTCGGCCGCGTGCACGTCCTGGGTGGCGGTCAGCACCCGAATCTCGTTCAGGCCGAGCGCGGCGGCGATCGCGCGGTGCATGTGCTCCGGCGGATGGTCGGTGACCTTCAGCTCCTTCTCGCCGACGCCCGGTTCGATGGTGTACGAGCGAAGCATGCCGAGCCCCGCGTACTGGGTGAAGGTGTCGCCGTCGACCATCGTCATCACGGTGTCGAGGTGCATGAAGGCACGGCGCTTGGGCATGTCGAGGGCCACGATCGTCTCGGCGGAACCGGCGGCGAACAGCTTGTGCGCGAGCATCTCCACGGCCTGGGGCGTGGTGCGCTCGCTCATGCCGATGAGCACCGCCCCGTTGCCGATGACCAGGACGTCCCCGCCCTCGATGGTGGACGGGTAGTCGGCCTGCCCCTCGGACCAGAGGTGGAAGGTCTCGTCGCGGAACAGCGGGTGGTGCCGGTAGATCGCCTCGAAGTGCACGGTCTCGCGCTGCCGGGCGGGCCAGCGCATCGCGTTGATGGAGACGCCGTCGTAGATCCACGCGGAGGTGTCACGGGTGAAGAGGTGATTCGGCAGGGGGTCCAGCAGGAAGTCGTCCAGTTCCATGACGTGGAAGCGCACGGAGGTCGGCTCCGGGTGCACGTCGAGGAACTCGCGCTTGGTCATGCCGCCGACCAGGAGCTCGGCCAGCTCCGCCCCGGGCAGGTTCTCGAAGGCGGCTCTCAGGTGGTCGGTGGCCAGTGGGCCGTACTCCTTCTCGTCGAAGACCCGGTCCAGGACGAGGGCCCTGGCCGCCGGGGACTCGAGGGCCTCGGCCAGCAGGTCACCGAAGAGGTGGACGGCGACCCCCCGGTCGCGCAGCACGTCGGCGAACCCGTCGTGCTCGGCGCGGGCCCTGCGCACCCACAGCACGTCGTCGAAGAGCAGCGAGGTCTTGTTGCTGGGGGTGAGCCTTTTGAGCTCGAGATCGGGCCGGTGCAGGATGACGCGGCGCAGCCGCCCGGCCTCGGAGTGGACGTGGTAAGCCATGTCTCCATCCTGACCATCGGAGCGCCCCTTGACGCGCTGCTCGCGCGTTTCGGCGAACTCTTGTTTGCGTCTGCCTGACGACAACCAGCCCGGGCCGGGACGTCCCCGCTCGTCCCCCGGTCAGCCGCTGGGCAGCGGCTGGAGCAGCTCCGGCCGGGCCAGCATGCGCCGCGTCTCCCGGCCGGGGTCGAGCGCGGCCCGGGCGACGATCCAGCCGGCCAGGACGTGCGGCTCGGCGGGGTCGGCGGCGAGCTGTCCGGCGTACCGGGCGAGCGCGGCGGTCGCGTCCCCGGCGGCGAGGTGCTCGTCGGCGGTGCGCGGGGCGGCGGGGCGGGTGGCGAAGGCGTGGGTGCGGACGTCGGGCCAGGATGTGCGGTCGGGGCGGAAGCGGGGGCCGTCCGGCGGTATCTCCACCGCGGGGTCGACGTTGCGCAACCGCCACTCGGTGCGGTGCAGCGCGGCGGCCGTACGGGCCCGGTTGAGGGCGGCGTGTGGGACCGGCTCGCGCAGCCAGCCGTCCAGGGTGCGGGCGAGCCCCGACACGAGGGCCCGGCCCTGGACGGTCAGCCGGCCGCTGCTCAGCAGGGTGCGCACGGCCAGGCGGCTCTGCAGCCGGCGCAGGGCGAAGAAGTAGGCAGCCCGCTCGACCCCCTCGCCTCCCTGCGCACCGGCCAGCCGGTCCCGCCAGAAACCCGCGACGCCGGTGAAGGCGTACGCGCCGTGCAGCAGGCCGGTGAGGTGGCGCGGGTCGGTGCGCCAGGGGGCGTAGTAGCGCTCGGCCCGGTCGTCCTCCAGCAGCGGGAACAGGTGCAGGAGGGCGGCCAGTTTGCTGTGCTGGAGCTCGTGCACCAGCGTTTCGGCGAGGGCGAGCGCGGAGGCCGGACGGACGATGAGCATGCCGCCGAAGGAGTCACCGCTGGAGGCCGACACCTGCACGAAGGGGGGCGGGGGCGGGCCGGCGGAGGTGCGCCCGAAGGGCACGATCGCCCGGATCATGGCGGGGTCGACCCGCCCGGGGCCCGGTGTGCCCGGACGTGCCAGGATCCGCGCGGCCTCGCCGAACAACCGCTGCCATTCCTGTGCCTCGTCCTCGTCGAGCCGGGCGGGGGGCAGGTGGTCGTCGAGATCGCGGTAGGGGTCGAGGTCTTCGAGGACGACGGTGACGGGGGTCCCACCGCCGGGGCCGGTGTGGGTGAGGGTGCGCAGCGGGAGCCAGGTGCCCCCTTCGGCGTCGGCACGCTGTTTCAGCGGACGGCAGGTCACCCGCACCGAGCCGGTCGTGCGGCCCGGTCCGGTGACCGTCAGCTCTCCCCCGGCCGTCCTGGCCCGGCCGACCGACAGGCCCTCCTCGGCGTCGGGGAGCTGGACCATGCCGAGACCGGGCAGGGGCAGCCGCCCGTTGGTCAGGGGGACGTCGAGTGCCGTCTCCGTGCCCGCGTGCAAGGAGGCCGAGAGGGCCAGCGCGCTCAGGTGGCCCGTCTCCGCCCACAGGGGCGGACCGCTCGCCGTGCCGTGCACCCGGCGCAGCATGTGGGACATCCAGCCGCCGGTCGCCGGAGCCAGCAGCAGGCGTTCGACCGGCTCGGGCGACTTCTCGGCCGCCTCCTTGAGCACCCGCCAGGCCTCGGCGACCGGGGTGAGGGGGGTGGGCAGGGCGCGGAGGTCGTCGAGGAGGGTGCGCAGGAGCAGCAACCGCCGGGCGCGCTCCGCCCGTTCGAGGAAGGCGACGGCCGCCGCCGAGCCGCCGCCGGCGGCCAGCTCCGCGAAGAGCCGGTCCGGCATGCGGAGTGGAGCGAGGTGCTGCTCGCTGGTCATCGTCGCGGGCCTCCGGTCGGGTTGGCGGACATGCGGGGGCCCCGGTGCGCGTGCGGGTGTCGCACCGGGGCTCTGGCGTCGGGACGCGGTCGGCGGCTAGTCGGCTCGGGCGCCGCCCGGCCCCTCGCCGCTCCTCATACTGCTCCGGGCACGCAGCACTTCGGTCAGCAAGCGCGTGGTGGGGGGCAGGGTGGGGAGACCGTCCACGGCGCTCAGGGGCAGCGCCGCGAGATCCGCCAGATCGGACTCCCAGACATCGGTCTCCGCGGTGGCGACGACCGGTTCAGGTGCGGCGGCTCCGGCGTGGTGCAGAGCGGGTGGCTGGTCCAAGATGCTCCCCCTTCTCGCACGGTGGCACGCGATGCCCCGTGTCTTTCCATCATGGCCAATACCCCCCGGGGCGAAAACCGTACGATCACGCCACTGATCACCGCCGGTCGCGCCGACCCTCCGAAGTGGCCGCCAACTCGGCGAGCGCCGCAGCGAGTTCGGCCTTCAGTTTCGGGTCGTCGTCGATGGACACCACGGCGTCGAACAGGTCCCACAGTGCCTCCGGATTCCGCCGGGCGAGCCCGCCGAGGATGTTGACGACGTCGGTGCGTGCCTTGCTGTGACGGCGCAGTACGCCTGCGACACCGGGGTCCAGCGCGGCGACGACCGTCTGTCGCTCGTCGGGGTCGTACATCAGGGGGTAGGCGATGAGGGCCTCCACCGCCCGCTGCAACGCCGTGAGGGGGCGCGACGCGGCGGGCGGTCCGGCCGGGGGCAGGGTCTCGGTGCGGTCGGGGCCCTGGAGCCGGATCTCGGGGTGCTGAAGAGTACGGCCCTCTTCCCTGAGGGAGGCGATGCGCGCCCGAACGGCCGGAAACAGTTCCTCCGGATCGGGCGGCGCGGGCAGAACCTCCGCCCGGTCGGCCAGCAGACCGAGCAGGACGTCGGAGAACAGGCCGGTGCCACGGACGGGGTCGTTGGCCGCCGCCCTGCCCCGGCCGGCGGCGAGCAGCACGATCTGCCGGTGCGCGTGGTTGGGCCGGTCCACGGGCAGGGCGTCGGCGGGCAGCGCCTCCTGGAACGCCAGGTCCTCCTCGAAGGTCTCGCAGGCGTCCACGATCCACATCTGCTCGCGCAGACCGGGCACGGCGTCGCCCGCGTACCGGGCGAGCGCGGAGTCCAGGTCGATGCCCACCTTGTCGGTGACGCCCGCGTCCGCGCAGAACAGCCGGAGCCGCCCGGCCCGGTCCAGCACCCCGTGCCCGCCCCACCACACCCACAGCATGTCCCCCTGGGCCGGGGACAGTTCGCGGACGAGCACCCGGCGCAGGGTCGCCTGGTCCGCGCGCTGGAAGGGGACTTGTGGGTCGTAGGACGGCAAGGGCGCAAGGTGGAGCCGCAGTTGGGACTCCGGCACCCCGGCGTCCCGCAGCAGTCGCCAGAACCGTACGGCGTCCCGGGCGGGGCCGGGCAGCCGCCAGGCGTCCCCGGCCTCGTACGCCTCGATCCCGACGACCAGGGCATGCACGCGGGCCGGGTCGATGGACGGCATCCGCCCGGTCACGGCAGGTGGTCCGCGATGTGGCGGTACACGGCGGGGTTCGTCCAGTAGGCGCTGTGCGCGGCGGGGAACGGCTGACCGCTGTCGACGGGGACGTCGGTGACGCGGCCCGGGAAGAGTTCAGCCCCGAGATAGCCGAGCAGGTCGCGCGGGTCGTACAGGTTCAGCCAGGCGGGGACGTGCGGCGGCAGGGGCGCGGGGTGTTCGAGGGAGGGCAGGGAGCCCGACTCGTAGAGGAAGGGCCCCTGGGAGCCGGCCGTCACCAGGAGCCCGACCTGCGGTAGCGGGGCGGAGATCAGCGTGTCCAGGGCGATGATGCCGCCGAGGCTGTGGCCGACCACGACGACGGGCGGCTCCAGGCCGGCGACGAGGGTGCGCAGGCCGTCCCGGAAGGCCGCGCCCCGGCTCAGGTAGCGCAGGATGTCACCGGCGGCGGGGTGGGCTGCCTCGGTGAGGACACGCCGGCGGCGCTCGACGGCCCGCGCGGCCATGGCCCCGGCCGACCTCAGCAGGTAGGAGCGCAGGCCCCGCTCGCTGCCCCGGGTCGGTGCGCCGAGGGCCTCGGCGATCCGGTCGGTGACGGCGTCCCGCGTCTCACCGACCGGCACCAGCGGGGAGTCGGCGTCGAGGGCGTCGGCGATGAGGCGGGCGGTCAGGGAGCGGGCGGCGAGAACGGCGAGGTCCGCCGGGCCGAGGGCGTCGGCGGCGGGGCCGAGCAGGGGGTGGGCGGCCAGGTCGGTGGCGGCGCGGGCCAGTCCGGGGCCCACCTCGGCTCCTGGTTCGTCGCCTCGGGCTGCGAGGGCGGTGAGCAGCGACCGTATGCGCTGCTGCGGCGGTACGGTGCCGGGCGGGCGTTCGGCGACCGGGCCGGATGCGGCGGCGGCCGAGGCCAGTTCGGCGTACGGGTCGTCGTAGAGGACGGCCCACGCAACGGTCGTCTCGTCGCTCTGGTCCGGGCCGGCCGGGCCCGCACCGGGACCGCGCGTGGTGCCGGACAGGGGCGGCAGGCTCGCGCCGCCGGCCGCGAGGGTGGCACCGTGTGCCGCTCCCCAGTCGTAGGGCACGATGTCCAGCCCGCCCTGCTGTGCGGCCAGCCCGGCCGTCACCCGCCCCACCAGGGCGGAGAGGGCCGGTTCACGCACCCCGGTTCCGTGAACGAAGACGACCGCCGTCATGCGCCCCCCGTGACACGAACACCCTTGCGGTGTCAACCGCCCACTATGGCAAGGAAGTTGGAGCCAGGCAAACAGACGCGGCCCGTGTCACATGGGCATGGGAGCGATGTCGCACTCGATGCGGCGGCGCTGGCGGGCGGCCTGGAGCCAGGGGTGGTTGTTGCGCAGCACCGCGGCGAAGCCCTCCACCGCCTTGTGCTGGAGCGCGTCCGCCTCGTCGGCCCGCCCGAGTCCCCGCAGGTCGAGGGAGAGGTTGGCGGTGCAGGAGAGAGTGAGCGGGTGTTCCACGCCCGCCACCTCGGTCAGCAGCGGCAGATTGGCGGAATCGATCGCGTGCGCCTGCTCGAATTTGAGCCGGGCGTACGCGGTGTTGGCCCGGCCGATGCCGACGGTGAGGGTGATGACGTGGTGCGCCCCCACCGTGTCACCGAGCCGGCGCACGACGTCGTCCTCCAGCTCCTGCGCGGTGTCCAGGTCACCCTGGGCCCGCTTGGTGGCGGCCAGATTCGCCCGGGCCACCAGCGTGTGCGCGTGGTCCGGCCCGAGGAGCCGCACCAGCCTGTCCACGGTGGACTCCGCGATGCGCTGGGAGTCCTCCAGGCGCCCGGACAGACGCCGGTCGACACAGACGTTGGTCGCCGTGGTCAGCGAGTCGAGGTGCTCGTCGCCGTAGCGGGCCTTGAAACTGAGCAGGGTCTCCTCGGCGAGCTTGGCGCCCTCGGCGAGGTCTCCGTCCCGGCGGAGGCAGACGGCGAGGTCACGGGCGATACGCAGGGTCAGGTGGTGTTTCTCGCCGAGCGCGGTGAGCGCCCTGCGGTAGACGTCCTCCTGCCATTCGCGTGCCTCGGGGTACCGGCCCGCCTCCCGCTTGTCGATGGCGACGCAGTGCAGGGTGTTGAGCGTGAAGAAGCTGGAGTCGCCGAGCAGCATGTCGCGCTGGCGGGCGGTCTCCTCGTCCAGTGGCAGCGCCTCCCTGAACTCCCCGCACAGTCTCAGGTCGACCGCCCAGCTGTGAGCACCCCGCAAGGCGGCCTGGTCTTCCGGGCCGAACAGCGAACGGGCCAGTTCGGTGGCCTCCTTGCCCAGGTCCCGCGCCTCCTGGAACCGGCCCTGGTAGCGGCGGGCGTCGGACATCTGGCACAGGGAGTCGATGAGTTCCTCCGGCTCGACCTGCACCCGCCGGGAGACCTCCAGCGCCTTCTCGGTGAGCGGGATCGACTCGGCGATCTGGCCCACCTGGCGCAGCAGGAACGCGAGACCCTTGGTCATGCGGATGACATAGATGTCCTCCTCGCCGGAGGCGGCGAGCCAGGCGCTCCAAGCCTGCCGGCTGAAGGCCGCGGCGCCTTGGTGGTCGCCCCAGTAGTAGAGGAACCACATGGTGTCGTCGACCAGGTCACGCACATAGGAGTCGGTGCTGGTCACCGCCTGGGAGGCGAGCACGTGGGGCAGCAGCGCCTGGTAGTCGCGCCATTCCTGGGAGGATCCGAAGGGGCCCCGGTTGGCGGCGGACAGCAACTGGTGGGCGGCGTCCCGCATCCGCTCGCGTTCCTCCTCGCTCAGCTTGGCGAGGAGCACGGTCTGGAGCAGGCGGTGCATCTGCAGGGTGCCCGCACGCGGGTCGACCCTGATCAGGGAGAACTGGCTGAGGTCGCGGATGGCCCGGTTCAGTTTGATCGGCTCGCGCAGCATCGGGTCGATCTCGGGCGTGATGTTGACGCCTCGGCTGCTGCGCAGGATGGACCTCGGGATCGGCTCGGGAGCCATGCTGGCGCAGATGTCGAGGAGCTGACGGGCGCCCGGGTTGTTCTCCTTGATGCGCTCCAGGGAGATGTCCCAGGCGGCCGCGACGGAGACCGGGTAGTCGGGGCTCTGCTCGATCTCGAGGATCTCCGGGCTGCGCTGGGCGAGCAGTTCGAGGTACTCGTCGACCTCCATGCCGGTGACACCGAGCCAGGCGCCCGCTTGCTCCACGGCGAGCGGGAGGTCGCCGAGGGCTTCGGCCAGCCGGTCGGCGTCCTCGCGGGGCAGGTCCTTGGCGCGCTTCTGGAGCAGTTCGATGGACTCGTCGCGCTCGAAGACGTTCACCGGCAGGGAGGTCGCCACCCGTTCCCAGCCCCGGTTCCGGGAGGTGACGATGACCTTGCCCGGCCCGTTGTGCGGGAAGTAGCCGCGCACGGCCTCGATGTCCTCGGCGTTGTCGAAGACCAGCAGCCAGTTGTCGTACGGCGTCCCGGTGCGCAGGGCCTCCAGTACGGCCGGCACGGCGGTGTTGGCCGCGGCGGCGCCCAGGCTGTCCTGGTCGGCCGGTGCGACGCCCAGCTGGGAGGCGAGGGAGGACAGCGCCGCCAGGATGAGGCTCTCGCGTTCGGCGGGGATCCAGCAGATGATCCGGTAGTCGCGCTGGTGGGTGTAGATGTACTCCAGCGCCAGCTGGGACTTGCCCACACCACCGAGGCCGTGCAGGGCGTTGGGCAGCACGGCTGCGGTGTCCTGCGCGGCGAGCTGCTCCTCCACGGCCCTCAGCAGCGCCTGGCGGCCGACGAACGAGGTGTTACGCATGGGGACGTTCACCAGTAGGGCCGGCGTCGCGGTCGTGGTGCTCTGCATGAGCGGCTCTGCCTCCGGGGTCTCTTGTCGATGCACGCCGGCCGTCTCAGACGGCGCGGACTCTCCAGTCAGATCGGAAATTCCCGAATCCGGGTCACTGCCCGCTGGGCTGGATGGAGGCGTATCGTCCGGATTATTCACCTTTGGGGGTGGCTGGGCGGACGTACGGTTCTCCACCCGCGCGGAAGCGGCGGGCGGGTTCCTGGACAGATTCGGTTCGATGCGCCGGGCCCGCTCGGAGTAGGGCCCCGACAGGGCTCGCATCACGGCCAGTTCGCTGCGCGCCCAGCCGCGTTCGGCGGGGTCGGGCAGCCGGGTCCGCAGCGGGTCGTGCAGGGCGGCACGCAGGGCGACGCCCTGCTCCCCCGCGGCGGGCAGCTCGCCCACCACGCTGACGGTATGGGCGAGTTGGCTGCGCGTGGTGGTCGCGAGCAGCGCCTCCCGGACGCCCTCGGCGAATTCGGGGCGCCCCTCCCCTCCGCCCTCCCAGTCGATCAGCCCGCCCATGAGGATCTCGGCGAGGTGGTCCGGACCGGTCTCGGGCATGACGCGCCGCCGCAGCTGCTCGACGAGGTCGAAGTCGAAGGGAATGGCGGCGAGTTGGGCGGCGAGCCGACGGGCGGAGGGGGTGGCCAGGCTGAAGAAGCGCCGTACGGCGGCGGTGGCGGCGCGCGGGAGGCGCGGGGCGCGCAGACCGGGAGCGGGCGCGCCCTTGCTCAGGGCGCCCGCGAGCACCACGGGCAGCGAACGCCGGACGCCGCGCCCGCCGGTGACCAGGTCGGACCAGGCGGCGAGGGAGGCGGGTTTCAGGGAGAGCACCGGGACGGCGACGGAGCCGTCGCCCGCTTCGGGCAGGGGCCGCATCGGGTCGGGGCCTCCGGGTGGCGCCCAGTGCCCGAGGCTGCCGTTGGGAGCTCCGAACCCGCCGGCCTCCAGGACGGCCGGGTACGGGTAGAGCGAGGAGCGGTGGCGCAGATGCGGCGGCAGCAGGTGGACGAGGGCGGTGGGGCCGGAGTGCGCGAGCCGGCCGAGGAGTTCGTCGGCGGCGGGGGCGGCCCAGCCGTGGGCGAGTCCGTCGGTGACGACGAGGAAGATCCGGCTGCCCCGGCCGTCGAGCAGTTCGGCGGGGTCGGCGACGGCCCGTCCCGTGGTCCAGCGCAGGGTGGCGGTGCCGGTGCGGGGCACGGTCGCCCGGAGTGTGCGCACGCTCCGGAAGGCCCCGCTGTGTTCGGCTGCGCGGGCCAGGCGTGCGGCGCTCTCCTCCCAGATCCGCATCGTCGGCGCGTCGTCGAGCAGCAGCACCAGGTCGAAGGCGGAGACGCGGGCGGGCCGCAGAAACGGCATCCACAGCCCGTCGGCGAGGCCCTGCTCGGCCGTGGTCTCCTCGTCCAGCTCCATGCTGTCCCGGGACGGGATGCGGCGGGCCAGATGGTGCAGGGCGCGCGCGAGCAGGGCCGTGACGCGGCCGGGGCCGGACGGGTCGGGTGCGGCCTGGGGCAGCAGCGGCGGCCCGAGGCGCAGCGTGAAGCGGCCTTCGGGGTGGGGTAAGAAACGGCTGACGGCCGGGGCTGCGGCCCCGTCGGTGGAAGGGAGCGACGCGTCGGGGGCGCGGCTCGCCGGGGGCGGCTGGGGAGGAAGGTCCTTGCCGGCCGCGGGCAGACCGCGGAGTGCGTCGTCGTCGGCGGCCGCGGGCGAACCGAGGAGCGCGTCGTCGTCGTCGGCCGGCGGCCGGGCCGGCGGTTCGGCGCCGGCGTCCTGCGGGCGGGCCTCCTGCTCGGCCGGGGCCGGTGCCTGCGGAGCCGCGCTGCCGGGGCCCGCGTACCGGCTCCAGTGCGCGGCGAGCCATACCGCGTCGGCGAACTCCTGCCAGCGCGGTACAAAGGGTTCGGGAGCGGCCGGGACCCGGTCTCCGCGCTCGCTCGCACGCGCGAGCGGCTCGGGGGACACCGAAGGAGGCGGCGACGATCCCGATGCGGGATCCCCGTCGCCCGGTCCGGATGCACGCTCCCGGGTCATCAGCGGCCCTTCGCGAGGTCGCGGAGCAGCAGTTCGACGAGCTTACGCCCGTCACCGTCAGCCTGAAAACCACCCGCGGTAGTCATCTGGACAGCGTTGAGCAACTGGTCGAGGGAGTGGACGCCGCCCGCCTGGACCCGCTGAACGAACAGGTCGACGAGGTCTTCGGTGCCTCGCGGCCGGAGCCCCAAGTGTCCTTCCACCATGGCCAGTAGTTGCTCCCGGGTGGGGGTGTGCATCTCCATCGGCAGGCAGCGGCGGCGGAAGGCGGCGGGAAACTCCCGCTCCCCGTTGCTGGTGATCACCACGACCGGGAACTCCCGGCACTCGACGCGTCCGTCGCGCACCACGGCCCGGCCTCCCGGATCGCTGGTGTGCACGCTCGCCGCCTCGGCGGCGTCGCGCACCAGCTCGGGAACCTCATAGCTTCCATTCTCCAGAACGTGCAACAGGTCGTTCGGCAGGTCGATGTCGCTCTTGTCGAGTTCGTCGACGAGAAGCACCCGGGGCCGTTCGTAGGGCAGCAGGGCGGTACCCAGCGGCCCCAGTGTAATGAACTCGCCTATAACCGGCGCAAGTTGACGATCTTTTGACATGGTCGTGGGGTTGACGGTCTGTTCGCCTTCTTCGAACACCGGCTCCGCCCGTGCCGCGTCACGCAGTCCCGCCTGCCAGGCGGCGATGGCCTGGGCCCGGCCCATGGCGTCGTGGACGTACAGGCCGTCACGCAGGCTGGTACGGCTCACGATGTTCCATTCGAGTACCCGGCCGAGGCCCAACTCACGCGAGATCAGGTAGGCGAGCGTCGACTTGCCGACGCCGGGAGGGCCGGTGATCAGCAGGGGGCGGCGCAGCAGCAGGGCGGCGTTGACCGTGTCGATCTGCTCCTCGTCGAGCTGCGGTGTGAGGCCGCCGGGCCCCAGACGGCGCAGCGCGGCCTCGGCGTCGTCCGGGGGCGGGGTCTCGACGGGACCGCCGCGGAACCTCCGCCAGGGCGGCGGGTCCGGCAGCACGGGTGGGGCGTCCTGCGGGCGCCCGGTGGCGTGGAAGACCTTCCAGTCGTCCGGTGCCGTCCGTTCCTGTGCGCTCATGCCGAAGCCTCCTAGCTCAGCTGGCGAGATCGCCGGGGTCGGTGGTCTGGATGTCGACGACTCGGGTGGGGTCGTCCCACAGGAATCCGACGTTCCGGGCCAGATACTGGACCGCGTCCTCCGCGCCGCTCTCGGCGTTCCGGCGCATGCGGTGAATGACGGAAGGAAGCTGGACGGGCAGCGTGACGGCCGCGAAGACCGCGGTCACCACTTCGCGCCTCTCCTCCATGAACACACCTCTGCGGTCCCAGACGGCCAGCCCGATCCCCTCCGCGATCGCCGCTTTGAGTGCCTCCAGGGCCGACGCCCCGGTCGGCGCGTCCAACAGCACTGCCGTACTCCTTGATTCCCCGGCGAGCGCGATCTGCCACGCGCGCAGCCGCCGGGCGTCCGCTTCTCTCCAGGCGTGCACCGAGATCCCATGGTGCTTCAGAGCCGCCCAGCGCCGCTTCCACTGCTGCCGGACCACGGCGTTGTCCGTACGCATGCGTTCGAGGCTGCGTAGGTGTACCCCGTACCGCAGGCCGAGCGGAGTGGGCTCACCGTCGCCGATGGCGAACGTCAACCCCGCCACATCGTGGTTCAGCAGGTCGTACGGAAGGATGAACTCTATGTACGCAGGCGGCTCCTGGAGTCCGCCCGAGTCCGGTTCGCGCGGCACCAGCCAGAGTCGGGTGCCGCTGCGGAGCGCTCTGTCGACCGCTCGGCCGAGGTCGTCCAAGGGGATCGTGTCCGGCTCGCCGGGGCGTGGGTCCCACCGGCCCGGGGTGGCGTTCGTCCAGGTGCGTACGACCACGTCCGTGCTGCCGTCCCGGGCCGGTTCGACGGCGACGACGAGGGTGCGGGGGATGTCGGGCGACCACACCACCGCGACGCGTCTCTCCCGGCGCCTCGCCAGCTCCGCGGTCAGGCCCTCACGTCCGGCCCAGTCGTCGACCCACGCCTTCAGCGCGAGGCGGTGTTCGAGGGTCCGGGCGAGCCGGGCCGCGTGATCGAGGAGGACGACGACGGGCGGCAGGCCGTCCTCCTGCGCGTTCCATTCGAGAAGGTGCGTGAAGAGCTGCTCGGGGGTGAGTCCGTCGGGGAGGTCGACGCCGACGAGCTCCTCGGCCAGACCGTCCCGTAATCGTGCGGCGGGCAGGTCGCCGCGGGTGAGTGCGACGCGGGCGCTCTTCTCGTCCTCCTTGGACAACGGCCCGGCCAGGGCGGGGGCGGGAGCGATCAGCCGTGCGAGTTCGTCTCCGGCCGAGGCCCCTTCGAGGATGCGGACCACTCCGACAAGTACGTGTTCCCCGCCCGCCACGCTCAGCGCGGCGGTCACCAGAGTCGCCACGTCCTCACGGAGCCTGACGCCGCGTACGTCGACCTGCCGGCCGAGCTGCCCTCCCAGCAGACCGGCGAACTGCACCCGGCTCGGCGCGTCTTCCACGCAGCCCAGCTCGCAGAGGACCTCGGTGAGCTGTAACAGCAGCTCGAAGTCCGGCTGATGTCCGCCATCGCCGCCCGGCTCGCCGGGCGTCGCACCTGTCCGCACCGACTTTCCCCCTGAGTCGGTTCACCTGCCTGACCGACCAGCGAAGTTAGCACGGCAACCAGCGGTTAACCAGGGACAGTTGGGGTCCGGATCACGACTTCCGGCCAGGTCGCGCCGCGGTGGCGCATCCCGGCCGGAAATCGGCTCCACGGCTCACAGCCTCGGGTCCACCGGCTCCGACTCCAGCGCCAGCACCCCGAACACCGCCTCGTGCACCCGCCACAGCGGCTCGCCCTCGGCCAGCCGGTCCAGTGCCTCCAGGCCGAGCGCGTACTCGCGGATCGCAAGGGACCGCTTGTGGTTGAGGAACCGCGAGCGCAGGCGGGCCAGGTTCTCCGGGCGCGTGTACTCCGGGCCGTAGATGATCCGCAGGTACTCGCGGCCGCGGCACTTGATGCCGGGCTGCACCAGGCGGCCCTGGCCGTCGCGGACCAGTGCGCCGACCGGCTTGACGACCATGCCCTCGCCGCCGCGGCCGGTCATCTCCAGCCACCAGTCGACACCGGCCCGGACGGACTCGGGATCGCCCGTGTCGACGTACAGCCGCCGGGTGGTCTGGAGCAGGCCGCTGCCGTCGTGCTCGACGAGCCGGTCGAGCAGGGTGAGCTGCTCGTCGTGCGGCAGTCCGGCGAGGCTGCGGCCCTGGACCGCGAGGATCTGGAACGGTGCCAGGCGGACGCCGCCCAGGCCGTCCGTGGTCCAGCAGTAGCGGCGGTAGGCCTCCGTGAACGCGGCGGCGTCGGCGGACCGTTCCCGGGTGCGGGACAGCAGTCCGGTCACGTCGACACCCCGTGCCGCCGCGCCCTCCAGCGCGGCCAGCGCGCCCGGGAGCACCGCGCCGGACGCGGCACCCACGGCGGCGTACTGCGACCGCAGCAGACCCGACGCCTTCAGGGACCAGGGCATCAGCTCGGCGTCGAGCAGCAGCCAGTCCGTCTCGAGGTGGTCCCAGAGGCCGGCCTCGCCGATCGCCGCGCGCAGCCGGTCGAGGATCTCCTCGGTGAGGGCGCCGTCGTCGAGGAACGGGCGGCCGGTGCGGGTGTACAGGGACCCGGTGGGGCCGTCCACGCCGAAGCGCTTGCGGGCCGTCTCCGCGTCCCGGCACACCAGGGCCACCGCACGCGAGCCCATGTGCTTCTCCTCGCACACGACCCGGGCGGCACCGTCCGCCGCGTACTGCGCGAAGGCCTCGGCCGGGTGCTCCAGGTAGCCGTCGACGTGGCTCGTGGCCGTCGGGGCCATCGTCGGCGGGAGGTACGGCAGCAGCCGCGGGTCCACCGCGAAGCGGCTCATGACCTCCAGGGCGGCGGCCGCGTTCTCCTCACGGACGGAGATCCGGCCCTGGTGCCGGGTCTCCACGACCCGGCGGCCCTGCACGTCCGCCAGGTCCAGCGGGCGCCCGTCCTGCCCGCCGGGGGCCTCGGAGCGCAGCGGCCTGGCCGGCTCGTACCAGACCCGCTCGGCGGGGACGTCGACCAGCTCGCGCTCCGGCCAGCGCAGCGCGGTGAGCTTGCCGCCGAAGACGGCGCCGGTGTCCAGGCAGATGGTGTTGTTGAGCCAGGTGGCCTCCGGGACCGGGGTGTGGCCGTAGACGACGGCCGCCCGGCCCCGGTACTCCTCCGCCCACGGATAGCGCACCGGCAGGCCGAACTCGTCGGTCTCCCCGGTCGTGTCGCCGTACAGGGCGTGGCTGCGGACCCGGCCGGAGGTGCGGCCGTGGTACCGCTCGGGCAGCCCGGCGTGGCAGACGACCAGCCGGCCGCCGTCGAGGACGTAGTGGCTGACGAGGCCGTCGATGAACTCCCGTACCTCGGCGGCGAACTCCCCGCTCTCGCCCGCCATCTGCTCGATGGTCTCGGCGAGGCCGTGGGTGTCCTGGACCTTGCGGCCGCGCAGGTAACGGCCGTACTTGTTCTCGTGGTTGCCGGGCACGCACAGGGCGTTGCCCGACTTCACCATCGCCATCACGCGGCGCAGCACGCCCGGGCTGTCGGGGCCGCGGTCGACCAGGTCGCCGACGAAGACGGCCGTCCGGCCCTCCGGGTGGACGCCGTCCGTGTAGCCCAACTTGTCCAGCAGCGACTCGAGTTCGGCGGAGCAGCCGTGGATGTCGCCGATGATGTCGAAGGGGCCGGTGAGGTGGGTCAGGTCGTTGAAGCGCTTCTCGGTGACGACGGTGGCGTGCTCGACGTCCTCCACGCCCCGCAGGACGTGCACCTTGCGGAAGCCCTCGCGCTCCAGCTGCCTGAGGGAGCGGCGGAGTTCGCGGATGTGGCGCTGGATGACCCGGCGAGGCATGTCCGCGCGGTCGGTGCGGGCCGCGTTGCGCTCGGCGCACACGTTCTCGGGCACGTCGAGCACGATGGCTATCGGCAGGACGTCGTACCGCCGGGCCAGGTCGATCAGCTGACGGCGCGCGTCCGACTGCACGCTGGTCGCGTCCACGACCGTGCGGCGGCCTGCCGCGAGGCGCTTGCCCGCGATGTAGTGCAGGACGTCGAAGGCGTCCTTCGTGGCGCTCTGGTCGTTCTCGTCGTCCGAGACGAGACCGCGGCAGAAGTCGGACGAGATGATCTCGGTCGGCTTGAAGTGCCTGCGCGCGAACGTGGACTTGCCGGAGCCGGAGGCGCCGACGAGGACCACCAGGGAGAGGTCGGTGACGGGCAGAACGCGCCCCTCGCGTACGTCGGTCATGCCGCCTTCGCCTCCTTCGGGGTGGTCAGTGTGAACACGGCCATCTGGGTGGGCGGTCCCACCTCCGGGTCGTCCGGGCCGACGGGTATGAACTCGGCCCCGTAGCCGTGCCGTTCGGCCACCGCCTCCGCCCAGGCCCGGAACTCCGAGCGGGTCCACTCGAAGCGGTGGTCGCCGTGCCGGACGTGGCCGGCCGGGAGGCTCTCCCAGCGCACGTTGTACTCGACGTTCGGGGTCGTCACGAGGACCGTCCGGGGCCGTGCGGCACCGAACACGGCGTACTCCAGGGCCGGCAGCCGGGGCAGGTCGAGGTGCTCGATCACCTCGCTGAGCACGGCGGCGTCGTACCCCTTGAGCCGCTGGTCGGTGTAGGCGAGCGAGCCCTGGAGGAGCTTGACGCGCGCGGCCTGCCGCTCCCCCATGCGGTCCAGCTTCAGCCGCCGGGAGGCGATGGTGAGCGCGCGCATCGACACGTCCAGTCCCACGATCTCCGTGAACGCCGGGTCCTTGAGCAGCGCCTGCACCAACTGGCCCTGGCCGCAGCCGAGATCGAGCACCCGGGCGGCCCCCGACGCCTTGAGGGCGGCGGTGATCGCCTCCCGGCGCTGCACGGCCAGCGGGGTCGGCCGCTCCTCCGTCTCGGTCTCCGCCTCGACCGCGTTGTCGATCTCCTCGACCTCGCTGTCGTCGGCCTCGGCCAGCCGCACCAGCTCCAGCCGCTCCGTCGCCTGCCGGGTCAGCGACCGGCGGCGCGAGAGGTAGCGGCTGGTGATCAGCTTCTGCTCCGGGTGGCCGGGCAGCCAGCCCTCCCCGGCGCGCAGCAGCTTGTCCACCTCGTCGGAGGCGACCCAGTAGTGCTTGGCGTCGTCCAGGACCGGGAGCAGGACGTACAGGTGGCGCAGGGCCTCGGCGAGGGTGCGGTCCGCGGACTCCAGTTCGAGCCGGACGTAGCGCGAGTCGCCCCACTGCGGGAACTCGGTGTCCAGCGGCACGGGCTCGGCCGTGACCGTCCAGCCCAGCGGCTCGAAGAGCCGTCGGACGAGGGCAGGGCCGCCGCGGGCGGGGAGCGCCGGCACCTCGATGCGCAACGGCCGGGGTACGCCGGGCAGTTCGGGCCTCGCGTTGCAGACGCCCTTCATCGCGCTGGAGAACACTCCGCTCAGCGCCACGGCGAGGAGGGAGGAGGCGGCGTACGGGCGGTCGTTGACGTACTGCGCGAGTGCCGCGTCCGGGGCGCCGCCCCGGCCCTTGCCCTTGCCGCGCCGGACCAGGGCCACCGCGTCGACCTCCAGCAGCAGCGCCGCCGTGCAGCGCTGGTCGTCCGCCTCGGGGTAGAGGACGTGGGCCGTGCCGTAGGACGTGGAGAACGCCTGCGCCTTCTCGGGATGCTTGTGCAGCAGGAAGCCGAGATCGGTGGCGGGACGCTCTGGGGTGCCGGTGGTCGTGATGGTCAGGAACACGGTGGGTCGACCTTTGATCAGTGGTCTGAACTGCGGATACGCCCCACCGTACAGAGCCGGCACCGGCGGCACCCGGGAATTTTCGCTAGCCTCACGATCGACCGGGCGTTCGAGGGGGATTCGGGGAGAGCGCCCACGCACGCGGAGATGCGGAGGCCTCACGTGACAGACGCCGGGACCAGCGGGGGACAGATCGACACCGGCAAACCCCACTCGGCACGCATGTACGACTACTACCTCGGCGGGAAGGACAACTACCCGGTCGACGCGGAAGCCGCCGAGCAGGTGATATCCCTCTTCCCCGCCACCAGGGAAATGGCGCGGACCAACCGCCTGTTCATGCACCGCGCCTCCCGGCTGCTGGCCGGGCGAGGCGTCCGGCAGTTCCTCGACATCGGAACCGGCATTCCGACCGAGCCGAACCTCCACCAGATCGTCCAGGGGATCGTCCCGCGGGCCCGGGTCGTGTACGCGGACAACGATCCGATCGTCCTCCGGCACGCCCAGGCCCTGCTGCACAGCACGCCGGAGGGAAAGACCGCCTACGTCCACGGCGACGTACGGGAACCGGGAAAGATCATCGCGGCGGCACGGGAGACCCTGGACTTCACCCGGCCGATCGCGCTGTCCCTCGTGGCCCTGCTGCACCTGGTGGGCGACGAGGACGAGCCCGTCCGGATCGTCCGCGAGCTGCTCGAACCCCTGCCGTCCGGAAGCTACTTGACGCTCTCGCACGCCACGGGCGACTTCGACCCGGAGACCTGGGAGCGCGTCGTCGAGGTGTACCGCAAGGGCGGGACGACGGCGCAGGTGCGTACCCGTGACGAGTTCGCGGCGTTCTTCACGGGCCTTGAGCTGGTGGAGCCCGGGGTGGTGCTGGCCGCTCGGTGGCATCCCGAGCTCGGTGAACAGCGCGGGGGCGGCGACGGGGACGACGAGATCCCCCTCTATGTGGGGGTGGGCCGCAAGCCGTGACGGACAGCTGTCCGGCGGATCGCGCTCCACGTCGATCCGCCGGACGTTCGTCCTGCGTACGGGTCCTACGACAGCTGGGACTGCACCTGCGACGAGATCAGCTCCAGGTGGTCGAGGTCGTCCAGGTCGAGGACCTGGAGGTAGATGCGGCTCGCGCCGACCTCGGCGTAGCGGCCGATCTTGTCGACGACCTCGGCCGGGGAACCGGCCAGGCCGTTGAGCTTCAGCTCGTCGACCTCGCGGCCGATCGCGGCAGCCCGGCGGGCGACCTCCTGGTCGTCCCGGCCGACGCACACGACGAGGGCGTTGGAGTAGGTCAGGTCGTCGCCCTTGCGGCCGGCCTCCTCGGCGGCGGCACGCACCCGGCCGAACTGGCGCTCACTGTCCTCGACGGAGGCGAACGGCATGTTGAACTCGTCGGCGTGCTTGGCGGCCAGCCGCGGGGTGCGGGTCGGGCCGTGGCCGCCGACGAGCACGGGGATCTTCTTCTGCGCGGGCTTGGGCAGTGCGGGAGAGTCCGTGAGGTCGTAGTAGGTGCCGTGGAAGTCGTAGGTCTTGCCGAGCTCCGTCGACCACAGGCCGGTGACGATCTCCAGCTGTTCCTCGAGGCGGGCGAACTTCTCCTTGGGGAACGGGATGCCGTAGGCCTTGTGCTCCTCCTCGAACCAGCCCGTGCCGAGGCCGAGTTCGATCCGGCCGCCGGACATCTGGTCGACCTGCGCGACCTGGATGGCGAGCACGCCGGGGAGGCGGAACGTGCCGGCGGTCATCAAGGTGCCGAGCCGGATGCGCTTGGTCTCGCGGGCGAGTCCGGCCAGCGTGATCCAGGCGTCGGTGGGGCCGGGCAGGCCGTCCACGGAGCCCATGCGGAGGTAGTGGTCGGAACGGAAAAATGCGTCGAAGCCGAGCTCTTCCGTGGCCTTGGCCACGGTGAGCAGAGTGTCGTAGGTGGCCCCCTGCTGGGGCTCGGTGAAGATGCGAAGGTCCATGCTTCCCATCCTGCACGCCCGGTCGTGGGACGACGCGATCGGACCCCCGTGCCGCCCGGTCCCCGGTCGGGTGAAATTACGTCAATACCGCGAGTCCCGCGTGACCGGGCCAGTGACCGGCCCCGTTGATGATCGTTGGCTCGGGCGGAGCCGGAGCCCCCGGCTTCCGCACCGGCCGTGCGCGCCGGGGCGTCACCCGCGTCGGCCTCCCCGGGGGGCCAGGGGCCGAGGAGGCCGTCATGTCCGAAGAGACCGTGCCGCAGCAGGGCGGGACCGGACAGCCGAAAGGGCTGTTGCAGCAGATGGAGGAGCTGATGGCGGCGTTGAACGCGGACCTGTCGGCACTGGACGCGGACCTCCAGGCGGCGGGGGACACCGACCGGAGGTCGAGCGAGGAGGAGCAGGTCGGCTGAGGCCCGCGGGGAGCGGGCCGGGGTCCGCCTTCGGCGGCCGCTACCCCGCCTCCCGCTCCGGTAACGCCTGTTCCCGGTCCGCGAGTCTGCGGAGCATTTCCAGGACGCGGTCCCGGGACTCGTCCGCCGCGTCGATGGCCTCCATGCACTGCCAGTACGTGCCCTCGTCGTCCGCGGCGCAGGCGAGGCCCACGAGGGCGATGCCGACCTCGCCGAGGAGGCCGCCGAGGTACATCAGGGTGTGGCGGGCGTCGCCCAACTCGGTGAGCTGGCCCGCCCGCAGCTCACCGGGGGCCAGTTCGGGCGGGTCGAGGACACCGCAGCCGCGGCCCGCCAGCTCCGTCAACCCCAGTGCCTCGCCCCGCAGTTCGGGCGGCCCCGCGACCGCGAGGCGGCTTCCTATCGCCTGTGCGAGGGCCTGCGCCTGCCACACCTCGGCCAGGATCCCCGGCACGTCGCCGCCCGCGGCCAGGGACCGCCTGCTCGTCACGATGAGCCGCACCGCGTCCATGCGCTGCCCCCGTCCTGTCCGACGCGCTCCGCGCGTCCGTCCGCCCGACTCCCTTGTTCACTACCCAGAGTGAAGGGGTGTGAGACGAAAAGCCAGAGGAAGACGGAAATCTGCGGACAACAATTCGGATTCGGGCCGCATTTTGATTACGCAGCGTACAAGTGGACTGTGGGACTCCTAGATCGGGAACCTCCGTTCGTTCCGGTCGATCTTCGCGTCCAGCGCGGCCAGCGGGTCGATGCCGAGCACCTCGCACAGCTGGAGCAGGTACGCGAGCACGTCGGCGACCTCGTCCGTGACCCGGTGCGCGGTGTCCGGATCGGTCATGACACCGGCCGACTCCTCGGGCGTCAGCCACTGGAAGATCTCGACCAGTTCGGACGCCTCCACGCTGAGCGCGGCGACCAGGTTCTTGGGGGTGTGGTACTGCTGCCAGTTCCGCGCGGCCGCGAACTCGGCCAGCCGGCGTTGCAGTTTCGCCACGTCGAGAGGTTCTGTCACGGCTCCAGGTGTACCACCGTGACCCCGTCGGTCCCGGCGGCCCACGACACGTCGCTCACCGCGCCGACCAGCCGGATGTGACCGCGCTCGCACATACGGACCGCGAGCCGCAGCAGTTCCCGCCGTTGCCGTACGTCCAGGTTCCGGTCGAAGCCGTCGGCGAGGACGGTGAGTGTCTGGAGCGCGGCGGGCACCTCGCTGGCGGGGTCGATCTCCAGCACGCCGGGGCCGGTGAGCAGCACCAACGCCAGCGCGATGTACCGCAGTTCGCCGTCACCGAGGCGCCGCAGCCCGGTCCGGACGCCGTCGCCCCGGTCGAGCACGGCCCGCACGGTCCCGTCGGCCGGCACCTCGGCGAGCACGTCCGCCACCGGCCCCGCGCAGCCGGCCCGTACCGCGGCGACGAACTGCGCGTGCCGGTGCCCGCACTCGGCGCGGGTGCGCGACAGCACGTCGGCGAGGTTCCCGCAGTCGCTCAGGAGCCGCCCGGAGCCGGCCGGTACGGGGCCGCGCATCCGGCCGGGGCCGGGATCGCAGGCGAAGGCGGAGCGCAGGGCGACGACCATCTGCTCGGCGGCGGCCAGCACGCTGCGCTGCCCGGGTGTCCGGCCGGCCACGCGCAGCGGCAGCAGGGCGGTGCCGAGCCGGTCGTCCGGCAGCGGGCCACGGGTCACCGGCGTCGGCCCGGCCGTGTGCCAGGCGGCCTGCACGGCCCGCTTCCCGGGGTCGCGCAGGGCGGTCTCCAGCAGCACCAGTCCGCCGGCCGTCAACCGCTCGCCGGCGACGCGCAGGTGAGGCTCGGCCTGCACGGCGACATCGAGCCGGACCGGGCCGGCGGGCCCGTCGGCCGTGCAGCCGATGCGGAAGCCGCGGCGGCGCTGCGCGTCGGGCCGGGCCCGCTCCGGGACACAGGCGGCAGGGTCCGGGAACGCCTCGCCGAGCGTCGCCCCTCCCCCGAGCCGGGCGAGCGCCTCGTACGCCCGCAGCGCGCTGGACTTGCCGCAGCCGCTGGGACCGGCGAGGAGGGTGAGCGGTCCGAGCGGGAGTGCGGCGCGGCGGTGGCCGGCGAAGGCGGAGAGCCGCAGCTCGGTGATGCGCGGCCGCACGAGTGAGGCGAGAGGAGCGGGGGGCGTGGGAGCGGGGGGCTGGGTCATGTCCGGACCGTAGGACTCCGCTCGCGGGACGAACCGTTCCGTCTCTCAGGGCTTCCTACGATCGGGCGACCCGCCCCTCAGGGGACACACCACACGCCCGGCGACATCACACCCCGGGAACCCCGATCCCCTCCATCAGCCCCGTCACCTCGGTCCCGGCCGGCGTCAGCAGGAACACGTTGCGGTCCACCCGGTGCATTCCGCTCGCCAGGCCGAAGACGACGCCGGTGCTGAAGTCGAGGACGCGCTTGGCGACGTCCGTCTCGGCGCCGGTCAGGTCGAGCAGCACCGGCACGCCCGCCATCAGGGTTTCGGCGACGTCACGGGCGTCGGCGAAGACGTTCACGCGCAGGACGACGAAGCGGCGCCGCGCCTCGGTCTCGGCCTCGGGTATGGACCGGTGGCCGACGGACGACGGCCAGGCGTCCCGGCCCCGCAGCGGCACGACCTGGGCGAGCCCCTCCCACTGTTCGTCGGTGACATCGTGGCTGTTCACCGGCATGCTCCGTCCTGGCTCGCGCTGGCTGTCTCCATCGGCCAATTCTTGCGCACGGTCACCCGTTCGGCCCAACTGCGACACGCTCCGCCACCTCGATGCACCTCACAACGTCCGGAATGGGGCTGTGTGACGGGCGTAACTCCTCGTGATCAAGCAATGTGACACCTGCGTAACGGGACATTCGTACCGTCGAGGCATGACCACGACGCCAGGGCCGCAGCAGGGGACGGATCAGGTACGCACCGTCTGCTCGTACTGCGGGGTGGGCTGCGGTCTCGTGCTCGACGTCGGCATGGGGCCGGACGGGCGGCGCACGGTCCTGAAGGCGTCCGGCGACAAGGCGCACCCGGCGAACGCGGGCCGGCTGTGCACCAAGGGCGCGACCACCGCCGACATGCTCGCCGCGCCCGGGCGGCTGACCACCGCGCTGGTCCGCGACGACCGGGGCGAGGAGCCGCTGCCCTCGCCCGTCGCCGACGCGATCGCCGAGACCGCCGCGCGGCTGCGGGCGATCGTCGACGCGCACGGGCCGGATTCGGTCGCCTTCTACGTGTCCGGGCAGATGAGCATGGAGGCGCAGTACCTGGCGAACAAGCTGGCCAAGGGGTTCGTGCGGACGAACGCGATCGAGTCGAACTCGCGGCTGTGCATGGCGAGCGCGGGCACCGGCTACAAGCTGTCGCTGGGCGCGGACGGGCCGCCCGGCTCGTACGAGGACTTCGATCAGGCGGACGTCTTCCTCGTCATCGGCTCCAACATGGCCGACTGCCATCCGATCCTCTACCTGCGGATGATGGAACGGGTCAAGGCGGGCGCCAAGCTGATCGTCGTCGATCCGCGGCGGACCGCGACCGCCTCCAAGGCCGACCTGTTCCTCCAGGTCCGGCCGGGGACCGACCTCGCGCTGCTGAACGGCCTGCTGCACCTGCTGCACGAGGAGGGGCACACCGACCCGGAGTTCGTCGCGGCCCACACCGAGGGCTGGGAGGCCCTGCCCGGGTTCCTCGCCGACTACAGCCCGGCTGCGGTCGCGGAGATCACGGGGCTCGCCGAGGACGACATCCGCCGGGCCGCCCGGCTGATCGGCGAGGCCGGCAAGCAGTGGATGAGCTGCTGGACCATGGGTCTGAACCAGTCCACGCACGGCACCTGGAACACCAACGCCCTGGTCAACCTGCATCTGGCGACGGGTGCGATCTGCCGTCCGGGCGCCGGGCCGTTCTCGCTCACCGGGCAGCCCAACGCCATGGGCGGGCGCGAGATGGGCTACATGGGCCCGGGGCTGCCGGGGCAGCGGTCGGTGCTCGTGGACGAGGAGCGGGCGTTCACCGAGGAGGTGTGGGAGCTGCCGCCGGGGACGCTGCGGGCCGACGGGGTCGGGCAGGGCACCGTCGAGATGTTCCGGAAGATGGCCGACGGGGAGATCAAGGCCTGCTGGATCATCTGCACCAACCCCGTCGCCTCGGTCGCCAACCGCCGTACGGTCATCGAGGGCCTGGAGGCCGCCGAGTTCGTCGTCACGCAGGACGTGTTCGCGGACACCGAGACCAACGCGTACGCCGATGTCGTCCTGCCCGGCGCGATGTGGACCGAGGCGGAGGGCGTCTTCGTCAACAGCGAGCGCAACCTCACGCTGACCTCGGCCGCCGCGGACCCGCCCGGGGAGGCGATGGCCGACTGGCGGATCATCGCGGAGGTCGCGTGCGCGATGGGGTACGAGAAGGGGTTCTCGTACGACAGCGCCGAGCAGGTCTTCGAGGAGATCCGGCGGTTCCACAATCCGAAGACGCAGTGGGATCTGCGCGGTGTCTCCTACGAGCGGCTGCGGCGGACGCCCGTGCAGTGGCCGGCGGCGCGGGAGGACGGTCCGGAGCGCAATCCCGTCCGGTACGTGGGTGAGGACGGGCTGCGGTTCCCGACGGCGAGCGGTCGTGCCGTCTTCTTCGCCCGGCCGCATCTGCCCGCCGCCGAGATGCCGGACGACGACTATCCGTTCGTCCTCAACACCGGGCGGGTGCAGCACCAGTGGCACACGCTCACCAAGACCGGGAAGGTCGCCAAGCTCAACAAGCTGAACGCCGGGCCCTTCGTGGAGCTCCATCCGCAGGACGCGGAGGCGCTCGGGGTCGCGGAGGGCGATCTGGTCGAGGTCGCCTCGCGGCGCGGGCGGGCCGTGCTGCCGGCGGTGGTGACGGACCGGGTGCGGCCGGGCTGCTGTTTCGCGCCCTTCCACTGGAACGACCTGTTCGGCGAGTACCTGAGCATCAACGCGGTGACGAGCGACGCGGTCGATCCGCTGTCGTTCCAGCCCGAGTTCAAGGTGTGCGCGGTGTCGCTGGCGAAGGTGGCGACACCGTTGCGAGAGGCGTCCGCGCAAGAGGCCGCGAGTGCCGTGGGCGAGAAACCGGGCGGGGCTCTGACGCCGACGGCCGTCACCCCCGCCGGGACCGACCCCTTCGGCCTCCAGCCCTCCCCTCCCCCGGTCCTGTCCGCGCAGGAACGCCAGTACCTCACCGGCTTCCTCGCCGGGCTCGGCTCGGGCGCCCCGGGCGTTCCGGTGCTCCCGCCCGACGCGCCCTTCGCCCCCGAGCACGCCCTGTGGGTCAACGGGGTCCTCGCCGGCATGTACTCGCGCTCGGCGCCACCGGCCGCCCCCGGGACGGAGCCGTCCGGTCGTGAGGTCGTGGTGCTGTGGGCCTCGCAGACGGGGAACGCCGAGGAGTTCGCCGCCGCCACCGCCGAGCGGCTGACCGCGACCGGGCACCGTACGACCCTCGTCGGCATGGACGAGGCGGACGTCACCGCGCTCGCCCGCACGGCGGACCTGCTCTTCATCACCAGCACCTTCGGGGACGGCGACGCGCCCGACAACGGCACCGGCCTGTGGGACGCGCTCTCCGGCGAAGGGGCCCCGCGGCTGGAGGGGGTGCGGTACGCCGTGCTGGCCTTCGGCGACTCCTCCTACGACGACTTCTGCGGGCACGGGCGCCGGCTGGACGCACGGCTCGACGAGCTGGGCGGGGTGCGGCTGGCTCCGCGCACGGACTGCGAGCCGGACTACGGGGACTCCGCGGGGGCCTGGCTCGACCACGTGCTCTCGGCGCTGGGCGGTCCGTCCGCCGCGCCGGCCGACTCCCCCGCCTCGCGCCCTGAACCGGCACCGAGGCCGAAACCGAAGCCCGCCGCCAGCATCGCCCGGCTCGTCGGCAACCGGCTGCTCAGCGGGCCGGGCGCGGTCAAGGAGGTCCGGCGGTTCACCTTCGACACCAGCGGGACGGACCTGGCGTACGAGGCCGGGGACGCGCTCGGCGTGCGGCCGGTCAACGCGCCGGACCTCGTGACGGAGTGGCTGGCGGTGACCGGGCTGGACGGCGGGACGGCCGTCGAGGTGGCCGGTGCCGGCCAGGTGCCGTTCGCCGAGGCGCTCAGCCGGCACCTCGACATCACGAAGATCACCCCGGACCTGCTGCGGTTCGTCGCCGAACGCGCCCGGGACAAGCACGAGTTGCGCAGGCTGCTGCGGCCCGACAACAAGGACGGGCTGGCGCAGTGGTGCTGGGGACGGCAGGCCGTGGACGTGATCGCCGAGTACGCGGTGCGGGCGGGCGCCGAGGAGTGGGCCGGGGTGCTGCGCAAGCTCCAGCCTCGGCAGTACTCCATATCGTCCAGCCCGCTGGTCGACCCGCACCAGGTGTCGCTGACGGTCTCCGTGGTGCGCTACGAGAACCTGCGGGGGCGTCAGCGCGGCGGGGTGTGCTCGCCGTTCCTCGCCGACGCCGGGGCGGACACCGAGGTGCCGGTGTTCGTGCAGCGTTCGCCGCACTTCCGGCCCCCGGCCGACGCGTCGACGCCGATGGTCATGGTCGGCCCCGGCACCGGCATCGCGCCGTTCATCGGTTTCCTCCAGGAGCGGCGGGCCCTCGGGCACCGGGCGCCCAACTGGCTGTTCTTCGGCGAGCAGCACCGCGCGACGGACTTCTACTACGAGGACGAGCTGACGGCTCTGCTCGACGAGGGCACGCTCACTCGTCTGGACACCGCCTTCTCCCGCGACCAGCGCAACAAGGTGTACGTGCAGGACCGGATGCGCGAGCACGGGCCGGAGCTGTGGCACTGGCTGCGCGACGGCGCCCGCTTCTACGTCTGCGGCGACGCCTCCCGCATGGCCAAGGACGTGGACCGGGCCCTGCGGGACATCGCGATGGCACACGGCGGGCTGAGCGAGGGCGAGGCCGCCGCGTACGTGAAACAACTCGCGGCGGACAAGCGGTACGCGCGGGACGTGTACTGAGCGCCCGTCGGGCCCTTACTCGCCTCACACCCGTCTCTTCACCGCCGCCCGGGCGGCGCTCACCGGCGGCGATTAGCGTCCTGCGGCGTGTACTCGGCAGAAACCACGCTTCTGGTGCCCGGCCCGCGCACGCAGTCGGCGCCGGCCGGGCCGCCGTCCCCGGCCCAGTGGCACCGCGTCCTGACCCTGCTCGCCGACATCAGTCTGCTGATCGGCACCCGTGCGGTGTGGGCGACGGCGGCCGGTCACCGGCCGGCCGTGGCCGCGGTGATCTCGGTCTGCTACGCCTCGGTCCTGGCGTGCGGGGTGCTGGCCCTGGCCGTCCGCCGGGAGCGGTCGCTGGCGCGGGTGGACCTGTGCGTACTGGTGACGGGCGTGACACTCACCCTGTGCGCGTGGATCATGCTCCACCACGGCTCCGACGAGGCGCTGCTCACGACCCAGGCGGCGCGGGAAGTGGCCGCGGGGCACCCGGTGTACGGACAGCCGTGGCGCTGGCTCTTCGGCCACGGCGTGGCCCTCACACCGACGGTGACCGGCGGCTACGACCTGACCTACGGGTATCCGCCGCTGGCCCCGCTGCTGGCCGTGCCGCTGCTGTGGCTGGGGCACGGCGGTGCTCCCGCGACGGCGGTGAGCACGGGCGCGCTGGTCACCGGCACGGTCGTGCTGTGGCGGATGCTGCCGGCGCCGTGGCGGTCGGCGGCGACCATGGTGTGCCTGGGGTTCGGGATGCTGCCGTCGTACGCGCGGCTCGGCTACCCGGCGATCGTGGCCCTGGCCCTGCTGGTGCCGGTGGTGGTGCGCTGGCCGCGTATCGGGGCGGGCGGGCGGCTCGGGGCCGCCGGTCTGGCGCGGGCCGCGTGTCTGGGGACGGCGTGCGCGGCGCAGCAACTCCCCTGGTTCCTGGCGCCGTTCCTGCTGGCCGGGATCTACGCCGTGCGGCGCGGCGAACTGGGCGGCCGGGCCGCGGCGCTGGTGGTACTGCGCCTCGCGGGGGCCGCGGCGACCGCGTGGCTGCTGATCAACACCTACTTCGTCGTCAGCGAGCCGGGCCCCTGGCTGACGGGGATCGCCCTGCCGCTGACGCAGGGCGCCGTGCTGCACGGGCAGGGTGTGGTCGGCATCTCGCTGTACCTGACGAACGGCAGCGACCGCCTCGACTGGTACTCCTCCGCGAGCCTGCTGCTGCTCGCCGGCCTGCTCGTGCTGTTCGTGCTCTTCGTACGGCGGCTGGGGCCGGCCGCGACCGTCCTGCCCTGGTGCGCCTTCTATCTGGCGACCCGCTCCCAGGACGGCTACTACCTGCTGATGACGCCGCTGTGGCTGGCGGCGGCCGTCACCGCTCCCGCGTCGGCGTTCGCCGGGGCGTGGCAGCCCCGGGTGCGCCTGCTGTCCGGGCCGCGGCGCCGTCCGGCCCGGATCGCCCTTGCGGTGCTGCTGCTCATGCCCGCGCTGGGCGGCGCCGCCGTCGCGGCGACGGGCACGCCGCCCCTGCGCATGCGGGTCGTCGCGGCCCGCCATTCCACCGCGGCGACCGTCTCCCGCCTCACCCTGCAGGTCAGCAACACGGACGGCACGGCCCTCGCCCCGCACTTCACCCTGACCATGGGCCAGGGCATGGACCCGTACTGGCGGATCGTCCGGGGCCCGCGCACCCTGCCCGCGCATGCCACCGCCCGCTACGAACTGCGGCCGCCGTCGGGCCGGTTCAGGCTGCCCCGGCCGGGTGTCCGGATCCGCCTGCGCGCGTTCACGGCGTCGCCGCAGACCCTGTCGAGCGCCGATGTGCAGCAGGCGCTGCGCCGGTCGGGCTGACACCGCCCGGGGGCCGGGTCAGCCGGTGGTCCGGACGAAGCGCAGGGCGGCGGTGACCGTGGTCCGGCCGCGGATCATGCCGAGCTGGTTCCAGCCCATGCCGAACTGGTCCCGGTCCACGGTGAACTCCGTCTCCAGCGTGAGTCCCGTGGCGCCCCCGTCCGTCAGGCGGGCGGTGAGGGACAGCGGCCTGCTGACGCCGCGCGCGGTGAGCTGGCCGGCGACGTGCACCTGGTCGCCGTCGCGCAGCTCGGCGCTGCGGGCCACGAAGGTGATCTCGGGGTGGTGGTCGGCGTCGAAGAAGTCGGCGGACCTGAGGTGCGTGTCGCGCTTGGCGTTCTTGGTGTCGAGGGAGGCGACGCCGAAGGCCAGGGTGCCGACCGCGGACCCGTCGGGCCGGACCTCACCCGAACCGCCGATCGCGCCGAAGGTGCCCTTCACGGTGACCAGGCCCCACATGGTCTTGTGCTGGATGCCCACGGTCGAGGCGGTCGTGTCGAGCTGCCACAGTCCGGTTTCCACGGCGACGGTCATGATCTTTCTCCACTCGGGTCGGCTTTCAAAACGCGTCTCGTCCAAATTTGGATGACTTCACGCTAGCGGCTCGTCCAAAATTGAACAACCCCTGTTCCAAAATTGGACAACAGGTAGGCTGGATGCATGGCCGACCCCCAGGAGCACCCCGCCGAGCTGCCTGAATGCCCGTTCGCCGAGGGCAGCGGGCTGCTGCCGGCCGAACTGCGCGCCTGGATGCTGGTGCTCGCCGCGACCGGGGCGGTGGAGCAGCGGCTGCGCTCGGTCGTGAAGGAGAAGCTGGACGTCTCGCACGACGAGTTCCTGATCCTGTGCCTGCTCGCGGAGCAGCCCGAGGGCGGCCTGCGCATGACGCGCGTCGCGGAGCTCCTGGGCCGTCCGAAGACCCGCCTCACCTACCAGATCGCCTGCCTCCAGCACGCCGGCCTCGTCACCCGCAGCTCGGTGTGCGGCGACAAGCGCGGCGTCGAGGTCACCCTCACCGACAAGGCCCGCCGCCTCCTGACCGAGGCCTCCGGCCCGCTCGCCGGGACGGTGACCCAGTCCCTCGCCCGTTTCATGGGCCCGGACCAGCGGGAAGCGCTGCGCGCACTGGTGCCGGACCTCGCCGAGGGCTCCCGCACGGAGTCCCCCACGGGCTGAGGCTCTCTCTACACCGTCGTAGAATCCGGGAACACGGGCGCGACGGCGAACGTTGACCCCGATACACCCCACCCATGAGGAGCCACTTCTTGTCCGCCAGACCGACGGACCCTCCGGGACACAGTCCTCGACCATCCCGCCACGAGATCAATGATCGCGGCACACGACGGGATGGTGTTCGGTGAGTGCCGCGAACGCCCTGCTGGGCCTGCTCGCCGTGTTCGTGCTGACCGCCGGCACCGGCTACTTCGTCGCCCAGGAATTCGCCTACGTCTCCGCAGACCGGCTCACGCTCGCGCGCGAGGCCGAAGCCGGGGACAAGAAGGCCGCCCGTGCCCTGCGGGTGCTGGAGCGGCTGTCGTTCATGCTGTCGGGCGCGCAGCTCGGCATCACCGTCACCGGCCTGGTCGTCGGCTTCATCGCCGAGCCCTCGGTGTCCGCGCTGCTCAGACCCGCCCTGTCCGGGCTCGGCCTGCCCGACGCGGCCGTGAGCGGTGTCTCCGTGACGCTGGCCTTCACCCTGGCCACGGTCGTGCAGATGGTGCTGGGCGAGCTGGCCCCGAAGAACCTCGCCATCGCCGTTCCGGAGCGGCTGGCCAAGGCGCTGGCCCCCTCGACGCTGGCGTATCTGAAGGTCGTCGGCCCTGTCGTACGCGTCTTCGACAGCGCCGCGAACAAGCTGCTGCGCACGGCCGGCATCGAACCGGTGGAAGAGCTGCATCACGGCGCCACGCTGGAGGAGCTGGGCCATGTGATCGGCGAGTCGCACGAGCGGGGCGCGCTGCCCAAGGACACCGCCGCGCTGCTGGACCACGCGCTGGAGTTCTCGGAGCGGACCCTCGACGAGGTGATGGTGCCGCGCGCCGACGCCGTCTTCGTCCGCACGGACGCCGGCGCCGACGAGGCGGTCGGCCTGATCGCCGAGCACGGCCACTCCAACTACCCGGTCCTCGGCGACCACCCGGACGACATCGTGGGCGTGCTGGGTGTGCGCGAGCTGATGGCGCTGCCCGCCGCGCGCTTCGCCGGCGCGCCGGCCGGTGAGGTGGCCCGGCGGCCGCTGCTGCTGCCGGACACGCTCGGGCTGCCGGACGCGGTGACGCGTATGCGGGAGCAGGACGACGAGTTCGCGGTCGTCCTCGACGAGCACGGCGGCGTGGCGGGCATCGTCACGTACGAGGACATCGCCGAGGAGCTGGTCGGCGACATCGCCGACGAGTCCGACAAGGTCACCGTGCTCGCCGTCGCGGACGGCGACGGCTGGCTGGTGGACGCCGGCCGCCGGCTGGACGAGGTGGCCGAGGCCACCGGTGTCCGGCTGCCGGAGGACGACGACTACGACACCGTGGCCGGCCTGGTCGTGGACCGGCTCGGCCGCTTCCCGACGGTCGGCGACCGGGTCACGGTCGAGCTGCCCGACGGCGCCCGTGCCGTCATCGACGTCCGCACGCTCGACCGGCACGTGGCCGACCGGGTCCGGATCAGCCCGGTCGTGCAGGCCGTGGAAGCCGAGGAGATGGCGTGAGTTTCCCGATGGCGGTCTTCGTGACCGTGCTGCTGCTGATCGGCAGCGGCTTCTTCGTGGCGGCCGAGTTCGCGCTGGTCGCCGCCAAGCGGCACCGCATGGAGAAGGCGGCGGCCGAGGGGCGGCGCGGCGCCGGGGCGGCCCTGGCCGGCATGCGCGAACTGTCGCTGATGCTGGCCGGCGCCCAGCTGGGCATCACCGTGTGCACGCTGGGCCTGGGCTCGGTGTCCAAGCCGGCGATCTCGCACGAACTCGACCCGCTGCTGCACACGCTGGGCCTGCCCAGTGCCGTGAGCTACGGCGTGGCGTTCGCCGTGGCGATGGTCGTGGTGGTGTTCCTGCACATGGTGGTCGGTGAGATGGCCCCCAAGTCGTGGGCGATCGCCCACCCCGAGCGTTCGGCGATGCTGCTCTCCCCGCCGTTCCGGGCCGTGGTGCGGGCCGTACGGCCGCTGATCCGGCTGCTCGACGCCGTGAGCAACGCGCTGGTACGGCTGTGCCGGGTGGCCCCGCGCGACGAGCTGGCCTCGGTGCACAACCGGGAGCAGCTGACGCACCTGGTGGCGGAGTCCGAGCGGCTGGGCCTGATCAGCGCGACCGACTCGGAGCTGCTGACCCGCTCGCTGACCGAGCCGGAGACGCCGGTCGCGGCGCTGCGGATCCCGGCTGCCGAGCTCACCTGGATCGAGGGCGGCACGGACGTCGATGCACTGCTGCGACTGGCCGCCGCGCACGACCGCACCCGGCTGCTGGTCCGGGAGAACGGCACGGTCCTCGGCTCGGTCCACGCCCGTGACGCCCTGGTCGCCCGGGCCCGGGGGCGGGCCACGACCGCCCGGGAACTGGCCCGTCCGGTGCCCGAGCTGACGGAGGCCACCACGGTCGCCGACGCGATCGAGGTGCTGCGCCGCCGCCGGTCCTCCCTGGCCGTGGTCCGTGACACCGCGGGCCGGCTCACCGGCCTGGTCACCCTGGACGATCTGCTGGCCCGGCTCATGCAGCCGGCCGCGGCGGCCTGACGAAGCGGAATCCGAACCTCCAGCACATCTGCACATGGTTCGCCAGGACGCCGTGGAGCGGCAGGCCGGGCGCCAAGTCACTGTCTCGGCACGAGAACTTGGCGGCGAAGTGCCCGCTTCGGAAATCGGGGCGCAATACACGTGCGTGCCGCAGGGCGACGGAAAGCGTGAAGGAGTGGGCACATTTCGGTGCGTCCACGGTCACGGTGGTGAAGACGGTCGCCGCAGTGCCCGTTTCGGCGCCGGGAGGCGGCTGGATCTTTCCTCCCACCGAGTGCTTTGATCCTGCGCACGGCGGAGCCGTCGGTGCGGAATCTCGGTTCTGGATCCGGCGACCCCCACGCGCGCCGCCATTGCGAGACATTCACGCGAAGGGAAACACCTCCAATGAACCTCACCTCTCGGGTCGACATCGCCGAGCTGTCCGACGCCGACCTGGAGAACATCTCCGGCGGTATGGCGGGCGGTGCCTCCGCGAGCCTCGTGGGCGGCCTCTCCACCGGCCTGGTGGAGCCCCTGACCGCCGAGCTCTGCGGCAGCCTCCAGGGATCCCTGTCGTCGGAGGGCGCCGCGGCCGGCGGCAGCGCGGGCGTTCACACCACGTCACTCTGACGCATCCGCGTAAAGGGCCCCGGGAGGCGATTCCCGGGGCCCTTCGCTGTGCCCGGATGTTTTCCCACGGTCGCAAGTTTGAGGAATTCGCGAAGCTCGTGACGGAATTCTGGACACCACGGGGGTGGGTAACACCGCGGCACGGGATGACGCAGACTTACACGGGCCCCTCAGACCCGGCCGCAAAGCGATAGGACAGACCCTGTGAAACCCGACTCGACCCGGACCGAAGAACTCCCGATCTACGAAAGCCTCATACGCGAACGCGGTGACGTCGTCGAGGAGGCTCGCGTCGTCGCAGAAGAGACGCAGCACCAGATGACCCAGGCCCTGAACGGCCACGCGCCGGTGCAGCAGGAAGCCGGCACCCAGCAGTAGGCGTCACCCGCGGGCATCGCCCGGCCGCGGGACCGCGTCCCCTCTGCCGAAGGCCCACGCCATCCCCGGTTCGGTCACACAGCGGAACACGCGCCGCACGGTCGGCGTGCACAGCGCCGTGACCACCACGGCCGCGACCAGCGTGGCGGCGATCGCGCCCGCAGGCCCGTGGACCCAGGCCGGCTCGTACCAGCCCCCGTACTTGGCGGCCTGCGCGACGAAACCGTGCAGCAGGTAGCCGGACAGCGTGCCCGCGCCCAGGGCGGTGAACCACGTCCGGCGCCCGGGCACCCAGGCGAGGAAGCAGGCGACCAGGACGGCCGAGCAGCCGAAGGCCGCCAGCGTCATCACGGGCCCGTACCAGGACGGGGCCGCCAGTTCCCGGGCGCTGTCGGCGTGGAAGAACCAGGCGTAGTTCATGCGCGGCACCGCCCAGTACGCCACTCCCAGGGCGCATCCGGCCACCGGCACGGCGAGGATCCGCGCCCCGCGCCGGCGCACCAGCCGGAAGTGCTCCGGCCGCAGCAGCAGGCCGAGCACGAAGTACGGCAGGAACTGAAGGGTGCGCTGGAGGTCGAGGTCGTGGCCGACGGAGGGTGAGAGCGTCGCCAGCATCGCGACGGCGAGGGCCGTCGGCAGCGGCCACCGCACATGCCGCCACACGGGCGTCGTCAGCCGCCAGACGAACAGCGCCGCCAGGAACCAGGTCAGATACAGCGGGTCCAGCAGGCTGACCGGGCGGTCGGGGTCCTGGCTGGTCCACCGGGTGAACAGGGTGTACGCCGTCTCGAACACCACGTACGGCACGGCGACACCGGTGACCAGGCGTTTGAGGCGCGCCGGGCTCCCGTCGAAGGTGCGCGAGAAGTAGCCGGAGATGACGATGAACGCCGGCATGTGGAACGCGTAGACGACCATGTAGAGCGCGGTGACGGCCCTGCTGTCCGGCCGCAGCGGCTCCCAGGCGTGTCCCACGGCCACCAGCACGATCGCCAGGTACTTGGCGTTGTCGAAGAACGCGTCCCGCTGCCTCGACGGGCGGGCCACGGCGCCCTGTTCCGTTCCCCTCGGCGCCCGGGTCTCCTCGGCCACCGGGCGGGCCGTCGTCACCGTGTCACTCACGGGCCCTCCCGGAACGACGCGAAGCGGCTGTGCCTCTTCCTGCCCGGGATAAGGGGGTGGCGTCTGCGCAGAACATCGCCCGCACCCTAATCACAGGGCCGTGCCCCGGTTCAACTCGTAACGGGGGTGACTCGCTTCGGTTCATGTCCGGGTATACGTGCCGGGACGGGCGATCGTCTCCGCGAGGGCGATGGTGAAGGGGTGCCGGGGCTCGGTCAGGATCCGCCGGGACGGGCCCTGTTCGACGATCTCGCCGGCGTCGAGCACGGCGATGCGGTGGGCGGCCGACGCCGTGTCCAGGTCGTGGGTGATGAGGACGAGGGCGAGGTCGTCGCGGTCGCGGACCAGTGCGGCGAGCAGGTCGAGGATGGCCCGGCGGGTGACGGTGTCGAGGCCGGAGGTGATCTCGTCGCAGACCAGGACGCGGGGGTGGGCGAGGAGGGCGCGGGCGAGGGCGGCCCGCTGGAGTTCACCGCCGGAGAGTGCGCCGGGGCGGCGGTGGGCCAGTTCCTCCGGCAGGCCGAGCCGGGCCAGGGTGGCCGACGCCTCGTCCGTCGCCGCCCGTTCGCCGGCACCCCGCAGCCGCACCGCCGTGCGGGCCACCTGGGGCAGGACGGGCCGGTGCTCGTCGAAGGCGGCTCGGGCGTCCTGGAAGACGTACTGCACGGCGGCGAGCCGGTCACGGCCGCGGTGGCGCAGGCTGCGCGGGAGCGGCGTGCCGTCGAGCAGGATCTCGCCGTCGTGTTCGCGGTGGAGGCCGGCGAGGCAGCGGGCGAGCGTGGTCTTGCCGCTGCCGGAACGGCCGACCACGGCCAGGCACTCGCCGGGGTGGAGCGCGAGGTGCGGGACGCGCAGGACGGTGTTCCCGCGGTCGTACACGGCGGTCAGGTCCCGTACCTCCAGGGCGGGTTGCCGGGTGTCACCGCTCACCGCGTCCTGTGGCTCCGCCCGCTGTGAGTCGAGCAGCCGTCGGGTCCACTCGTGGCGGGGCGCCGCCCACAGCCGCGCCACGGGCCCCGACTCCACGACCCGTCCCGCGCGCATGACGAGGACCTCGTCGGCCAGCACCCGGACGACGTCCAGGTCGTGGCTGAGCAGGAGGACCGCGATGCCGCGGGCGGCGACCGCCGCCAGCTGGTCGATGATGCGGCTCTTGGTGAGCGCGTCCTGGCCGGTGGTGGGTTCGTCGGCGACGATGACACGCGCGCCGAGCAGCAGGGCCTGGGCGAGGACGACGCGTTGCTGCTGGCCGCCGGAGAGCTGGTGCGGGTAGCGGCGCAGCAGGGCTTCGGCGTCCGGGAGCTGGGCGTCGGACAGGGCCCGCAGGACCAGTTCGCGGGCCGCGCTGCGGCGTTCGCGGCGGGGCATGTGGCGTACCCGGGGGCGGGCGATGTCGTCGAGCAGGGCGCTGACGCGGCGGGCCGGGTTGAGGACGGCGGCGGGATGCTGGGGCACGTACCCGACCGGGCCGTCCGCGGGCCGGCGCACCTCCCCCGTGACCCGGGCACCGGCCGGGTACTCCCCCAGCAGTGCCAGGCCGGTGGTGGTCTTGCCGCTGCCGGAGGCGCCGACCAGGGCGGTCACGCGGCCGGGGAGCACGCGAAGGTTCACGCCGTCGACGATCGGCCGGCCGTCGATCTCCACGCGCAGGTCGCGGATCCCGGCGACGATGTCAGCCGCTTCCGTCTCTTGGTTCACGCGCGCCGTCCCTTCCTTCCGTTGCTCTTCTCCAGCGCGGCGTCGAAGAGCAGGTTGGTGCCCGTCGTGAGGGCGACGATCAGCAGGGCGGGCACGACCACGGCCCAGGGCTGTACGAAGAGGCCGGTGCGGTTGCGGTCCACCATGACCGCCCAGTCGGCGGCGTCCGGGGCGACACCGACACCGAGGAACGCGGCCGTCGACACCAGGTACAGCACACCCGTCAGCCGGATGCCGGCGTCGGCGGCCAGGGTGCGCAGGGCCGAACGCCCGACGTAGCCGACGGCGACCCGCCACCACGTCTCGCCCTGCATGCGCAGCGCCTCCACCGCGGGACGGGCCGCCGCCTCGGCCGCCGCGGCCCGGACGATCCGGGCGGCGTCGGGCACGTTCACCAGCGCGACCAGCAGCGCGAGCCCGGCGGCACCCGGCGAGAACACGGACGCCACCAGCAGGATCAGCAGCAGCGACGGTACGGCGAGCAGCACGTCGAGCGGCCGCATCAGCAGCTCCTCCAGCCGCCGGGCGTGGGTGACCGCGCTGACGAGTCCGACCGGCAGCGCGATCAGGTAGGCGAGGGCCGTAGCGGCGAGCGCGGTGAGCACGACGGTACGGCCGCCGTGCAGCACCTGCCGCCAGACGTCCCGGCCCACGAAGTCGGTGCCGAGCCAGTGGCCGTCGCCGAGGGTGAAGGACGGGGCGCGGGGGCCGGGTTCACCGGCGAACAGGGGTCCCAGGAGGGCGAGGAGCAGCGGCACCGCGACGATGGCGAGGCCGAGGAGGAACCGGCGTGTCACGCTGCCACTCCCGCCCGGGGCGTCAGCCGGTACGCCACCACGTCCGCGCCCAGATTGAGTACGACGGTCAGCACGCCGAACACCACCGCCAGCCCCTGCACGACCGGCACATCGCGCTCGGCGACGGCGTTGAGGAGGACCGTGC
Source organism: Streptomyces sp. NPDC016851 (assembly GCF_055562795.1). NCBI lineage: Bacteria > Bacillati > Actinomycetota > Actinomycetes > Kitasatosporales > Streptomycetaceae > Streptomyces > Streptomyces sp. NPDC016851. The sequence continues at coordinate 105,000 of NZ_JBVHEP010000007.1, forward strand.
CGAGGCCGGGGATCACGAACAGCGCCTCCACGACGATGACCCCGCACAGCAGCCAGTCGACGGTACGGGCGAGTTGCTGGGCGGCCGGGGCGAGGGCGTTGGGCAGGGCGTGGGTGTAGCGGACGCGGGCGCCGGGGACGCCGTAGCGGCGGGCGTGGGCGGCGTAGGGCGAGGCGAGGGCGTCGACCATGCCGGCGCGGACCAGGCGGGACAGGGAGCAGACCGGGCGGGAGAGCAGGACCAGGACGGGGAGGACGAGCACGGCCGGGTGGCCCAGCAGGTCGGTGCCGTAGCCCACCGCCGTGGGCGGCAGCCAGGCCAGTTTCAGCGCGAACACCGTCACCAGCAGCACGCCGAGGGCGAACTCGGGTACGGCGTACACGGCGAGCGTGGCGGAGCTGACCAGCCGGTCGATCAACCGCCCCTCGTGGCGGGCGGCGAGCACCCCGAGCCCGAAGCCGAGCGGGACGAGCAGGGCCAGGGTGAGCGCGGCCAGCAGCAGGCTCGGGCCGAAGCCGTCGGCGATGTACCGGGCCACCGGCCGGCCGGAGGTCAGGGACGTGCCGAAGTCGCCGTGCAGCAGGCCCGTGGCCCAGTCCGCGAGACGTTCGTGGGCGGACCGGTCCAGGTCCATGGTCTCGCGGATCGCGGCGATGCGCGCCGGGTCGGGCTGGTCGCCCGCGAGGGCCACGGCGGCGTCGCCCGGCAGCGCCTCGGTGAGTGCGAAGACCAGCAGCACCACGGCCACGGTCTGCACGGCACCGAGGAGCAGCCGCCGGGCGACGAAGGAGCGCAGACCGCTCACGCCAGCCACACCTTGTCGAAGCGCGCCCAGTCGAGGGTGTTGGCGGGCGCCTTGGTCTCGACTCCCTTGACGTTACGGGCCGTTCCGAGGATCCAGTCGGCGAAGCCCCAGATCAGGAAGCCGCCCTCGGTGTACAGGCGGCGCTGCATCCGCTCGTAGACGGCGGCCCGTCCGGTCTTGTCGCGGGTGGACTGGGCCTGCTGGTAGAGGGCGTCGAAGTCCTTGTGCTGCCACTTGGTGGCGTTGGTGGTGGAGTCGGTGAGCAGCCGCTGGGAGATGTGGGCCTCGATGGGCATGGCGCCGGAGCGGTAGCAGCACAGCGTGCCGCCGTCGAGGATGTCGCTCCAGTAGGAGTCCTTGCTGCCCATCTTCACGTCGATGGTGACCCCGGCCTTGGCCGCCTGGTCGCGGAAGATGCTCGCGGCCTCGGTGAAACCGGCGGCGACGGCCGAGGTGTCCAGGGTGACCTTGAGTTTTTCGGCACCGGCCTGCTTCAGCAGGCGACGGGCGCGGCCGAGGTCCTGCTCGCGCTGCGGCAGGCCGTCGGCGTAGTACTCGTAGCCCTTGCCGAACAGGTCGTTGCCGACCTCGCCCGCGCCGGACAGGGCCCCGTCGACGAGTTCCTTCCGGTCGGCGATGAGGTAGAACGCCTCGCGCACCCGCTTGTCGTCGAAGGGCGGCCGGTCGGTCTTCATGCAGAAGGCCTGCATGGCGCTGCCCTGCAGCCGGACGATCTCGATCTGGCCCCGGCCCTCGTGGGCGCGGGCGGTGGTGGGGTTGAGTTCGTGGGCGTACTCGATCTGGCCGGCGAGGAGTGCGTTGACGCGCGCGGACTCCTCGTTGGCGACGACGAACTCGATCTCGTCGAGGTGCGGGGCGCCGTCCCAGTAGTTCTCGTTGCGGCGGAAGACGGCGGAGCGGCCGGGCGCGAAGGAGACGAAACGGAAGGGGCCGGAGCCGATCGGCTTCTTGTCGAAGTCGGTGCCGTCGGCGTTCTCGGGAACGATGTACGCGCCGAACGCGGCCAGCACGTTGGGGAATTCGCCCGTGGGCCGCTTGAGGACGAACTCGACGGTCCGTTCGCCGGTGGCCCGGCTGGCGTCGAGGTCGATGGGTTCCAGGGACGCCTTGGCGCGGAACGTCTGCTCGGGGTCGGCGATGCGGCGGTAGCTGTAGAGGACGTCCTTGGCGGTGACCGGCCTGCCGTCGTGGAAGGCGGCCTCGCGCAGGGTGACCTGCCAGCGGTCGAGGGTCTTGTTCGACTCCCACTTCGCGGCGAGGCGGGGCTGGGCGGAGAGGTCGGCGCCGTAGTCGGCGAGCTTGTCGTAGAGGGCCTTGGCGCGGGCGACGTCGGCGAACAGGTTGGCCAGGTGCGGGTCGAGGGTCTCACTGGCCCCGCCTCCGGCGAAGGCGGCCCGTAGCCGTCCGCCGCGCTTCGGTGTTCCGCCGCTGCCGCTGTCCGCCTTGCCGTCGGTGCCGCCGCCGCAGCCGACGAGGGCGAGGGCGGCGACGCCGGTGCCGGCGGCGAGGAAGCCGCGGCGGCGCAGGCCGGGGAAGCGTTCGTCGTTCATGACTGGTCCTTCGGGTCAGAGGGTGCGAAGACGCGCGACGACGTGCAGCCGGTCGGCGTCCGTGGTCGTGCCGGGCAACTCGCCCTGCCGCCAAGGGGGTTCGGTGCGCGGGCCGGGGCCGTCGTGGAGTTCGAGCACCTCGAAGCCGTGTGCGGTGAGGAAGTGCCGCAGCTCCTGCGGGAAGAGCAGCCGCCAGGCGGAGCGCTGTTCGGCGGGCGGGGATCCGTCGTCGGTGGTCCAGACGCGGGTGCGGCGCAGGAGCTGGGCGGTACGGTCCACCGTGAGCGTGGTGGTGGACCGGTAGGTCCTGCCCTGCCAGCTGAACGCGTTGACGGCGGACCGGTCGAGCAGGTCGGTGCGGCCCAGGAAGTAGGCACCGTTGCGCATCTCCGCGACGAGCAGGCCGCCCGGTGCGAGGGCTTCGCGGCAGGAGGCGAGGAAGCCGTCGAGCTGGTCGTTGGTGTGGCAGTACAGCAGGGAGCTGTCCAGGCAGACGACGGCGTCGAAGCGGCCGAGGTCGAAGCCGTGCAGGTCGGCCCGGACGTACTGGGGACCGGGGTGGTGGGTGCGGGCGTGGGTGAGCATCGTCTCGGAGAGGTCGGCGCCGGTCACGGTCCGGCCGGCCGCGTGCAGGGCGGCGGCGTCGCGGCCGGTTCCGCAGCCCATGTCGAGGACGCGCGGCCCGGCCCCGTGGCGGCGCAGGCAGTCCTCCGTCCACCGTGCGGCAAGGCGCTCATGGTCGGGGAAACGGGCCTCGTACAGGGCGGGGTTGTCGGTGAGGAGGTTGCCGCTGGTCACGGACTGGTTCACGGCGGTCACGCCTTGGTCCTCTCCCCCGCCGGGGTGGGGACGCCCGGAGCCGGGCTCGCGGGCAGGGCACCGAGCCGGTGCAGCCACGCCACGCCGAGCGCGGAGGCCAGGCCGAGGAGGGCGCAGCACAGCCAGGGCAGCCACGCGGCCCCGTGTTCGCCGGTGTCCATGGCCCAGCCGACGGCGGTGTTGCCCAGGGCGGCGGCGACGCCGGAGACGACGTAGAAGATGCCGAAGTAGGTGCCGGTGAGTCCGGGGCGGCCGAAGCCGGGGATCAGCTCCATCACGAACGGCTGGGCGATCATGAGGCCGACGTAGAGCAGCAGGGCGCCCGCCAGGAGGGGCAGCATGCCCGGTACGAAGGCCGGCGGCAGGAAGGCCAGTCCCGTCACGGCGAGCCCGGCGGCGACCCAACGCCCCCTGCTGCCGCGGGCCTTGAGACTCCTGGTGATCCTCAGTTGCAGCGTCAGGTTGGCCACCGTGCCGACGAGGAAGACGATGCCCGCCGCGCCGTCCCAGCCGGTGGCTTCCCTCGCCCTGTCCGGCAGCAGCAGATACAGCTGGTTCTCCAGGGTGAACATGCCGACCATGGCGAGCGCGAAGGCCAGGAACGCCCGGTTGCCGAGCACCTCCCGCCAGTCCCCGAGGACACCGCTGCCGCTGGGCTCCACCTTCCGCGCGGGCAGGACGAGGGCCTGCGCCACGGTGAGGACGGCGAAGATGCCGGCGGCGGTCAGCGCGGAGGTGCGGAAGTCGACCAGCAGCAGGGCGCTGCCCAGCAGCGGGCCGATCAGGGCGCCGGTGGTGGCGAAGACGTTGAACAGGGCGAACGCCTCGGCCTTGTTCTCCCCCGCCTCCTGGGCGAGATAGGCGCGCACGGCCGGGTTGAACAGGGCCCCGGCGACTCCGCTGAGCACGGAGGCGGCGAGCAGCACCGCCAGCCCGTCGCCGAGCGCGAACAGCGCGAACCCCAGGGTGCGCAGGGCGCATCCGGCGATGATGACGCCACGCGCGCCGAGCCGGTCCGAGGCGGAGCCGCCGATGATGAACAGGCCCTGCTGGCTGAGGTTGCGCACGCCGAGGACGATGCCGACGACCGCCGCCGACAGGCCCAGGTTCTCGGTGAGGTGGGTGGCGAGGTAGGGGATGAGCAGGTAGAAGCCGGTGTTGACGCCGAGCTGGTTGACCAGCAGGAGCCGCACGGCGAGGGGGAAGCGCTTCATCTCATGCCACGTCTTCACGGACCGCCACCTCCTCGACGCCCAGGCCGGGACGGTCGGTCGCGCGTACGACACCGTCGGCGCCGCCGATGCCGGTCCACGGGTCGTGGGCGAGCAGCAGATGCCCGTCGAGGTCGGCCCAGCGGGCCCGGTCGGCCAGGTGGACGGCTGGGGCGAGGCCGAGGCTGCTGGCGGTGAGGCAGCCCAGCATGAGGGCGGTGCCGCTGCCCTCGACGGCCTCGGCGATGCGCAGGGCCGCGTGCACGCCGCCGCACTTGGCGAGCTTGACGTTGACGCCGTGGACCCGTCCGGCGAGGCGGCGGACGTCGTCCAGGCCGACGGCGTCCTCGTCGGCGATGACGGGCAGCGGTGCGCGCTGCGCGAGGGCGGCCAGGGCGTCCGGGGCGCCGGGGGCGACGGGCTGCTCGACGGCCTCCACGCCGAGGGCGGCGAAGCGCGGCAGCAGGGCGTCCGCCTGGGCCACGGACCAGGCGCCGTTGGGGTCGAGGAGCAGCCGGGCCCGGGGGGCGGCGTCGCGGATGACGCGGACGCGCTCGATGTCGTCCTCGGGGTCGGGGGCGCCCGCCTTGACCTTGAGGACCTGGAAGCCGCTCGCGGTGAGCCGGCGGGCCTGGGCGGCCGCGTGGCCGGGGGACGTGATGCCGATGGTGCGGGCGGTGGCGGCGGCGGGCGGTGCGGCGGCTCCGAGGAGGCGGTGCACGGGGACGCCCGCTCGCTTGCCGGCCAGGTCGAGCAGCGCCGACTCGACGGCGGTGGTGACCGCGGGCGGAACGTCACCGTCGAGCCACTCCCCCGCCCGCAGGGCCTCCAGGGCACTCTCCGGATCGGGAAAGCGGCTCAGGTCCACGGCGGTGAGGAGCCGCAGCAGCGTCTCGGTGCCGAGTCCGTAGTACACGCTGGTGACGGCTTCGCCGTGACCGCGCAGTCCGTCGTGCTCGACGGTCAGCCACACGGCGTCGCGTGCGGCCATGGTGGAACGGGAGATGCGCAGCGGCTCGGTGAGTTCGAGGCGTACGGTGCGCAGGCTGGACTTCACGGGCTCTCTTCCTGGGGGGCGGGGGCCTGGAGGGCGGGGGCGGTGAGCGGGTCGCTGACGCGGGTGCAGCGGGCCCAGCCGGCCGCCTCCGCCGCGTGCGGGTGCGGGATCTCGACGGGCCGGGTGGCAGCGGCGGCCGGGTCGAGGCCGTGGGTGGTGGTGAAGTCGTCGTCGTAGACCGTGCCGAGGTAGCGGTGCGGGCCGTCGGGGAAGACGGTGGCGACGACCGCCCCGGGGTGGACGCGGGCGGCCCAGGCGGCGACCCGGGCGGCGGCGCCGGTGCTCCAGCCGCCGCTTACGAAGGCGCCGCGCGCCAGCCTGCGGCAGCTGTCGACGGCCTCGGCGGGGCCGATCCAGTGGACCTCGTCGAAGGCGTCGTAGGCGACGTTGCGCGGGTGGATGCTGCTGCCCAGGCCGCGCATCAGCCGGGGCCGGGCGGGCTGGCCGAAGATGGTGGAGCCGGTGGCGTCGACGCCGATGAGGCGCAGGGCGGGCCAGTGCCGCCGCAGGGGGCCGATGATGCCGCCGCTGTGGCCGCCGGTGCCGACGCTGCACACCAGGATGTCGAGGTGCTCGAGCTGGACGGCGAGTTCGGCGGCCAGGGAGGCGTAGCCGGCGGTGTTGTCGGGGTTGTTGTACTGGTCGGGCCAGTAGGCGCCGGGCAGTTCGGCGAGCAGTTCCCGCAGCCGGGCCAGGCGCGCGGCCTGCCAGCCTCCCTGCGGCGCCGGCCGGTCCACGACCTCCAGCCGCACTCCGTGGGCGCGCAGCAACTGCCGCATGGACGGCTCCAGTTCGCTGTCGCCGACCAGTACGACCGGGTGGCCGAGGGCCTGTCCGGCGAAGGCGAGGCCGATGCCGAGCGTGCCGGAGGTGGACTCCACCACCGGGGCACCGGGCAGCAGTTCGCCGCGGTCGCGGGCGCCCAGCAGCATGGACACGGCGGCGCGGGCCTTCATCCCGCCCGCGGCGAGCCCTTCGAGCTTGGCCCAGAAGCCGGGGTGCGGGCCCGGCAGGTCGGCGGTGATGCGGGCCAGTGGGGTACGGCCGACCAGGGAGAGCAGTTCCCGTCGCGCGGCGGGCCGGAGCGCGGTGGCGGTCATCGTCCGCCTCCCGGACAGGAGCCGTCGTAGCGGTGCAGGACACCGGGGCCGCCGTCGAGCCAGAAGAACGGGTACGGTTCCGCGCACACCGCGCTGACGCCGTGCCCGAGGAAGCGGGGCAGCACGGCGCTCCCGGTCTGGGCGAACATCACCAGCTGCTTGCCGTGCGCCAGCGCGTGGTGCCGCAGGGGTTCGAAGGTGCCGTTGCCCAGGGTCATGCCGGAGACGAGCAGCGCGTCACAGGGACCGGCCGCGGCGAGCGCGTCGGTGACGACCGGCTCGCCCCACTCGGTCTCGCCGCCCTTGAGATCGCAGGGGACGTAGCGCAGGCCGCGCGAACGCAGCGCCTCCAGGAGCGAGTTGACGACGCCCACCACGAGCACCGTGGCGCCGGGCGGCAGGTCGAGCAGGCCGACGACGGCCTCGGCGCGGGCCCGGGACTTCTCCAGCGACGACCCGGCGGGCAGCGGGAGGGTCCTGGCCCCCTGGGCGGGGGTGTGCGGCAGGACGTGCATCAGGTAGGCGTCGAGGGCCGCCACGCGCACCGGCGGCAGCGGGTGCTCCAGCAGTCGCGCCACGTCCGCGCCCACGCAGTCCTCGACGGCGCTGTCCGGGAGCGCCCCGGGCTCGACCGCACAGGAGCCGACGGCCTCGGCCAGGCGCAGGCTGAGCACCTCGTTGCGGTAACCGGTGCCGCGCCCGTCGTGCCGTACGGCCTGCCGGGTGGTGAAGGCGACGGCGATGCGCTGGGTGGCCGGATCAGGTCCGAGGGCGCCCGCGCGCACCCGGTCCACGAGGTCGTCGTACGAGACTGCGGGGGTCGCGGTGGTCATCGGATCACCAGCCCGGCGCGCAGCCCGTCCAGCAGGCTCTCGACGCGCTCGCGTGCCCCGAGTCCGTCGGCGTCCCCGGCCATGACGTGTCCGAGGTACTCGTTGTTGCTGCCCGCCGCCTTCACGGCCCTGCCCGGCTCGGCGAGTTGGGCCTCCAGCACCCCGGGCAGGTCCCGTACGCCGCTGCCGTCCAGCGCTTCGAGGGTGCCGGAGGCCTCCGGCACCAGGAAGCCGATCGCGGCGCTGCGCAGACCGGTGTCGACGCGCCGCAGGTCGGGGGCGCGGCCCAGGGCGACGTCCACGAAGGCGGCGGCGAGGTCGATTCCGGTGACGTGGCGTATGAGTTCGGTGATGCGGTTCCCGGCGGGCCGGGGGTTGACCTCGACCACGCGCGGACCGGCGGAGCTGAGCTTGATCTCCGTGTGCGCCACGACCCCGTCGGTCAGGCCCAGGGCCTTGAGCGCGGCGAGGGCGGTGTGTTCGGCGGCCTCGGTGTCGCCGGGCGGCAGGGCGGCGGGGAACATGTGGCCGGTCTCGACGAAGGCGGGTGCGCCGCCGACGCTCTTGTCGGTCACGCCCACCACGTGGACCGCGCCCGCGTGCGACACCGTCTCGACGCTGACCTCGGGGCCGTCCAGCAGTTCCTCCAGCAGCACCACGGGCGTCCGCCGCTGTCCGCGTGCGTTGACCGGGAAGTCGGCCAGGGCCCGGCAGGCGGCGGCGAGTTGGGCCTCGTCGTCCGCCCGGCGCACGTACATGCCCGCGCACAGGTCGACGGGCTTGACGACGAGCGGGTAGCCGATCTCCCGCGCGGCCCGCGCGATGTCGGCCCACTCCTCGCGCACGGCGAAGCGCGGTCCGGGCACCCCGGCGTCGTCGAGGACGCGGCGGGTGGCGTCCTTGCGGCAGGCGTTCTCCACGGCCTCGGGACCGGGGCCGGGCAGGCCGAGGCGTCCCGCGATCCGGGCCACCGTCGGCAGGTAGTAGTCGCAGGAGGTGACGACCCCGTCGAAGCCGAGGACCCCGTGCAGCCGCTCGACCTCGGGCAGCAGTGTCTCGATGTCGTTGGTGTCGGCGGTGATGACGTTGCGGGCGCCGAGCAGCGGATGGGCCGTCCCCTCCGGCGCCGAGCGCAGGTAGTGGTGCAGGTCGCGGGTGAGGAACGTGAACGCGTGCCCGTTCTCCCGGATCGCCCGCGGCAGCAGTCTGCTCATGGACCCGACCCAGCTCTCGACCACCAACAGATGAGCCACAACTCCCCTTTCTTTGCTGCGAGTTCAAGGCGCGCGGGCAGCCCGGCGAGCCCTCCGGGGAGGGTGCCGGGTGTTGCCGCCAGAGACGTTATCGATAATCATTTTCATTGTCACCTGGTTGGGCGAAGATCTTCTGGAGACCCCCTTGACCCGTCCCGCACGCCGCACCCGTCCCGCACGCCGCACCGCACTCTTGTGCGCCCTCGCGGCCGCCACCGCCCTGCTCCCCGCCGCACCCGTCCAGGCGGCCGGACCGCCCTCCCCGCTCCGCTTCACGACCTGCCCCGACTCCGTCCCCCGGCCGGCCGCGCCGGAGCGCGTCGAGTGCGGGCGGCTCAGCGTGCCGCTCGACCGGCACCGCCCCTCGGGGCCGCACATCGAGGTGGCGGTCTCCCGGGTCCGCGCCTCGGGCACGCCCGCCGAACGGCGCGGCATCCTGCTGGTCAACCCGGGCGGCCCGGGCGGCTCAGGGCTCCCGTACGCGGTCACCAAGCGGGCCAAGCTCCCCGAGAGCGTGCGGCGTGCGTACGACGTCGTCGGCTTCGACCCGCGCGGGGTCGGGCGGAGCACCCCCGTCACGTGCGGCCCGATGGGCGGCCTCTTCGACAGTCCGGGCCGCGACCCGATGCCGGCGGGAGCCGGGGCGGAGCGCACGTACCTGGCGTCCCTGCGCGCCCTGGCCGACGACTGCGCCACGCACGCGGGCCGCCTGCTGCCGTACCTGTCCACCGAGCAGACGGCGTACGACATGGACGCGATACGCGCGGCCCTCGGCGAACCGCGGACGAGCTTCCTCGGCGTCTCCTACGGCAGCTACCTCGGCGCCGCCTACGCGGCCCGCTTCCCGCACCGCGTCGGCCGGATGGTGCTCGACAGCGTGGTCGGCCCCGGCGACTGGTACGACTTCGACGTGCTCCAGAGCCGCGCCCTGCTGCGGCAGCGCGGCACCTTCTTCGCCTGGACGGCCGCCCGTGCCGGGCGCTTCGGCCTGGGCGGGACACCGGCCGCGGTGCGGGACTCGTATCTGCGCGTACGCCGGGAGCTCGCCGCGCGGCCGGTGGCGGGCTTCGGCCCGGCGGAGTTCGACCGTGCCGTGTACCGCGCCCTGGGCCGCACGGAGCGCTGGGCGGGCCTCGCGGACGGGCTGCGCGGTTTTCTGACCGACGGCGACCCGGACGGCCTGCGCCCGGCCGGCGCCTTCGACAGCCCCGACTCCCGCACCTACGAGGCGGCCAACCGCGTCGTCAAGTGCGCCGACGGACTCGCCCCCAGCCCCCGCGACATCGTCGCGGACATCCGCCGCACCCGCCGCCTCGATCCGCAGCCGGTGCTGACGGGCATGGAGGCGAGCACCTGCGCCTACTGGCACCACCGGCCCGGCCACCGCACGCCGCTCGGCAGCCCGGACGCGCCGCCGGTCCTCCTCGTCGCCTCCGCGCACGACCCCGTCACGCCGATCGAGGGCGCCCGCCGCCTCCAGCCCCTGCTGCCCGGCTCACGCTTGGTGACCCTCGACGACGACTACTCCCACGGCGTGTTCGCCAGCCGCGGCAACGCCTGCGTGGACGACACCGTGGCGGCGTACCTGGTGCGCGGAGAAGTGCCGTCGGCGAACGTCCGCTGCGCGGGCCCCGGGCTGCCGACGGCCGAGTAGAGCCCGGGGCTCAGGTCTCCTTCCACACCAGCACGGTCAGCACCGCGCCGGCCACGGTCACCGGGGCGGCGGCCTGGTTCAGCAGCCGTATCCGCATGCTCCGTCCGGACGGGAGCCGCTTCGTCAGGGGGACGACCGCGAAGGTGCCGCCGCCGGTCCCGACGATCTCGTGGATCGGGTGGTCGGCGCGGTGCTGGTCGCCCTGGTACTCGGACATGCGCGCCTGGACGACCGCGCCCGCCGGCAGGCCGTCGATGTGCAGGCTGACGCTGCCGCTGAAACGGGCCGGGCCACGGGCGAAGACACTCCCGCCGGTGGCGTGGTCGCCGGTCTCGTCGGCCCACTCCGTGGCGAACTCGACCGAGTCCCAGGCACCGGGCGCGAGCCGATAGCCCTTGGAGACACCGAGGTTGACGTACTGGGGCATGGGGTCCTCTCCTTCCCACAGGCCCGCCGGGAGGGCCAGGGCGTCGGCGACGTCACGGCGGAAGTCGGCCATGTCGAACCCGCGCGGGTCGACCTTCCAGTCGCTCCACTCCAGGTGACCGATCGCGCTCTTGGGGCCCCAGCCGTGCGCGCGGCAGATCGCGGCGGTGGCCTTGACGATGGCGATGTACTGCGCACTCGGCCACGGGTCCTTGCCGTCGCCCTTGTTCTCGCATTCCCAGCCGTAGAAACGGGCGTTGCCGTCGACCGCGCCGGCCGAGCCGTCGTGCTCGTGGGTCGCGGGCGGGTACGTGCCGTACGACTCGCCGATGACGGCGTTGAGCACGTCACCGTCGCCGCCGCCGGCGTGGTTGGCCCGGCCGTTGCCGGTCAGATGGACGACGCCGTCCTTGGTGATGCATCCGGTGGCGAGCGGACCGGGCAGGGCGCTGTGGCCGTGGTAGATCAGCTCGACGACGGCCGTGCCGGGGCCGGTGACGGTGTGATGGATCATCACGCCGTGCACGGGACCCCACGGGCCCTTGTGGTTGCGGTTGTTGGTGCGCCATCCGCCGACCTCGTGAACGGCGCAGCCCTCGGCCTGCAGCGCGGCGACGAGCCGGGCGGCGGTGAGCGGGGTGGCCATGAGTCAGTCCTCCGTTCCGGCGCGTGCGTGCCGGTCTGAAGACGGTGCTGAAGACAGTGCTGAAGGCGGTGCTGAAGACGGTGCTGAAGGCGGTGCGATCGCTGTGCGGGGCGTGTCCGGCCGGGAGCGGGGTCTGTCTGCGGTGCGGGTGTGTCTGCGGTGCGGGGCTGTCTGCGGTGCGCTTCCGTCCCCGCGGCGCGGGTCCGGAGGATCGTTTCGCCGGAGCTGCCGCGCGGACGTCGCCAGGCCCTCACCATTCTCGCGCCGCTCGCGTCGTCGCTCACCTCGCCGTACGCCACGTCCGCAAAATCGGCGGGATTCCGACGCTGCGGCACCAGGAAGGCGGGGGCGCTGTCAGTGGTCCGGCGTAGGGTCCGCTGCCATGAGCATCCCCGCCGTCGAGGAGTCCTGGGCCCGCGTCGACGCCTGGCTGGCCCGGCACGCTCCCCTCTCCCACGCCACGCTGCGCCCGCCCGCGGCGCAGGCCGGCATCGAGGACGCGGAGCGCACGCTCGGCGTGCCGTTCCACCCGGATCTGGTGGCCTCGCTGCGGTGCCACGACGGGGTGGAACCCGACGACGGCGCAGTTCAGTTGTCGTCCTACGGCCCGTTGTGCGGTGTCGCGGACATCGTGCGGAACACGACCTTCCTGCGGAGCCTCGGGGTGGCTGAGGCCGGGCTGCCCCTGACCCTGGGCATCGGCCGGCGGGCCTCGGACGGCCTGTTCCTCGCCTGCCGCCCGGGGCCCCACTACGGACAGGTGGGCCGCCGCTTCGACGACGAGATGCGCTCGTTCGCGCACTGGCCCTCGCTGCGTCATGTTCTGGCCGACCTCGCGGACGCCCTGGAGGGCGGTCGCCCCTTCCTCGACCACGTCCCCGTGGCCGTGGCCGGAAAGCTGGGGTGGGAGGAGGAGCGGACCGTGCCCGCCGAGGCGGTCTCCGCACTGGCGTGGGCCGCCGCGCTCGCCGAGCCGGAGTCGGACCCGCCGGCCCCCCAGCGCCCGGTCTTCCCGGACGCCGCCGGTGGTCCTCCGTCGCCGCCCCGGCAGGAAGGGACGCAGCGGCTCTTCTTCGTCCGTACCCACCGGCCGCGGCCCGCCCCGCTGCCGGACCAGCCGGACGTCGCGTTCGCCGCCGGTCTGACGCCGGCCGAGATGCTGCGCCGGCTCGGCGCGGTCCCCGCCACCGTGCGGCCGCGCGACCGCCGGCAGGCCCAGCGGGCGGCGCAGTCCGCGTGGGCCGCGCACCGGCCCCTGGTCCGGGCGGGCGGGGCCGGCGGCTGGGCGTACACCACGCTGGAGGGCGGCGCCGCGCAGTTCGCCCGGCCGGAGGTGCTGCGTGCCCTGTCCGCCGGCACGCGTGTGGCGGTCCTGACCCGGCACGGCCCGGAGGTCGTGCTCACCTTCGCCGAGGACGGCGTGCCGTGTCCTCAGGAGGACATCCGGCGCGTCATGTCGCCGCGCGAGGGCAACAGCTCCGGCGGACCGGATGCGCGGCGGCTCGGCGTGGACCTCTGGCCCGGCTCGACCGCCGCGTACACCCGCTTCCTGGCCGTACTGCGGCAGGACTTCGGCATCGCCTACGACCCGGACGAGGAGGGCCCGGCGGAGCTGACCAGTGCCCTGCTGCTCCCCCTGCTGGACAACCTCCCCAGGGCGGAGGACTGCGGATTCCCTTCCCAGGTACGGGACTTGGATCTGGCCGGCCTCGTGGAGCGCACACCGCCGCAGCGTCTGCGCGCCGCCGTCGCGGCCCAACTGTCGCGCCTGGCGTCGGAGACGCATCTCGACACCTACCCGGAGGTGGCCGAGGCCCTCGACCGGATCCACCGCGGCCTGCCCGTCGCCTGCGCCCCTGACGGTCCCCTGGACTCGCGCATGCGCACCCTGGCCGCAGAGACCCATGCGACCCGGCGGCTCCTGGCGGACGGCGACAGCGCCCCCGTCTCCCCCAAGGACCTCACCGCGTGGGACGCACGCGCCGGGGCGGCCCACGCGCTGCGCGAGTTCCTCCACCTCCCCCTCCCGGTGGCGGCGGCGACGATCCTCGACCAGCGCGTCTCCCTCCACTGGCACGAGGAACTCACCACCGACCTGGACAGCGCATGACGCACGGGGCGTCTCGCAGGAGTTACTCCGGGACGCGACACCACTCGTTCGCATGGACCGCTCGGCCGTTCGGCTCAGAGGAGCACCACGTCGGGCGGCTGTTGCGGAGCTGCGGGACTAGTTTCCGCCGGGTCGGGACACGCACTGCCGATCGAGGAGCTCATGGCGACACTTACCGAACCGGTCGCTCCGGTACCGGCGGCGGGGCGCCGCGGTCCGGGCCAGGTGATCGTCTCCTGGATGACGACGACGGACCACAAGAAGATCGGGCATCTGTACCTGATCACGTCGTTCGTCTTCTTCCTGATCGCCGGGGCGCTGGCGATGGCCATCCGGGCCGAGCTGGCCCGGCCGGGGATCCAGTGGCTGTCCCACGAGCAGTACAACCAGGCGTTCACCATGCACGGCACGATCATGCTGCTGCTGTTCGCGACGCCGACGTTCGCCGGGTTCGCCAACGCGGTGATGCCGTTGCAGATCGGCTCCCCGGACGTGGCGTTCCCGCGGCTGAACATGTTCTCGTACTGGCTGTTCCTCTTCGGCGGCCTGATCGTGCTCGGCAGTCTGCTCACCCCGCAGGGCGGCGCGGACTTCGGCTGGACCGCCTACACGCCGCTGAGCGGCGGGGAGCGCACCCCCCAGGTCGGCGGGGACCTGTGGCTGATGGGCCTGGCCCTGTCCGGGTTCGGCACCATCCTCGGCGCCGTCAACTTCATCACCACGATCATCTGCATGCGCGCCCCCGGCATGACCATGTTCCGCATGCCGATCTTCACCTGGAACGTGCTGCTCACCTCGGTGCTGGTGCTGCTGGCGTTCCCGGTGCTGGCCGCCGCGCTGCTGGCGTTGGAGGCCGACCGCCGTTTCGGGGCGCAGGTGTTCAACGCGGAGAACGGCGGCGCGATCCTCTGGCAGCATCTGTTCTGGTTCTTCGGCCACCCCGAGGTGTACATCCTGGCCCTGCCGTTCTTCGGCGTGATCAGCGAGATCATCCCCGTCTTCGCCCGTAAGCCGATCTTCGGTTACACGGGCCTGATCGGCGCCACGATCGCCATCGCCGGGCTGTCCGTGGTGGTGTGGGCGCACCACATGTTCGCCACCGGCGCGGTGCTGCTGCCGTTCTTCTCCTTCATGACGTATCTGATCGCCGTACCGACGGGGGTGAAGTTCTTCAACTGGATCGGCACCATGTGGAAGGGCTCGCTGTCCTTCGAGGCGCCGATGCTGTGGGCGGCCGGGTTCCTGGTGACGTTCCTCTTCGGCGGTCTGACCGGGGTCGTCCTCGGCTCGCCGCCCCTGGACTGGCACGTGACCGACTCCTACTTCGTGGTCGCCCACTTCCACTACGTGCTCTTCGGCACGATCGTGTTCGCCATGTTCGGCGGCTTCAGCTTCTGGTGGCCGAAGATGACCGGCACGATGCTGGACAACCGCATCGAGAAGGTCCACTTCTGGACACTGTTCACCGGCTTCCACACGACGTTCCTGGTGCAGCACTGGCTGGGCGCCGAGGGCATGCCCCGCCGGTACGCCGACTACCTGGCCGCGGACGGCTTCACCTGGCTGAACACCGTCTCGTCGATCGGCGCGTTCCTGCTGGGCCTGTCCACGCTGCCGTTCCTGTACAACGTGTGGAAGACCGCCCAGGAGGGCAAGCGGGTCGAGGTCAACGACCCCTGGGGCTACGGGCGTTCCCTGGAGTGGGCGACGTCGTGTCCGCCCCCACGGCACAACTTCGTCACCCTGCCGCGGATCCGCTCCGAGTCCCCCGCCTTCGACCTGCACCATCCCGACGTGGCCCAGCTGGACGAGGCGGAGAACACCGGCCGACGCGATGTCGTCGAGCCCGGCGGGCACAAGGGCCGGCGGACGTGAGACGCGGCGGCCGTGAAGTGCCGTACGGCAACCCGCGGCACGCGCTGGCCGACGAGGCCGAGGGCTATCTCCTCGCGCACCTCCATCTCGATCAGGCACGGCGCGAGGCGGAGGAACTCTGCGCGGGGATGCCGTGGCTGACCACCGCCCAGGCCGAGGAACTCACCGGCCACTACGTCCGCCGACGCCTGGACGTCACCCGTCAGCTGCTCCACGGCACGGTCCGGCGGGCCGAGGAGCTACGGCAGGAGTACGAGAGCCGCTACACCTGCCTCCGGCACGCCCTGCTGCGCCGCCACGCCGCCTGTGCCTGCGCCCTCCTCGCCGGCGCGGGCACCGTGAGCGCCCTGACGGTCCTCCTCACCCGCTGACCAGTTCGTGCTCCGGCGCCGGCTGCCGCGCCGGCACGGCCTTCGTCTCCCACTGGTTGGTGGTCCGTACGTAGCCGTAGATCACCGAGGCCATCGCCAGCAGGAGCAGCGGTCCGAACAGCCACGGACGCGCGGCCATCTCCATCGGCAGATAGCGATAGGACAGCAGCATCGCGGTGAAGACGGCCACTCCGTAGGTGACCAGCTGGATTCCGGAGCGGTCCCAGCCGCGTTCGAGCGAGCGCAGGGCCGCCTCGATCGTGACCGTGAACACCACGCCGGCCACGAGATCCACGCCGTAGTGGTAGCCGAATCCCAGCGTCGCGGTCAGCGTGGCGATCAGCCAGAACGTGCCCGCGTGGCGCAGCACGCGTGGGCCCCTGCGGGAATGGATGAAGATCGCGACGGCCCACGCCGTGTGCAGGCTGGGCATGCAGTTGCGGGGGGTGATCCCGTCGTACAGCACCTCGTGCGGGACGACGTCGGTCGGTGGCGGCAGGTCCGGCCACAGGTTGGCCACCGCCCACTCCAGGCCGCCGGTGCCGGAGGCGCCCGGGCCGTAGGCGAAGACCGGGCCGACGACCGGGAAGATCATGTAGATGCCCGGCCCGAGAAGTCCGATGACCAGGAAGGTCCGCACCAGGTGGTGGCGCGGGAAGCGGCGCTCGGCGGCCACGTTGCGCAGCTGGTAGAGCGCGACGACGACGGCGGCCACCGCCAGTTGGCCGTAGACGGTTTCGAGGGCGATGGCACCGGCCTGGCCGGTGGCCTCGACGATCCGGCCCACCAGCCACGACGGGTTGCCCAGCGCGTGGTCGGCGGTCGCCACGTACGGGTCGAGCACCATCGGGCGGGTCTTCGAGGTGATGATCAGCCAGGTGTCACCGGCCTTGCGGCCGGCCACCAGCAGCAGGCCCAGTCCGACACCCTTCAGCAGCAGGACGCGTTCCGGGCCGGTGCGGCGTGTCACCGCGATGACCCCGCAGCCCAGGATCACCCACAACGCGCCGTTGCCGAAGGGATGGGCATCCCCCAGCTCGGCGCCGACCGCCCAGCGCACCACCAGGAAGACGGCGTCGATGCCGAGTGCCACACCGAAGGCGATGAACCGTTGCCGCCGGGGGAGGACCACCATGGTCAGCGCCATGGCGGCGTACAGCAGGAAGCCCGACTTGGGAGCGACGATCACCTCCTGCACCTGGCAGGTGATCGGCCCGGGCACGCCGATGCGGCGCGCGGCGATCTCCAGCGCGATGAGAAAGCCGAGGCCCACCACACCTGCTGTGGCCCACAGCATCGTCCGGGGTCGAGGCCGGGCGGTGAACGTGATTCCGCGTCTTATGCGCGAGAAAATCCGCGTAGTTATAGATATCAATTGTTTTATTCGATTTGTCAGTTGTAAGGAGGTGGATCGTCACATGACCGAACATGCTATCGGAGCGATGTGCCCGCGGTCCGGCAGTCATGAAGATCCCGGGTAACCCTGAGACATCCCCGACACCTCCCCGATCCATCCCCCATCCGCCCCTGAGATGTGTCAGGAATCTTTGACAGGTGACAGACGGCACTGTCAGCCTTTTCTGACAGGTACGACGGAAAGGGGCCGCGATGCCCGAGGTCCCGCCTCCGGCACCGACGGGCGACGAGTTGCTGAAGGTGCTGTCCGCGCTCGGCAACCCGCACCGCATGCGGATCGTCGCGGCGCTGCTGGAGAGCCGGAACTACGTCAGCGCGCTGGCACGCGAGATCGGGATCAGCCGCCCGCTGCTGCACATGCACCTGCAGCGGCTGGAAGCGGCCGGACTGGTCGTCGGCACGCTCGAACTCGCGGAGGACGGCAAGGCCATGAAGTACTTCGACGTCACGCCGTTCTTCTACGAGTTGACACCCGCCGTCATCGCCCGGGCGTCCGCGACGCTCAGCGAGGCCGAGAAGACCGAGGCCGAGAAAGAGGAAGCGAAGTGAATGGGGAACAGGTGACGCTCGCCGACAGCGCCGACACCGTGAGCGCGCTGGTCGGGGCCGTGGGCGCGGCCGGGATCTTCACTCTGCTGATCGTGATCGTCTGGCAGGTCGCCGCAACCTGGCGGGCCCGGATGCTGGCCGCACGCGAACAGCAGTACAAGGAGCTCGCGGCCAAGTACGCCCGGCTTCTCGAGGACACCGTGGAACTGCAGCGCCGCACCGCCGAGGAACAGCGGCAGACCCTCGACGAGCTGACGCAGACCCGGCTGGCGGTCTCCTCGATGGAGAAGATGATGCGCGAGATCGAATAGCGCCCCGGGGCGCACCGAGAGACGCGTACGGCCGGGAGCGGCAACTCCCGGCCGTACGGAGGAAGAACACACCCTCAGGACACATCCCACCCGTACACCACGGCAGGTCGTCACACCTGCAAGCGCCGTGGTGCGGGCCCCGTGCGCCCTGGTGCCGGTCGTCGAACGGCCGGCGGCGCGCTTCCCTGCGTAAGGAGACTACTCATGCGTGTGCTGTTCCAGCACGTCGCCCGCGCGCCCGGCGGACGCCGCGGCAAGTGGCTGGTCCTGGCGGCCTGGCTGATCCTGGCCGTCGCCCTCGGCCCGCTGGCCGGCAAGCTCGGCGACGTCGAGGAATCCGGGCCCAACGCCTTCCTGCCGCGCGGCGCGGAGTCCGCGCGGGTCAACACGGAACTGGAGAGGTTCCGTACGGACACGGTGATGCCGGCCGTCGTCGTCTACACCGGCGACGGGGCACAAGCCGCGGCGCGGACCGACCGGGACGCCTTCGCGCGGTACGTCCCCACCGGTCAGGACGTCTCGCGGCCGATCCCGTCCGAGGACGGCAAGGCCGTGATGACGATCGTCCCGCTGGACAGCGAGGACGACATCACCGGCAAGGTCGACGAGCTGCGCGAGGTGGCCGGCGCCAACGCCCCGCCCGGCGTGGACGTCGAGGTCGGCGGTCCCGCCGGCTCGCTCACCGACTCGGTGGCGGTCTTCGACGGCCTCGACTCGACTCTGTTGCTGGCCACCGGCCTGGTGGTGGCCGTCCTCCTGCTGCTCACGTACCGCAGCCCGGTCCTGTGGCTGCTGCCCCTGGTGTCGGTGGGCTTCGCGGCCGTCCTCACCCAGGTCGTGACGTACCTGCTCGCGAAGCACGCCGGGCTTCCGGTCGACCCGCAGAGCGCGGGCATCCTCATGGTCCTCGTCTTCGGCGTCGGCACGGACTACGCCCTGCTCCTCATCGCCCGCTACCGCGAGGAACTGCACCGCCACGAGGACCGCCACGAGGCGATGCGGATCGCGCTGCGCCGCTCCGGACCGGCGATCCTGGCCTCCGCCGCCACCGTCGCCATCGGCCTGTCCTGCCTGGCGTTCGCCGACATCAACTCCTCCCGCTCCCTGGGGCTGGTGGGCGCGGTCGGTGTCGTCTGCGGCTTCCTCGCCATGGTCACCGTGCTCCCGGCGCTGCTCGTCATCACCGGCCGCTGGGTGTTCTGGCCCTTCGTCCCGCACCAGGGCACGCCCTTCCGCGAGCAGCGCACCATCTGGTCCCGGATCGGGGCCCGGGTCGCCCTGCGTCCCCGCTGGTCGTGGCTGATGTCGGTCGCCGTCACCGGCGTGCTCGCGCTGAGCGCGACGGGCATCACCATGGGCCTCACCCAGGCGGAGATGTTCCAGGACAAGCCCGAGTCGGTCGTGGCACAGGAAAGGATCTCGGCGCACTATCCTTCCGGCGCCTCCGACCCGGCGGACGTCGTCACCCGCACCGACCGGACCGCCGAGGTCAGGGCCGCCGCGGCCGCGGTGGACGGGGTGGCCCGGGTCGAGGACGACACCGCCCGCACGCCGGACGGTGAACTCACCTCGCTGTCGGTGGTCTTGAAGCAGGCTCCGGACAGCCAGGCCGCCAAGGACACGATCGACTCCCTGCGCGGGGCAGTCCACCAGGTCGACGGCGCCGAGGCCTTGGTCGGCGGCACCACCGCGGAGGCCCTCGACACCCAGCGGGCCGCCGACCGCGACCTGACGACGGTCGTCCCGATCGTGCTCCTCGTCGTCCTGGGCGTCCTGATCCTGCTGCTGCGGGCCCTGATCGCCCCGCTGCTGCTCCTGGTCACGGTCGTGCTGTCGTACTTCGCGGCCCTCGGCGCCTCGAACCTCCTCTTCGAGCACGTCCTGGGCTTCGCGGGCGTCGACTGGTCGATCCCGCTGATGGGCTTCGTGTTCCTGGTGGCCCTCGGCATCGACTACAACATCTTCCTCATGCACCGGGTGAAGGAGGAGGCCGAGAGGCTGGGCCACGACCGCGGCGTCCTGGAGGGCCTGACCAGCACCGGGGGCGTCATCACCTCGGCCGGCGTCGTCCTGGCCGCGACCTTCGCGATCTTCGCGGGCCTGCCGCTGGTGACGATGGCCCAGATGGGCGTCCTGGTCGGCATCGGCGTCCTCCTGGACACCTTCCTCGTCCGTACGGTCCTGGTACCCGCCCTCGCCCTCGACCTGGGCCGCTGGTGGTGGTGGCCGGGCGGCCTCTTCCACGCCCGGCCCACCGCACGGAACGCCGCCGGAAGCGCCCCGTCCCCCACCCCACGGGATCCGACCCGCGTGATGTGAGCCCCCGCGTCCGTCCGAGGAGCCGGTCAGCACAGTCGGCCTACGTGCTGCCCGGCACCCTCGGCGGCCGGTGGATCGGGCCGGTGCTGCGGGTCAGCGGCCGCCCCGTGCCCTGGTTGGCCTGGGCGATGATCTCCGCGGTGATGGAGACGGCCGTCTCCTCGGGCGTGCGGGCTCCGAGGTCGAGGCCGATCGGGGAGCGCAGGCGGGCCAAGTGGTCGTCGGTGACGCCCTCCTCGCGCAGCAGCCGCAGGCGCTCGGCGTGGGTGCGCCGGGAGCCCATGGCCCCCACGTAGGCGACGGGCAGGCCGAGTGCCAGGCGCAGCAGGGGGATGTCGAACTTGGCGTCGTGCGTGAGGACGCAGACGGCGGTGCGCTCGTCCACCTCGGTGTGTTCCAGGTAGCGGTGGGGCCAGTCGGCCACCACCTCGTCCGCGTGCGGGAAGCGTGCGGTCGTGGCGAAGACGGGGCGGGCGTCGCAGACGGTGACGTGGTAGCCGAGGAAGCGGCCGGCCCGGCTCAGGGCGGCGGCGAAGTCGACGGCGCCGAAGACCAGCAGGCGGGGCCGGGACGCATGGACGTGGACGAGGACGGACAGCCGTTCGCGGCAGCCGTCCGCCTCCCCGCCGATGTCGGCGCGGGCGGTGCGGCCGGCCCGCAGCAGGGCCCTGGCGTGTTCGGCCACGGCCCGGTTCGCCGGGCCGTCGTCCACCCGTCCGTGGGCGGCATGGTCACCGCCGAGCACGCTCAGTGTGGAGCCGAGGAGGTGTTCCGGGCCGTCCAGGACCTGTGCCACGGCGACCGGTCTGCCTCGAGTGACCGCTGAGAGGGCGGTGAGCAGGTGCGGCCGGGCCGCGGGGTCGATGCGCTGGACGAAGACGTCGAGTTCGCCGCCGCAGGTCAGGCCGACGGCGAAGGCGTCGTCGTCGGAGTAGCCGAACCAGGCCCGCTGCGGGGCGCCCCGGTCGCGGAGCACCTGTCGGCACAGCTCGTAGACGGCTCCCTCGACGCAGCCGCCGGAGATGCTGCCGACGGCGTTGCCGTCCTCGTCCACCGCGACCGACGTACCGGTCGGCAGCGGGGCGCTGCCGTGCACGCCGACGACGGTGGCGAGGGCGAAGGGGCGGGCCTCGCGGCACCAGCGGTGCAGCGTGTCCGCGATGTTCAGCATGGCGGTCCTCCACAGCGGGACCAGGATCGGCAGGTGAGCGGGCCGCCGCCACGACGCCGGGGAAACGTCATGCGGCGGCGGCCCGGAACCGGAGCCGGAGCAGACCCCGGCCCCGGTCGGCCCGAGGTGCCCGGGTCAGAGCAACGCCTCGGCCGTGATGGGCAGTTCACGGACGCGGCGGCCGGTGGCGTTGAAGACCGCGTTGGCGATGGCGGGCGCCACCCCGATCATCACGAGCTCGCCGAGGCCCTTGACGCCGAGCGGGTCGGCCTCGCGGTCCTCGCCGTCCAGGTAGATCGCCTTGAGGTCGGGGACGTCGGCGTTGACGGGCACGAGGTAGTCGGCGAGGTTGGCGTTGACGATCCGGCCGTCGCGGTGATCGGTGAGGGTGTGCTCCAGCAGGGCCGTGCCGATTCCGCCGACCATGCCGCCGAGGGCCTGGCTGTCGGCGAGCTTGGGGCTGATGATGCGGCCCGCGTCGTACACGCCGAGCACTCGCCGCACCCGCACCAGGCCCAGGGTCGCGTCGACGGCCACTTCGGCGAAGGTCGCGTTGTAGCCGTAGAAGGAGTGCCGCTCCCGGCCCGACGGCGGCGCGAAGGAGCCCTCCGCCTCCAGGTGGGTGCGGTCGTTGCGGGTCAGCAGCCGCCGGTACGTCTCCCCGCGCGTGGGGTCGTTCTTCACGTGCAGTCGGCCGTTGCGTACGACGATGTCGTCGGCCGGTACGCCGTGCAGCGGCGACTCGCGGTCCTCGACGGCCAGTTCGATCGCCTGACGGCGGACCTTGTTGCAGGCGTCGAGGGTGGCGGAGCCGACGCTGGCCATGGTCATCGAACCGCCGTGCGGTGGGGTCGGCGGGTAGAGGGAGTCCCCCAGCCGGAAGGTGACCGTGCGCACGGTCAGTCCGAGGGCGTCGGCGGCGACCTGCGTCTGGGAGGTGTACGTCCCCGGGCCCATGTCGGTGGCGGCGGCCTCGACCAGCGCCGTGCCGTCGGCGTCCAGGCGGGCCCGGGCCTGAGCGGGCATGCGCGCGGTGTCGTAGACGCCGGCGGCCATGCCCAGGCCGATCAGCCAGTCGCCGTCGCGCGTGGAGCGGGGCCTGGGGTTGCGGCGGTCCCAGCCGAACGCGCGGGAACCGACGCTGTAGCACTCGCGCAGGCGGCGAGTGGAGAACGGCAGACCGGACGACTCGTCCTCACTCGGCTCGTTGCGCCGGCGCAGTTCGATCGGGTCGACGCCGAGTTCGTGGGCGAGTTCGTCCATCGCCGACTCGATGACGAAGGACGCCGTCTGGAAGCCGGGGCCGCGCATGTACAGCGGCGTGGGCAGGTCCAGCGGCACCGTCCGGTACGCCTGGCTCACGTGGGGCATGCTGTAGAGCATCTGCCCGGCCGCCAGGATGGCCTCGGTGAACCTCTCGTACGAGGAGGTCTCGGCGTCCAGGTCGTGGACCGCGGCGGCCAGCCGGCCGCGCCGGTCGCTGCCCAGGCGGAGGCGGTAGTCGTACGAGGGCCGGTAACCGGTGCCGAGGTACATCTGCTTGCGGCTGAGGAGCAGCTTGACCGGACGCTTCGTCTCGCGGGCGGCCAGCGCGGCGACGACCACGTGCGGCCAGCAGCGCAGCGCCGTCCCGAACCCGCCGCCGACGAACGGGGAGATGACGCGCACCGCGTCCGTCTCCAGGCCGAACACCGCGGCGAGTTCGGCCTGGGTGCCCACCACCCACTGGGTCTTGTCCCAGACGGTGAGCTTGTCGCCGTTCCAGCGGGCGATGGTGGCGTGCGGCTCCATCGGGTTGTGGTGGTTACGGGCCGTGCGGTACGTCAGGTCCAGCCGTACGGCCGCCGTGCGCAGGGCCGCTTCGGCGTCGCCGCGCGCGTACCGGGTCGGCTCGTCCGGCTGGGCCTCGGTGAGGTCGGTCGAGGGCTGTTCGGCGTCGTAGTCGACCTCGACCAGGCTCGCACCGTGCTGGGCGGCCTCCAGGGTGGTGGCCACGACGACGGCGACCGGCTGGCCGTGGAAGCGGACGCGGTCGTCCTGGAAGACGCGCAGTCGCCGCCCCTCCGGAGGGTTGTTGGACCCGGGGTTGTCGCGGTACGGCAGCTTCGGCGCGTTGCCGTGGTGGATGACCTTCAGCACGCCCTGCAGGGCTTCGGCCGCGCGGGTGTCGATGCCGGTGATGCGGCCACGGCCGACGCTCGCATCGACGATGACGGCGTGCACGGCTCCGTCGACGTCGTGCTCGGCGGCGTACAGGGCCTGGCCCGTGACCTTCAGCCGGCCGTCCACCCGGGACAGCGGCGCGCCCACGGCTGCCTGCGGCTGGGGGCTCACTTGGTACCTCCTACGACGCGCAGCTGGCGTTCGACGGTGCGCTTGAGCAGCTCGACCTTGAACCGGTTGTGCTGAAGGGGACGGGCGCCGTCCGCCGCTTTCGCGGCAGCGGCCGCCCAGAGGGTCCCCGAGGGGCGTTCACCGACGAGGTGGTGCTCGACGGCGGGCAGCTTCCAGGGCACGGTGCCCACTCCCCCGGCGGCGACCTTGGCCTCGCGGATCACCCCGCCGCGTACGTGCAGCGCGACGGCCGCCGACGTCAGGGCGAACTCGTAGGACTGCCGGTCGCGGACCTTCAGATAGCCGGACCTGAGCGGGCGCGGAAGGGCCGGTATCTCCACCCCGGTGATCAACTCGCCTTTGCGCAGTGCCTGTTCGCGTTGCGGTGTGCTGCCGGGTCGCAACAGGAAGTCGGTGAAGGGGACCTGGCGTGCCCCGTCCGGGCCCAGCAGGTGCACCCGGGCCTCCAGGGCGGCGAAGGCCACGGCGGCGTCGGAGGGGTGGGTGGCCACGCAGGCGTCGGAGGTGCCGAGGATGGCGTGGGTGCGGTTGACGCCGTGCAGCGCGGCGCAACCGGAGCCGGGGTCGCGCTTGTTGCAGTCGGCGGTCACGTCACGGAAGTACGTGCAGCGGGTGCGCTGCATGATGTTGCCGCCGATGGTCGCCATGTTCCGCAGCTGCGCCGACGCGCTCAGCTCCAGCGCCTCGGAGACGACGGGATACAGGGTGCGCACCTTGGTGTGGCCGGCGGCCTCGGCCATGGTCACCAGGGCGCCGATGCGCAGCCCCCCGCGCTCGGTGACGGTGATGTCGCGCAGCGGAAGACCGCTGATGTCGACGAGGGCACCGGGGCGTTCGACGGTCTCGCGCATGAGGTCGACCAGGGTGGTGCCCCCGGCGATGTAACGCCCGCCTGTTCGACCGGCGTCGAGGGCCTCACGGGTGTCGGAGACGCGGGTGTAGGAGAAGGGATGCATGGCGGCCGTTCCTCACTTCCGGCCCGCGGTCTGCTCCACCGCGCGCACGATCTTGACGTAGCAGCCGCAGCGGCAGATGTTGCCGCTCATCCACTCCCGTATCTCCTCCGGCGAGCCGGTGTGGCCTTCCTGGATGCAGCCGACGCCGGAGACGATCTGGCCGGGCGTGCAGTAGCCGCACTGGAAGGCGTCCTCGTCGATGAACGCCTGCTGCAACGGGTGCAGCCGGTCGCCTTCGGCCAGGCCCTCGATCGTGGTGACCTCGGCGCCCTCCAGCCTGACGGCCAGCGTCAGGCAGGAGTTGACCCGCTGCCCGTCGACCAGCACCGTGCACGCACCGCAGGCACCGGCGTTGCAGCCCTTCTTGGAGCCGGTCAGGTCCAAGTGCTCGCGCAGCAGGTCCAGCAGCGAGGTCCGGTTGTCGACCGTCACGGTGCGGCGGGTGCCGTTGACGGTCAGAGAAACCCGGCTGGACGGCGGTGCCTCGGCGGCGGTGGCCTCTTCCGGGCCCGTGAGGAGCGTCCCTCCGGCCACGACGGCGCCGCCGACCGCGGCACTGGTGGCGATGAAGGTGCGCCGAGTGGGCGCCGGGGAGGACTCGCCGGCTCCGGTGGGGGGTGGAACGGCGGACTCAGGGAGTTGAGTTGACATACGTACGCCTTCGTATCGCGGACGGATCGGCCGTACACAGCAGCGGGGCGGGAGACTGGATCGTCGTCACCGCGGGGGGATGGGCGACCGCGCGCCTCGGCGGCGGCGACTGGTCACGTGGGGAGTCTCGCACCACCGGCGACGCTCGTGACAGGGAGACTTTTCTCCCCCTTTAGGTGGGCGCCGTGCCTAGCGGGCGACGTAGCCGCCGTCGACGGGGAGCGCGACGCCGAGGACGAAGCTCGCTCCGGGGCTGCACAGCCACAGGACGGCCTGGGCGATTTCCTCGGCCGTACCGAGGCGGTTGATCGGCTGGTTGGCCTCGGCCTCCGCCCGGTCGAGCTCTCCCTTGGCGATCATGTCGCTGACCATCGGGGTGTCGATGGTGCCGGGGCAGACGGCGTTGACGCGGATGCCGCGCGGGGCGTATTCGAGGGCTGCGCTGCTGGTCAGGCCGATGACGCCGTGCTTGGAGGCGTGGTAGGAGGCACGGCCGGGGAGGCCGACCAGACCGCCGAGCGAGGAGCAGTTGACGATGGCGCCGCTGCCCTGGGCGCGCATGTGCCGCAGCTCGTGCTTCATACAGGCCCATACGCCGCGGAGGTTGATGGCGTTGACCCGGTCGAAGCGTTCGGCGGGTTCGTCGGCGGCGTCGCTGGGCGGGATCTGGATGCCCGCGTTGTTGTACGCCATGTCGAGGCGGCCGAAGGTCTCGACCGTGCGGTCGACGGCGGCGGCGACCTGGTCCTCGTCGCTGACGTCGCAGGTGAGGGCGAGGGCGCGGTGGCCGGCGTCGGTGAGTTCCTTCACGGCGGCGTTCAGGGCCGCTTCGTCGATGTCGGTGAGGGCGACGGCGGCTCCGGACGCGGCGAACGCGCGGGCGGTCGCCAGGCCCATACCGGCGCCGGCGCCGGTGACGAGGGCGACCTGGCCGGTGAAGTCGTAGGTGGGATTCACGTCGTGGTCTCCATTCGAGTGCGGACTGCGCGAGGAGGCTGCGCCCGGGTCAGTACTGCGAGGGCGCCCGCGCGGGTTCGTCGCGGCGCCGTGGCGTGGACGCGCTGCTCCGGGCCACGATCCGGCCCTTGCCGGAAGGGCCGTGGACGGCGAGGGCGAGCAGGGGCAGCAGCGTGAGGGCGGCGATGACGGTGCCTACCAGGGGCGGGCCGGTCAGGCCGAGGGAGGAGTCCAGGGCCTGTCCTGCGATCAACGAACCGGCGGCGATGCCGGTGTTGAAGGCGGAGGTGGTCAGAGAGGAGGTGAGGGTGGGGGCGTCACCGGCGAAGCGCATGGCGAGCGCGGTGACGACCGGGTTGACCGTGAAGCCGGCCAGGCCCATGAGGAAGACCAGGAGGGTCGCCGTCACCGGGTTGCCGGACAGCGGGATCATCAGGAACAGGACCAGGGCCGTGGCCGCGGCGGCCGTGAGGGTGGTGACCATCGGACGTCGGTCGCCCAGTCGGCCGCCCGTGGTGGTGCCGCCCAGGGCGCCGACGCCGAAGGCGATGAGGACGAGCGGTACGGCGCCCGCGGGGACGCCCGCGCGGTCGGTCAGCAGCGGCGTGACATAGGTGTACGTCGCCAGGACACCACCCATGATCAGCATCGCGGCGGCGAGCGCCAGCCACAGCCGGACCTGGCGCAGCGCCCGGACCTCGGCCCGGACGGACACCTCGACGCGCTGCTCCCGGGCCGGGATGAAACGGCCGATGAACGCGGCGGCGAGCCCGGAGAGGACGGCCAGGGCCCAGAAGGGGCCGCGCCAGCCGGTGAACTGGCCGGCGAAGGAGCCGATCGGCACGCCGACGACGTTGGCCAGGGTCAGGCCGCCGATCATGACGCCCGTGGCGCGGGTGGCGTTGGGCGGGCCCGCGGCGGTGGTGGCGACGACGAAGCCGACGGCCCAGAACGCTCCGGTGGCCAGGGCCGTGACGACCCGGGCCGCGAGGACGACCGTGAAGGACGTGCTGAGGGCGGCGACCAGGTGTCCGAGGCAGAACACGGACAGGGCCAGGATCAGCGTCCGGCGCTGCGGCAGCCGCAGGGTCGCCAGGGCCATGGTCGGCGAGCCGACGATCATGCCGATGGCGAAGGCGGTGATCAGCAGGCCGGCGTGGGAGACGCCGACTCCGAGGTCACCGGCCAGCTCCGGCAGCAGACCGGCGACGACGAACTCGGTGGTCCCCATCAGGAACGTGCCGGCGGCGAGCACCCAGACGACGAAGGGGAGCTTGCCGGGGGTGGTCCCGGATGCGGAAGGCATGCGTGTGGTGTCTCCTTGCGTGGACGTGGTCTTGCGATGGCGCCCCCTGCGGGGCGGGCGGTGGGGCCGGATCAGGGCGCGGCTTCGATGGTGATCCGTTCGGCCCCGGCGAGCCGGTCGGTGCCGGCGTCGATGTGGCCGAGGATGAGCAGGTCGGCGTTGGCGGAGTCGCCGTCCCGGTAGAAGACGGCCAAATTGCCCCAAGGCGCGTAGTAGGTCAGGTCACCGGCCTTCGGCGCGCGCGGCTCGGGAGCGCCCGAGGTGGTCAGCCTGCGCGGCAGGTCGGCGATCCGCTCCGTCTGGTGGAAGTCCTCCAAGTCCAGGGTGATCGGGAGCAGTTCGGCGAAGTCACGGGCGGCAGGACTGTCGTTCAAGGCGGCGTCGACGGGGCGGCCGTCGAGGGTGACCCGGATGTCCATGGCGGTGTTCCTGTCGGACGGTGTGGTGCGTGCCTCGGCCGTCGGTGTCTGCCGCCGGGCGGAGGATGCGGAGGATGTGTGGTGCGGGGAGGCCGGCGAGGTGTCGCTGCAGGCCGCCGCGGCCAGCAGGACTGTGATGGCCATGGCGGCGCGGGCGAGAGCGCGAAGGGGCGCGGGGTTCACGGGGCCGTCCAGTGACTAGTCGGGCAGGGGCTCGGAGTAGTGCCGGAAGCCGTCCCGCCGCTGGTGGATGCCGTACAGCCGCTGCGCCAGCGCGTCGGGGCTGCTGTGCTCGGCGTCGGGCCGGATGGCCCCGGGGATGATCAGCTGCGCGGCGTGGATGTTCTCCGGGGCGAGCGTGTCGTGCAGCATGCGGGCGTAGGCGCTCTCGGCGGCGAAGGCGATCGAGGTGCCGGCGACCTTCGGGTTGGGGCGTACGGCACTGCCGCCGTTGACGAACAGCAGCGTGCCGCGGCCGAGGGCGCGCATGCCGGGCAGAACGGCGTTCACGCAGGTGACGGGGCCCTTGACGGAGAAGGCGAGCGGGGCGTCGAGGTCGTCGGCGCTCGTGTCGAGGACCGGTTTCATGAAGTCGGCGTGCGGCACCGGGCTGTACTGGAGGATCTCGATGGGCCCCAGGTCGGCCGCGGCCGTGTGCAGGGCCGTGGTCAGGGACTCGGTGTCGAGGACGTCGGCGGTGAAACCCCGGGCCTGGATGTCGTCACGGGCGAGGTCGGCCGTCAGTTCGTCCAGCTTCTGCGCGGTGCGGGCGACGAGGGCGACGGCGTGGCCGGCCGCTCCGAAGCGGCGGGCGGTGGCCAGCCCGAGGCCCGGCCCGGCGCCGACGAGGGCGAAGGTCGTCATGGTGGGTCCTTGCGTGAGGGGGGTGGTTCCGGGTCGGGTTCCGGGGCCGGGGCCGCGTGGCCTGGCATGCGGCCCCGGCCCCGGACC
This sequence comes from Streptomyces sp. NPDC016851, assembly GCF_055562795.1. Lineage (NCBI taxonomy): Bacteria > Bacillati > Actinomycetota > Actinomycetes > Kitasatosporales > Streptomycetaceae > Streptomyces > Streptomyces sp. NPDC016851. The sequence continues at coordinate 134,092 of NZ_JBVHEP010000007.1, forward strand.
CCGCGGTCAGGGCGTCGGCACCTTTTGGTCAGGGCTTGAGGAGCGCCTTGATCGCGCGGCGTTCGTCCATCGCCCTGTAGCCCTCGGCGACCTGGTCGAGGGGCAGGGTGAGGTCGAAGACCTTGCCCGGGTCGATCCGGCCGGACAGGACGCGGTCGATCAGGTCGGGCAGGAAGCGGCGTACGGGGGCGGGGCCGCCGCGCAGGCCGACATGGGAGAAGAACAGCTCCTCGCCGTCGACGGCCACCTCGTGCGGGACGCCGACGAAGCCGACGTTGCCGCCGGGGCGGGCCGAGTGCAGGGCCTGGCGCATGGACTCGGCGGTGCCGACGCACTCCAGTACGGAGTCCGCGCCGATGCCGCCGGTGAGGTCCTTGACGCGGGCGATGCCTTCGTCGCCGCGTTCGCTGACGACGTCGGTGGCGCCGAACTCGAAGGCGAGCTTCTGGCGCGACTCGTGCCGGCTCATCGCGATGATCCGCTCGGCCCCGAACTCGCGCGCGGCGATGACGCCGCACAGGCCGACCGCGCCGTCGCCGACCACGACGGCCGTGGAGCCGGGCTTCACTTCGGCGGCGTGGGCCGCGTACCAGCCGGTGCCCATCACGTCGGAGACGGCGAGCAGGCTCGGCACGAACCGGCCGTCCGGGTGCTCGTCGGTGGCGACGAGGGTGCCGTGGGCGTTGGGGATGCGCACGTAGTCGGCCTGGCAGCTGCTCATGAACTCGCGGTGCAGACAGGAGGACTGCCAGCCGTTCAGGCAGTTCGCGCAGGTGTTGTCCGAGGTGGCGAAGGAGCCGACCACGAACTGGCCCGGCCTGACGTGGGTGACCTCTCCGCCCACCTCCTCGACGATGCCGACGTACTCGTGCCCCATCGGGTGCGGGTCGCCGATGGGTTCCGCCCCGCGGTAGGGCCACAGGTCCGAGCCGCACACACAGGTGGCGACCGTACGGATCACCGCGTCGGTCGGGTGGAGGATCTTCGGGTCGTCGCGTTTCTCGAAGCGCACGTCGCCGGGGGCGTGGATGACTGCTCCGCGCATGGGTGCTTCCTTCGTGCGGGGATGGGTGTGCTTCAGCCGTGGTCGGAATCGGCCGGATCGATGTCGAGCCTCACACGCGGGAGCAGGTGCGAAAAGCGGAGGAATTCATCCTGGGAAGGGAACATCCTGGGAGGGATTTCTCCCCCCTTTCCCAGGTGGAATCGGTGTCATGCTGGGAAGCATGACCGCCAACGTCCCCCTCAATGAGCTGGGAGAATTCCTCAAGAAACGCCGCTCGGAGCTGAGCCCGCGCGCGGTCGGACTGCCCGAGACCGGCAAACCCCGCCGGGTGCAGGGGCTGCGCCGCGAGGAGGTCGCCCAGCTGGCCAGCATCAGCACCGACTATTACACCCGGCTGGAACAGGGCCGCATGCAGGCGTCGGCACCCGTGCTGGACGTCCTCGCCCGGGTGCTCCACCTGGACGACGACGAGCGCGGCTACCTCTTCCAGCTCGCGGGCAAGACCACCACCCGCACCCGGCGACGCGGCCGGCAGAAGGTCCAGCCGCAGCTTCAGCGGGTCCTGGACGACCTCACCGCCACCCCCGCCATCGTGCAGGGCCGGCGCGGGGACATCCTGGCCTGGAACGCGCTGGCGGCCGCCCTGGTCACCGACTTCTCCCGCATTCCGGAAAAGCACCGCAACTACCCGCGGATCATCTTCACCGATCCGGCCATGCGCACCCTGTACGCCGACTGGGAGACCTCCGCTCACATCGCCGTCGCCCAACTGCGCATGGAGGCCGCGAAGTACCCCGAGGATCCCGGCCTGATCGAGCTGGTCGGCGAACTGTCCCTGCGCGACAAGCAGTTCGCCCGCTGGTGGGGCGATCACCACGTCGCCGCCCGCACCGTCGGCACGAAGACCCTCAACCATCCGGTCGTCGGCGAACTCGTCCTGGACTGGGACACCCTCACCGCCAACACCGACCCCGACCAGAATCTGACGGTCTGGACGGCCATGCCCGGCTCCCCCACCCACGAACGGCTGCGCATCCTGGCCTCCTGGGCCGCCGACCAGGACTTGCCGGCCTCCTCTCCCCTCACCTGACCGCCGCAGGCCACCCCCGGCGAAATCAGTCTCAAAGCTTGCGCACAAATTGCACACATCCTCTCTACATACTGATCTCGATGGTCTAGATTGACCGTGCTTCGGATGTTCGAACACGAGGCGACCGTTAATGATCAATAGGTCCGGAGCTGCGAAAAGCCGACGGTCGCCTCCCCACCACCAGAGGTGGTGGTGATCAATTTCTTGGAGCCCGGGAGGGTGCCTTGGGTGCGGGGAGCACCCGGGGTTCGGGGTGCTCAAGTAGCGCGCGGTATGGGAGGCGGGGGCCTCCCGAGGCGAGGAACAGTGCGAGGCGAACACGTCGAGTTACTGGCGACTTGGGGGGTTCTGTGCAACAGGGGGAACTTGTCGACCCTTTTCCGTCGGCACGGGGGCAGTTGGCGAACGGGGCGATCAACCCGCAGGCGATCGACTGGGAACAGCGGTACCGCCGTACTGTGATCATCAGCGACACCGTGGCCACCGCCTTCGTGGTGGCGGCGATCGGCAACTTCTTCGGGGCCCGGGACGCGGCCAACTGGCATGAGAAGTGGGGCATTCTCGCGTTCGGCACCGAGCTGCTGGTGCTGGGGGCGCTCGCCGTGAGCCGGGCCTGGGCACCGGCCGTACTCGGCCAGGGCGCCGAGGAGTTCCGCCGCCTCGGACGCTCGCTGTTCACGGCGACCGTCGTCCTGGCGCTCGGCGGGATCGCCCTCACCTCGCGCAACATCAAGCTCTGGATCTTCGTCGCGATCCCCGCGATCGCGCTCGTCACCATGACCGCGCGGTATCTGCTGCGCCTCTCGCTGCACAAACAGCGCAAGGAAGGCCGGTGTCTGAGACCGGTGCTCGCCGCCGGGAGCCCGGCCACCGTGCGCGATCTGATCTCCCGGACCCGCAAGTTCCCGCACCTCGGCTGGCGCGTGGACGCGGTGTGCACGACGGACGGTCTCGGGCTCGACGGTGACCACCTGGACGGAGTGCCGGTCGTCGGCCGGCTGGCGGACGTCGCGGGCCACGTCCGCCGCGACGGCTACCGTGTCGTCGCGGTCACACCGGATCCGCACTGGTCACCGGACCGGCTGCAACGGCTGGCGTGGAACCTCGAGGGCAGCGACGCCGAGATGGTCGTGGCCCCCGTGCTGATGGAGGTGGCCGGCCCGCGGCTGCACGTCGACGCGGTGCTCGGGATACCGCTGCTGCGGGTCAGCATGCCGACCTTCACCGGGGGCCGCCGGGTGGTCAAAGGGGTCGTCGACCGGATGGGCGCGGCGATCCTGCTGCTGCTGTTCGCGCCGCTGATGGTGTGCGTCGGGCTGCTCGTTCTGCTGGACAGCCGGGGTGGGGCGTTCTACCGCCAGCGCAGGGTCGGCAAGGACGGCCGCGAGTTCACCATGCTCAAGTTCCGCACGATGGTCGCCGGGGCCGACCGGGCACGTGCCGAGCTGGCCGACCGCAACGAGGGCGCCGGCCCGCTGTTCAAGCTCCGCCGGGATCCGCGGGTGACCCGGGTGGGAGCGGTGCTGCGCCGGTACTCGCTCGACGAGCTCCCGCAGCTCTTCAACGTGGTCACCGGATCGATGTCGCTCGTCGGTCCGCGGCCTCCGCTGCCGGAGGAGTGCGCCGCGTACGCCCCGGACATCCGGCGGCGGTTGCTGGTCAAGCCCGGACTCACCGGTCTGTGGCAGATCAGCGGTCGCAGTGACCTGTCGTGGGAGGAGGCGGTCCGGCTGGACCTGCGCTACGTGGAGGACTGGTCGCTCGCCCTGGACTCGGTGATCTTGTGGAAGACGCTGCGTGCGGTGCTCCACGGGCAGGGCGCCTACTGATGAACGGAGGCCGACGTCCGGAGGGGGCGCGGACCGCGGGCCGAACGGGCCTGCTCGGGGGGACCGCAGACCACAAGGGTCTGCCTGGGGGGAGGGACGGGTCATGAGAGTCAGCGTTTTCGGGCTCGGCTACGTGGGCTGCGTGTCGGCCGCGTGCCTGGCCAGCATGGGCCACGAGGTCATCGGGGTGGACGTCAACCAGGTGAAGGTCGACCTGGTCAACGACGGCAAGGCCCCGGTGGTCGAGGAGCGGATCGGCGAGCTCATCGCCGAGGTCGTGCGCAGTGGAGCGTTGCGCGCCACCGGCGACGTCCGCGAGGCGGTCATGGGCAGCGAGGTGTCGCTGGTCTGTGTGGGCACGCCGTCGGAGCCCAACGGCAGCCTGTGCACGACGTACTTGGAGCGGGTCACCGAGCAGATCGGCGCCGCGCTGGCCGAGCGGGGCGGGCGGCACACGGTGGTGTTCCGCAGCACCATGCTCCCGGGCACCTGCCTGAACCTGCTGGTGCCGATCCTGGAGAAGTACGTCGGCGGCACGGCCGGGGTGGACATCGGGGTCGCGGTCAACCCCGAGTTCCTGCGCGAGGGCACGAGCGTGCGGGACTTCTTCGACCCGCCCAAGACGGTCATCGGCGAGCTCGACCCGGCCAGCGGCGACGCGGTGACGGCGCTGTACGAGGGCTTGCCCGGCGAGGTGTTCCGGGTGCCGGTCCCGACGGCCGAGGCGATCAAGTACGCGGACAACGCGTTCCACGGCCTCAAGATCGGCTTCGCGAACGAGCTGGGCGCGGTGTGCCAGGCGCTCGGGGTGGACTCGCACCAGGTGATGGACGTGTTCCTGGCCGACCGCAAGCTGAACATCAGCCCCGCCTATCTGCGGCCCGGCTTCGCCTTCGGCGGCTCCTGCCTGCCCAAGGACCTGCGCAGCCTGGTCCACGCGGCGCAGCGGGCCGACGTCTCGGTGCCCATCCTCGCCCACGTGCTGCCTTCCAACTCCGACCATCTGCAACGCGCGGTGGACCTGGTCGAGCGCACCGGCAAGCGCCGCATCGGCATGTTCGGGCTGTCCTTCAAGCCCGGCACCGACGACCTGCGCGAGAGCCCGCTCGTCGAGCTGGCGGAGAGGCTCTTCGGCAAGGGGTACGACCTGCGGATCTACGACGCCAACGTGAATCTCTCCCGGCTGATCGGCGCGAACCGCGAGTACATCGAGAACCGGCTGCCGCACCTCGCGCAGCTGCTCGCGGCGTCCGTGGACGAGGTGCTCGACCACGCCGAGGTGTGCCTGGTCGGGACCAGGGATCCGGCCGTGCTGGCGGCGCTGCCCCACAGCGAGGGCCCGGTGCTCGTCGACCTCGTCCACCTTCCCGACGCCGATGCGCGCCGGGCCGAACCGGGGTACGTGGGCCTTGCTTGGTGACAGATCGTTCGACGAAACAGCCGCAGCCGGCCGGTCCGGCCGGCGCGCGCTGATCCTGGTGGAGAACCTGTCGGTGCCGTTCGACCGGCGGGTGTGGCAGGAGTGCACGACGCTGCGCGACGCGGGCTGGACGGTGCACGTCATCTGTCCGCAGGGGAGCAAGCGCGACACGGAGCCGGAGGCGGTGATCGACGGGGTGCGGATCCACCGCTACCCGTTGCGCGCGGCCACCGGAGGGCCGGCCGGCTACCTGCGGGAGTACGGATCGGCGTTGTGGCACACGGCCCGGCTGGCCCGCAAGGTCGGCCCCGTCGACGTGGTCCACGCCTGCAACCCGCCCGACCTGCTGTTCCTGCCGGCGCTGTGGCTGAAGCGGCGCGGGGCGCGGTTCGTCTTCGACCAGCACGACCTGGTACCCGAGTTGTACCTCTCCCGGTTCGGCCGCGGCGAGGACCTGCTCTACCGCGCCGTGTGCGCGCTGGAACGGCGGACCTACCGGGCCGCGGACATCGTCCTCGCCACGAACGAGAGCTACCGGGACGTCGCGCTGCGCCGTGGCGGCCGGCGGCCCGAGGACGTCTTCGTGGTGCGCAGCGCACCCGCGGTCGACCGGTTCCAGCCGGTGCCGCCCGAGCCGGAGTTGAAGCGCGGCAAGCCCCATCTGCTGTGCTACCTCGGCGTGATGGGCCCGCAGGACGGTGTCGACTACGCCCTGCGCGCCCTGGCGAAACTGCGCGACGAGCTCGGGCGGACCGACTGGCATGCCGTGTTCGTCGGCTCCGGCGACGCCTTCGACGCGATGGTGGAACTGTCCCGGCGGCTCGGACTCTCCGAGCAGGTGCAGTTCACGGGGCGCGTTCCGGACGCCGATCTGGTGCGTTACCTGTCCACCGCGGACGTGTGCCTCTCCCCCGACCCGCGTAATCCGCTCAACGACGTGTCGACCATGAACAAGGTCCTGGAGTACATGGCGATGGGCCGGCCGATCGTCTCCTTCGACCTGAAGGAGGCGCGGGTCTCCGCCGGTGACGCCGCCGTGTACGCGCCCGCCGACGACGAGGCGGAGTTCGCCGGGCTCATCGCCATGCTGCTGGACGACCCGGAGAAGCGGGCCCGGATGGGCAAGATCGGCCAGGAGCGGATCAGCGGACCGCTCTCCTGGCGGAACTCGCAGGAGTCGCTGCTCGCCGCCTACGCCGCCGCCTGCCGTGACCGCACCGCGGCGTCGGCGGGCCGTCCGGCCCGCACAGGGAAGAGGCAGCGCCGTTGAGCGATGACACGATACGCCTGGTCACGATCGGGCGGATTCTCCGTCGGCGCGGGCGGCTTCTCGCCGTCCTCGCCGTGGTGGGCGCACTCGTCGGCTACGGCGCCTCGGTGGTGTTTCCGCCGCGCTACACGACGTCGGCGTTGGTGCTGCTGCCGGGGCAGTGGGAGGAGCGCGAGCTGCTGACGCAGGCGGAGATCGCGACCAGTTCGGTGGTGGTCGACCGCGCGGCCGCCGCACTCGGTTGGCCCGGTGTCAGCGGCAGGGAACTGCGGGACCGGGTCAGCGCCGAGACCGCCGACGGGAACATCATCAAGATCTCGGGCACGGCCGACACCCCGGAGCGTGCGCAGCGGCTCTCCGACCAGGTGGCCGAGCAGTTCGTCACCTTCGCCGCGCGACTCGCGGGCGACAACCCCGACCCCGAAGCGGCGGACGCGCCCGAGGAACTGCGCAGGACGGTGGTGCGGACCGACCGCCGCATCACCGACCTGGCCGAGGCGGCCGACCCGGGGCGGACCGTGGAGAGCGTGCAGGCCCGCACCGAGCTCGAGAAGCTGCGTGCCGCGCTGCTGGACGCCATGAAGAAGCTGGACGAGGCCGACCCGGCGACCGGCAAGGCCGGCATGGTCGTCATGGGGCCGGCGGCCCGGCCGACCGGCGAGGCGGCGCCGACGAGGGTGCAGCTCGTCGTCGCCGGGGCGCTGCTGTTCTTCCTGCTCGCGGTCGTCGGCCATCTCACCGCCGCACGGATGAGCCGCCGGCTGCGCACCGCACCGGAGATCGCCGCGGCGCTGGACTCGGCCCTGCTCGGTACCGTCGACGTCCCTGATGAACAGCCCGCGCACCGGCCGGGGGGCGGTGGCCCGCGGGCCCGGATCCGCCGGCTGCTGGGCCTCGACACCCGGTGGGACGTGCCGCCCCCGCAGCCGTCCGGCGGCGAGGCCGGCCGGCGGATCCGCTACCGGCGGGTGTGGGCCCGCCTCCGGGACCAGCTGCCGGACGCACGGCGGCTGCTGGTTGTCGTACCGGACAGCGACGAGGTCGCCGTCCGGGCCGCCGGGCAGCTCGTCGCCGAGGCCGGGAGCGAACCTTCCCCCGGCTCCCCGGACAGGGGATACCCCGTGCCACGGGTGGTGGGAGTTTCGGTGCCCGGGCCGCTGGTGCCGGACCGCGGCACCGAGTCCGGCGCCCTGGTGGTGCTCAGCGCGGGCAGCTGGACCGCGGGGGAGCTCGCCGGCGTCGCCGAGGCGTGTGCGGACGCGGGGCACGAGGTCGTCGGCGTCGTCGTCGCCGGCACGACCCGGGACCGCCCGACGCGGCCGCCCGGCCGTCCTGCCGACGAGGCCGCTCCGGAGCTCGCGGCTCACGGCCACGCGACGGGAGGTGCACGGTGACCACGACCGAGACGTCGGAACCGGCGGCCTCCGCTCCGCTGCTGGATCTGCAGGCGCTGGTGGTGGCGGTGCGCAGGCGGCGCCGCCTGTGGAGCTCCTTGGCGCTGCTGGGGCTGCTGATCGGCGCGGCCGTGGCGGTCCTGCTGCCGCCGCCGCCCAGCGCGGTGGCCAAGGTGCTGGTCGCGCACAAGGAGGACCAGCCGAACGACACCGGAACACTGATCCGCACCGACGTGGAGCTGCTGCACACCACACGGATCGCCGGCCAGGCCCTGCGGGCCCTCGAGTCCCCGGAAAACCCGGAGGACTTCATGCGGGACTACCGGGGCACCGGCCTGTCCAACAACGTGCTGCAGATCGAAGTGACGGGTGACAGCGACGCGGAAGCGGTGGCCCGGGCCAGGGCGCTGGCCGACGCGTTCGTCGCGGACCACGTGCGGCGGATGCGGGAGACCGCGAAGGCCGAGTCCAAGGCCCTCCTCGACCAGCGTGACCGTATGCGGAAGGAACTCGCCGGGGTCAACAAGGCGATCGGCGACGGACCGCCGGAGAGCAGCCCTGAGGCGTCGGCGAGCATGGAGTCGCTCTTCGCCCGCCGGGCCGAACTCACCTCGCGGATCGCCGACTTCGGCCAGCGCGCCGAGGAGGCGCGCATCGGCACGCCCCAACTCGTCGCCGGCACGCAGATCGTGGACGCCCCGCGCGCGATCCGGCACTCCCTGCCCAAGGCCGCTGTCACCGACGCCGGGATCGGACTCGTCCTCGGGCTCGTCCTCGGGCTCGCGGTGGCCGCGGTCGGCTCGGTGGTGGCGGACCGCCCCGTGCTGCGCCGGGACATCGCGGCGAACCTCGGCGCCTCGGTCATCGCGGAGCTGCCCCGCGCCCCCCGCCTGCCGGCGAGGCCGTGGCAGCGCCGCAGGACCCGGGCGGCGCGCGAACGGCTCACCACCTTCCTGGCCCGCACCGTGCGCGGCTCCGCGGAACCGGTGTCCCTGCTGGAACTGGGCTGTGCGCGCACCACGAGCGTCATCGCCGTGGACCTCGCCAGGGCACTGGCGGCCGAGGGGCCGGTGGTCGTCATCGACGGCCTGCCCGGACCGCAGCTCGCCGGCCGCCGCCCGAAGCCGGGAGACCCCGCCGTGGTCGGGGGCGAGCGTGCCGAGGCCGTGCCGGACCAGGAGCTGGGCCTCGGCGTCGGCTCGGTGGCGCCCGGCACGGCGTGGACCGACCTGCAGTACCTCGGCACCCGGACCGTGCTCGTCGTGCGTGCCGGGCACGGCAGCGCCGCCTGGCTGCACACCGTGGCGCGGCAACTCGCGGACCAGCGCATCGCCGTGATCGGCGTGGTGCTGATCGACCCCGATCCGCGGGACCGGACCGACGGCACGCTGTGGGACGGGCCGCACACCGCGCTGCGCGGCCGCGGCGAGCGGCCGGCCCGGCAGAACGGTGGGGGCACCTCCCACGCGGTTCAGGCAGTGGGAGAGGGCCGGCGGCGGACGGAGCGGCTGCCGATGTGGGCGGCAGGGGTCCCGGACAGCAACCAGGAGGCGCGGTAGCACATGTGTGGCATCGCAGGCACGTACCGATGGCCGGACGGGAAGGCCGTGACCGACCGGCTCACCCAGGCCCTCGCCCACCGCGGTCCGGACGGGGCGGGCCGCTACGGCCACGCCGCCGGTGACGGCGACGTACAGCTCGGGCACCGTCGGCTGGCCATCATCGACCTGTCCGAGACCGGCGCCCAGCCGATGGTCTCGGACGGCCTCGCCCTGACGTACAACGGCGAGCTGTACAACGCGCCCGAGCTGCGGGCCGAGCTGGCCGCCGCCGGGGTGCGCTTCCGCGGCACCTCCGACACCGAGGTGCTGCTGGAGGCCTGGCGGCGCTGGGGCACCGACTGCCTGCCCCGGCTGCGCGGCATGTTCGCGTTCGGCGTCTTCGACGAGCGCACCGGTGAACTGGTGCTGGCCCGCGACCAGTTGGGCATCAAGCCACTGTTCCTGCTCCGGCGGGGCGAGGGTCTGGTGTTCGCCTCGGAACTCAAGGCGCTCGCCGCCGTCACCGGCGGGTCGCTCCAGGTCGACCACGCGGCGCTGGTGGCCTCGCTGCTGTACTACTGGGTGCCCGACTCGCGCTGCGCGTTCCGCGAGGCGGAGAAGCTGCCGCCGGGCAGCTGGCTGCGGTGCCGGCCGGACGGCCGGGTGGAGCGGGGCCGGTACTGGAACCTGAAGGACGTCGCCGCCGAGGGCCGGGAGCGGGCGCTGGCCGGCGAGCTGCCGGACATCGCGGCCGTCGTCGAGGAGTCGACCCGGCGCCACCTGCTCTCGGACGTACCCGTGGCGACCTTCCTGTCCGGTGGTCTCGACTCCAGCTATCTGACCGCGCTGGCGGCCCGCGACCGGCCCGGTATCGCCGCTTACACGATCGGGTTCCGCGCCGAGGACGCCAGGTTCGAGGCGATGCCGGACGACCTGCGCTACGCCCGGCAGGTGGCCGAGCGGTTCGGCGTCGACCTGCGGGAGATCGAGATCGCTCCGGACGTGCTCGACCTGCTGCCGCGGATGACGTACCACCTGGACGAGCCGATCGGCGACCCCGCAGCGATCAACACGTACCTGATCTGCTCGGCCGCCCGGGAGGCCGGGGTCAAGGTGATGCTCTCGGGGATGGGCGCCGACGAGCTGTTCGCCGGGTACCGCAAGCACCTGGCCAATCTGCTGGCGCTGCGCTACCAGCGTGTGCCGCGGCCCCTGCGGCGCGGGGTGTCCGCGGCGGTGGACCGGCTGCCGGTCGCCACGTCCCGCCGGGGGTACCGCTCGGTGCGCTTCGCGAAGCGGTTCCTGTCCTTCGCCGACCTTCCGGAGGAGACCGCGTTCCGGCGCAGCTACACCATGTACGACCAGGCCGAGTTGCTCGCCCTGCTCGATCCGGACCTGGCCGGGACGGTCGGGGACGTGCTGACCGAGCATGCGGACACGTACCAGGACAACGACCTCGACGACTTCGTCAACCGCATGTGCCTGACCGACGCCCGGATGTTCCTGCCGGGCCTGAACCTCGCGTACACGGACCGCTCCAGCATGGCCGCGTCGACCGAGGTGCGGGTGCCGTACGTGGACGTCGAGGTGGTCAGGGCGGCGTTCGCCGTGCCCGGTGATCGCAAGATCGTCGGACGGCAGGGCAAGGCCGTCCTCAAGGAGGCGGCCGTCTCGGTCCTGCCCCGGGAGATCGTGTACCGGCCCAAGGGGCTGTTCAGTGCCCCGCTGCGGGCCTGGATGAGCCGGGATCTGGCGCCGCTGGTGCGCGAGGTGGTGAACGACGGCCTGCTCGTCCGTTCCGGGTTCCTGCGCCGCGACGCGCTGGCGCGGATGGTCGCCGAGGACGCGGCCGGGCAGCGGGACTTCTCCAAGCATCTGTGGCATGTGCTGACGCTCGAGTACTGGTACCGAGGCGCGACTTCTGGGGAGTTTGAGTGAAGCAGGTTGTGCAGAACTACAAGAGCGGCGAACTGGCGCTGCTCGACGTGCCGGTGCCGGGGTGCAAGCCGGACGGCGTGCTGGTCCGCAGCGCCTACTCGCTGATATCCACCGGGACCGAGCTCATGAAGGTGTCCGAGGCCGGCATGTCGATGCTCGGCAAGGCCCGCTCCCGGCCGGACCAGGTGGCCAAGGTCGTGCAGAGCGTGGCCACCAACGGGGTGCCCGCCACCTACCGCAAGGTGATGGGCAAGCTGGACTCCTACACGCCGCTGGGCTATTCGCTGTGCGGGGTGGTCGAGCAGGTCGGCGCCGGGATCGACGACGTGAAGGTCGGCGACCTCGTGGCCTGCGCCGGCAACGAGCACGCGCTGCACGCCGAACTGAACTGGGTGCCGAAGAACCTCTACGCCCCGGTGCCGGACGGCCTCGCGCCGCGCCACGCGGCCTTCGGCACCGTCGGGTCGATCGCGCTGCAGGGCGTCCGCCAGGGCGAGTCACAGCTCGGCGAAGTGGCACTCGTCATCGGCCTCGGGCTGATCGGGCAGCTGGTGGTGCAGCTGCTGGCCGCCTCGGGAGTCCGCGTCGTCGGGGCCGACCCCGACCCGGTGCGCTGCGAGCTCGCCGAGCGCCTCGGCGCGGCGGCCTGCGGCGATCCCGCCTCCGCGGCCGTGGAGACCGCCGTCGCCGAACTGACCGGCGGCCACGGCGTGGACCAGGTGTACCTGGCCGCCGGCGGCGGCAGCAACCAGCCCGTCGAACTGGCCGCCCGGCTGAGCCGGGACCGCGGCCGGGTCGTCGACATCGGCAAGTGCAGCCTGGACCTGCCGTGGAACGCGTACTACGAGAAGGAGCTCGACGTCCGGTTCTCCCGCTCTTACGGCCCCGGGCGCTACGACCCGGAGTACGAGCTGGAGGGGCGCGACTACCCGATCGGCTACGTGCGCTGGACCGAGCGCCGCAACCTGGCGTGCTTCCTCGATCTCATGGCCCGCGGCCACGTCGACGTGGAGCCCCTGATCTCCCACATCGCCGACTTCGACGACGCCGTCGAGACGTACCGGAGCCTGAAGGACGGCGAACTGAAGGCCGTGGCGGTGCTGTTCCGCTACCCGGACCAGGCGCCGGAGGCGCCGGCCCCCTCGGTGGCCGTGCCCGCGGTGTCCACTGAAGGCGTGAAGCCCAGTCCGGCCCGGGCCGCCAGGACTCCGGTGCGCCTCGCGTTCGTCGGCGCGGGAAACTACGCGACGTCGATGCTGCTGCCGCACCTGGCGCAGCGCGACGGCGTCGAGTTGTCGACCGTCGTCACCACGACGGCGCTGTCCGGGGCCAACGCGCAGCGGAAGTTCGGCTTCGCCGGGGCGACCACCGACCTCGACGCCGTGCTCGGCGACCCGTCGGTCGACGCGGTGTTCGTCGTCACCCGGCACAGCTCCCACGCCGAACTGACCCGGAAAGCGCTGCTGGCCGGCAAGGCGGTGTTCGTGGAGAAGCCCCTGGCCCTCACCGAGGACGAGCTGGCCGGTGTGCTCGCGGCGGTGGAGGAGTCCGGCAACGACCGGCTGCAGGTGGGCTTCAACCGCCGGTTCGCGCCGCTGCTGCAGGAGGCCAGGAAGCGGTTCGGCCCTCTGACCGGTCCGGCGAGCCTGCGCTACCTGGTCAACGCGGGCCGGCTGGACCACGGCAGCTGGTACCTCCAGCAGGGCACCGAGGGCTCGCGGTTCGCCGGCGAGGGCGGGCACTTCATCGACACGGCGAGCTGGCTGCTCGACGCCGACCCCGTCTCCGTGTACGCGACCGGCACGCCCGGCAACGAGGACCTGCAGGTCGTGCTGCGTTACCCGGGCGGCTCCACCGCCACCATCAGCTACGTCACCACCGGCGCGCCCGGCTTCCCCAAGGAGACGCTGGACCTGGTCGCGGACGGCAAGGTGCTGCGGCTCGACGACTTCGTCCGGGCCTCGGTCCACGGCCCCAAGAAGTGGGTCAGTTCGCGCCTTCCCAAGGCCCGGGACAAGGGCCAGAACGCCGAACTGGCCGCGTTCGTCAAGGCCGTGCGGACAGGCGGGCCGATGCCGGTGCCGCTCCAGTCGCTGGTCGCCACCACGGCGGCCACCCTCGCCGTGCAGGCCGGCCTGGCCGGCGGCGCGCCGGTGACGTTGGAGAGCGCGCGATGACCATGAGCGCGAGCTGGTACCTGCGGCGGCTGTCCCGGATGGGGCCGCGGGAGGTCGGCGGCCGGGTGGGCGACGCGGTGCGCAGGCGACGGTGGCGGTCGGCGCGGCCGACGTGCCCGCGCGTGACCGGCGCCCGGTTCACCGCGGTGCTGCCCGCCGGGGCGATCGCCGCGATCCCGCCGGACGCCGTGAAACGGCTCGTCGCCGAAGCCGACCGGCTGATGGCCGGGCACGCCGAGTTCTTCGGGGTGGTCCGCGACGACCTGGTCCACCCGGACTGGTGGTACGACCCGAAGACCGGGCTCCGGCCTCCGTGGGGCTACGCCTTCGACGTGCCGTACCGGGACGAGGCCACGGTCGGGGACATCAAGCAGATCTGGGAGCTGTCCCGGCACCAGTACCTCACCCAGCTCGCCGGCGCCTACGCGGTCACCGGCGACGAGCGGTACGCCGAGCGCGTGGCCGAGCACCTGCGGTCGTGGTGGGCGGCCAACGCGCCGCTGCGCGGAGTGCACTGGACCAGCGGCATCGAGCTGGGGATCCGGCTGCTGTCGTGGGTGTGGATCCGCCGGCTGCTCGACGGCTGGCCGGGCGCGGCCGGGCTGTTCGAGGACAACCCGGTGGCGCTGAACCAGATCTGGCACCACCAGCGCTGGCTGGCCGCCTTCCCCAGCCGGGGCTCGTCGGCGAACAACCACGTCATCGCCGAGGCCGCCGGGCAGTTCGCAGCGGCCTGCGCGTTCGGGTGGTTCCCCGCCTCGGCGCGCTGGCGAGCCGACGCGCTGCGGACGCTGGAGCGGCACCTGCGCGGCAACACCTTCGGCTCCGGCCTCAACCGCGAGCTGGCCACCGAGTACCACGGACTGGTGCTGGAGCTCGGCCTGGCCGCGGTGGCCGAGGCGGATGCCCGGGGCGTGCCGGTCCCCGCGTCGGTCCGGCTGGTGCTGCTGCGGATGACGGACGCGCTCGCCGCCGTCGTGGACAGCCGGCTGCGGCCGCCGCGCCAGGGAGACGCGGACGACGGGCACGGTCTGGTCGTGGACGGCGCGGGCACCGACCGCTGGGCCTCACTGCTGGCCACCGGGGACGCGGTGTTCGGCCGGCTCGCCTGGTGGCCGGAGGTGACCGGCACCGATGTGCGCACCCCGCTGCTGGCCGCGCTCATCAAGCCCGCCGAACTGTCCGTGACCCGCCCGGCGAGCCGGCCGGCTCACTTCGCGGACGCCGGCATGACCATCCTGCGCGGTCCGGGAGAGATCTGGTGCCGCTGCGACGGTGGTCCGCACGGGTTCCTGTCCATCGCCGCGCACGCCCACGCGGACGCGCTGTCCGTGGAGGTCCGGCACGACGGGGTCGACGTACTCGCCGACCCGGGGACGTACTGCTACCACGGGCAGCCCGAGTGGCGGCAGTACTTCCGGTCCACCCTCGGCCACAACACCCTGCAGCTGGACGGCGGTGACCAGTCCGTCTCCGGCGGTCCGTTCCTGTGGACCCGGCATGCAAAGACCCGCGTCCTGGTCGCGGACACCTCCGATGAGGGGGTGGCCCGCTGGTGCGCCGAGCACGACGGTTACCGGCCCGCCGTGCACCGCCGCCGGGTGGAGCTGACGGCCGCGAGCCGGGAGTTGCGGGTGGTCGACGAGGTCCGCGGCCGACACGGCCCGCGCCGGGAGGTACGCCTGGCGTTCCACCTCGGCCCGGCGATCGCCGCGGACCTGGTGGGGAACCGGGCACAGCTCACCTGGACCCGCGACGGCGAGGACCGCTCCGCGGTGCTCGACCTGCCCGGGCAGCTGACCTGGCGGGCGCATCGCGGCGAGACCGGCCCGCCGCTGGGCTGGTACTCCCCCGGCTTCGGACGCAAGGAACCCACCACCACGCTGGTCGGCACGGGTTTCGCCGACGGCGCGGAGGACTTCACCACCCTGCTCAGGTTCTGCGGCTAGGGGAGGGCGAGCGCGTGGGGATCAGGAGACGGCACGGGGCGTTGGCGGCGGGATCGCTGGCGCTGGCTCTGCTGTCCGCGACGGGCTGTACGAGCGCGCCGAGCGCCGGGTCGGAGCCGACCGTCGCGCCGTCCGCGTCCCGGTCCGTCGCCGTGGCCCGGGTGTGCGCCAAGCCCACTGCCGGTCCGGCGAAGGCGCCGGCGGGCGCGGTGACGGTCGACCCCGCGGTGGCCGGTGACCTGGCCGCGAAGACCAAGAGCAGTCCCCCGCACACCACGTTCTGGCTCCGGCCGGGCAAGCACCGGCTCGACCCGGACCGCTACGCCCAGGTCATCCCCAAGGAGGGCAACCGCTACCTCGGTGCGCCGGGCGCGGTGCTCGACGGCGGGAGGAAGAACCAGTACGCGTTCGGCGGCACCGCCCGCGACGTGACCATCCGCCACCTGACCGTGCAGCGTTTCGTCGCGCCGCACGACGAGGGCGTGGTCAACCACGACTCGGCCGACGGGTGGGTGATCGAGCACGCGACGATCCAGCACAACTCCGGCGCCGGGCTGATGGCCGGTGCCCGCCAGCGGGTCCGTGCCAGCTGTCTGCGCGGCAACGGCCAGTACGGCATGAACGCGTACAAGGGCGAAGGGCGGATCAGCGGCCTGGTGGTCGAGGGCAACGAGATCACGGGCAACAACACCGGCGACTGGGAGCGGCGGCGGCCGGGCTGCGGCTGTACCGGGGGCGTCAAGTTCTGGGCCGTCGACGGTGCCGACGTACGCGGCAACTGGGTGCACGGCAACCGCGGAGCCGGGTTGTGGGCGGACACCAACAACAACGACTTCCGCATCGAGAACAACGTGCTGGAGGCCAACGACGGCGCCGCGCTGATCTACGAGACCAGCTACAACGCGGTCATCCGGAAGAACACGATCCGGCGGAACAACTGGGTCGACGGCCGCAAGGCGGCCGACCGCGGCGACAGCTTCCCGTTCGCGACCGTCTACCTGTCCGAGTCCGGCGGCGAACCACGGGTCAAGGCCCGCACGGACAGGATCGAGATCGCGCAGAACGTGCTGGAGGACAACTGGTCCGGGATCACCCTGTGGGAGAACGCCGACCGGTTCTGCAACAGCCCGGCCAACACCTCCTCCGGTGACTGCACGTTGCTGGTGCGGGACACCGACCGCTGTGCGCGGCCCGCGATCGCCACCGCGCCGCTCTACGCCGACTGCCGCTGGAAGACCCAGCGGGTGGACATCCACCACAACCGCTTCGTGCTGGACCCGTCCGTCGTCAAGTGCGCGGTGAAGTGCGGCCGCATGGCGGTGCTGGCCAACTACGGCACCTATCCGGACTGGTCGCCGTACCAGGGCGAGCGGGTGGCCGAGGCGATCACCCGCAAGCAGCACAACCGCTGGCACGACAACGTCTACGTCGGACCCTGGACCTTCGTCGCCCACGACCCGAGCCGGGAGCTCGACTCCGGGCAGTGGCAGGGCATGCCGTACCGGCAGGACGCGGACAGCACCTTCCGCGCACGGGACGGTGGTTGAGATGGCCGCTGACCACACGCCGAAGATCGTCGGGACAGTCTGGGGGCTGCTGGTCCTCAACACGCTCGGTTCGGCCGGGGCGAAGACCATCGTCCCGCTGCCCCGCTCCCTCATCCAGATGGTCACCATGGGCGCGCTGGTCGCCGCGTTCGCGCTGGCGCTCGCGCTCAATCTCCGGCTGCGCATCCGGCCCAGCGCCTTCCTGTTTCTGCTCACCCTGCTGCTGGTGCCGAGCGTGATGGCCAGCGCGGACCTGGAGTCCGGGTTCGGCGCGCTGTTCCGCTGCGCCCGGCTGGCCCTCTTCGTCGGCACGCTGTGGCTGCTCAGCCGCTGGTGGGACGGCGGCCTGACCTTCGTCCGGCACCACATCCGGATGTACTTCGCGGTGCTCGGCTCGGTGGCCGCCGGCCTGGCCATCTCACCGGGCGCGGCCCTGCCCGAGCTCTACGGCGGGCGGCTGGTCGGCGCGTTGTGGCCGCTCACCCCGCCGCAGATCGGACAGTACGCCGCGGTGATCATCGGGCTCACCGTGCTGCTCGTCCTGGGCCGCAGGACCGACCGGGGCAGCGCGGCCGTGGTCATCGTGCCCTCCCTCGTCCTGCTGGCGTTGACCCACACCCGCACGGCCACGCTCGGTCTGCTCATCGGGCTGGCGCTGGGGATCGGGTCGCTCGTCCTGACCAGCGCCGCCGCCCGCCGGTTCTTCGCCTGGTCGGTGCTGTGCGCCACGGTGGCCGCGGTGGCGTTCAGCTCCGCGCTGCGGGCGTGGTTCCTGCGCGGGCAGAGCCAGGAGAACTTCTCCAACCTCACCGGCCGGGCCAAGGTCTGGGACGCGCTGCTGGCCGCGCCCCGGACGACCTCGGAGCACCTGTTCGGCGCGGGCCTGGGCGACAAGTCGTTCGGCGGGCTGCCGATCGACAACAGCTGGCTGGCCGTCTACCAGGAGCAGGGGATGACCGGAGTCGTGCTCGTGGCGGCGGTCGTCGTCGTGCTGGGCGGCGTGGCGTTGCTGCGGCCGCCGTCGCTGTCGAGGGCCTGCGCGATCTTCCTGATCAGCTACTGCGCGATCGCGTCGTACACCGAGGCCGGGCTCGGCGACGCCTCGCCGTATCTGCTGCACCTGGCCGTGGCCGCCTCACTGCTGGCGGCACCCGCGGCCCCTGCCCCGTCGGCGCCCGAAGTCCCTCGGCGACGCCTCCCGCTGCGATCCCGGAGAACGGAGGTGACCTGAGCATGCACGTCCTCGTGGTGCACAACCGCTACGCCTCGGCACAGCCGAGCGGGGAGAACAAGGTCGTCGACCAGGAGGTGGCGCTGCTCCGCGGAGCCGGTCACCGGGTCGAGGTGTTCGAGCGGCGCAGCGACGACATCGCCGCCCGGTCCCTGCCGGCCAAGGCCGCGCTGCCGCTGCTGGTGCCGTGGAACCCGGCGGTCCGCGCGGAACTCGCCGCCCGGCTGCGCTCCGAGCGGCCGGACGTGGTGCACGTCCACAACGTCTTCCCGCTCCTGTCGCCCGCGGTGCTGGCCGCCTGCGCCGACGCCGGTGTGCCCGCCGTCGCCACGCTGCACAACTACACCCAGGTCTGCCCGCCCGGCACGCTCCAGCGGGACGGCCGGCCGTGCACCGAGTGCGTCGGTGCGACGCCGCTGCCCGCCGTCCGGCACGGCTGTTACCGGAACTCGCGGCTGGCGACGGTGCCGCTCGCGGTCAGCCTGTCGGTCAACCGGCGGCGGTGGTGGTCCGGCGTGGAGCGGTTCTTGTGCATCTCCGCGGCGCAGCGCGACGTCCTGGTACGGGCCGGTATGCCGGCCGAGCGGCTGGCGGTGAAGCACAACTTCGTGCCGGAGCCGGACGTCCGTCGAGAGGACGCGGGTGAGCATCTGCTCTACCTCGGCCGGCTGGCGGAGGCGAAGGGCGTGCGGCTGCTCATGGCCGCGTGGGACGAGGTCGCCGCGGGCGGCGGTGTGGGGGTGCCGCTGGTGATCGCCGGCACGGGGCCGCTGGAGCGAGAGGTGACCGCCTGGGCGGCGGGCCGCGACGACGTGCGCTACGTCGGCCTGCTGGACCCGGCGGAGTGCCGGAAGGCCGTCGCGCGGTCGGTCGCCGTGGTCGCCCCCTCGACGTGGCTGGAGGCGTTCGGCCTGGTGGTCGTGGAGGCGATGGCGGCCGGGGTCCCGGTCGTCGCCGCCGGTCACGGCGCCTTCGTCGAACTCGTCGAGGACGGGGTGACCGGGCTGCTGCACCGGCCGGGCGAGTCCGCCTCGCTCGCGTCCCGCATACGCCGGATCACGGCCGGGGCGGCCCGCAACCGGGAGATGGGCGAGGCGGCCCGGCGCCGTTACGAGCAGGGCTTCAGCCCGGCCGTCGGGCTGGAGCGCCTGGTGGAGGAGTACCGCACCGCGATCGCGGGTCGGTCGGAAGCAATGGGGGACGGAATCAATGGGGGGCAGTAGATGACACGATGCCGACTCTGCGGCTCGGCGGCGCTGGCGAGCGTCGTCGACCTGGGCGCGACACCACCGTGCGAGAGCTTTCTCGCCGTGGACCAACTGGACCGGCCGGAGCCCGCGTACCCGCTGCACCTGCGGGTCTGCACCGACTGCTGGCTGGCGCAGATCCCGCCGCTGATCACGCCGGAGGAGACGTTCAAGGAGTACGCGTACTTCTCCTCGTACTCGACCTCCTGGGTGGAGCACGCGCGCACGTTCGTCGCCGATGCCGTACAGCGGGTGGGACTCGGCACCGAGGGCTCCGACGCCTTCGTGGTCGAGGTCGCGAGCAACGACGGATACCTGCTGAAGCACGTGGTGGACCGGGGGATCCGCTGCCTGGGCATCGAGCCGTCGGTGAACGTCGGGGCCGCGGCGCGCGAGGCGGGCGTGCCCACACTCACGGAGTTCCTGAGCCCGGAGACCGGCTCCGCCGTCCGCGCCGAGCACGGCCCGGCGGACCTGGTCGTGGCCAACAACGTGTACGCGCACATCCCCGACGTGGTCGGCTTCACCCAGGGACTGCGCGCCCTGGTCGCCGACGACGGCTGGGTCTCCATCGAGGTGCAGCACCTGCTGACCCTGATCGAGGAGAACCAGTACGACACGATCTACCACGAGCACTTCCAGTACTACACGGTCGCGTCCGCGACCCGGGCCCTGGCCAGCGGCGGACTCACGCTCGTGGACGTCGAGTTGCTGCCCACGCACGGCGGCTCCGTCCGGCTGTGGGCCCGGCCGGCCGAGGTGGCGGGCGAGCCGACACAGCGGGTGGCCGACGTGCTGGACCGCGAGAAGGCCGCCGGGCTGCGGGAGCTGTCCGGGTACACCGAGTTCTCCGCCCGGGTGGCCAAGGTGCGCCGGGACCTGCTCAAGTTCCTCATCGAGGCGGCCGAGCGCGGCGAGACGGTCGTCGGCTACGGCGCCCCGGGCAAGGGCAACACCCTGCTCAACCACTGCGGCATCAGGCCCGACCTGCTCCCGTACACGGTCGACCGCAACCCCTACAAGCACGGCCGGTTCACCCCGGGCACCCGCATCCCCGTCCTGCCGCCCGAGCAGATCGCCGCCGACAAGCCGGACTACGTCCTCGTCCTGCCGTGGAACCTGCGGGCCGAACTGGTCGAGCAGCTGTCCTTCGTGCACGACTGGGGCGGCCGGCTGGTCTTTCCCATACCGGAACTGAGCATTGTCGAGGTCAAGGCATGAAGGTCGTTCTGTTCTGCGGCGGTTACGGGATGCGGATGCGCAGCGGCGCCGCGGACGACGTGCCCAAGCCGATGGCGATGGTCGGCCCC
This sequence comes from Streptomyces sp. NPDC016851, assembly GCF_055562795.1. NCBI lineage: Bacteria > Bacillati > Actinomycetota > Actinomycetes > Kitasatosporales > Streptomycetaceae > Streptomyces > Streptomyces sp. NPDC016851. The sequence continues at coordinate 155,041 of NZ_JBVHEP010000007.1, forward strand.
AGGCCGCTGATCTGGCATGTCATGCGCTACTACGCGCACTTCGGGCACACGGAGTTCATCCTGTGTCTCGGGTACGGGGCGCACCACATCAAGGACTTCTTCCTCAACTACGAGGAGACGACGTCCAACGACTTCGTGCTGCGCGGCGGGCGGACCGAGCTGCTGTCCACCGACATCTCGGACTGGACGATCACGTTCGCCCAGACCGGCATCGAGTCGCCGATCGGGGAACGGCTGCGCCGGGTGCGGCACCACCTGGACGGCGACGAGATGTTCCTCGCCAACTACGCCGACGTACTCACCGACGCCCCGTTGCCGGAGATGATCGACCGGTTCGCCCGGCGCGACGCGGGTGCGTCGATGATGGTGGTGCCGCCGCAGTCCTCGTTCCACTGCGTGGAGCTGGGCGAGGACGGCCTGGTGGGGGGCATCACCGCGGTGAGCGAACTGCCGCTGTGGGAGAACGGCGGCTACTTCGTGCTCCGCCAGGAGGTCTTCGACCACATCCCGGAGGGCGGGGACCTGGTCGCCGACGGATGCGCCCAACTGGCCAAGCGGGGCCGGCTGGTGGCGCACCAGCACCGCGGCTTCTGGAAGCCCACCGACACCGTCAAGGAGCGGGCCGCGCTCGACGAGGCCTACGCCCGGGGCGACCGCCCGTGGGCCGTGTGGGAAAAGGACAGCGCGGCGGTGAGCGCGTGATCCGGCTCGGGGCCGGGCGCCCGGACCGGATCGTCGCGGTGGGCGCGCACTGCGACGACATCGCCATCGGCGCCGGCGGCACGCTGCTGACGCTGTGCCGGGCGCGGCCGGGTGTCCGCGTCGACGCGCTGGTGCTCTCCGGGGGCGGCAGCGAGCGGGAGCAGGAGGAGCAGGCCGCGCTCGCCGCCTTCTGCCCGGGCGCCGACCTGCGGCTGACCGTGCACAAGCTGCCGGACGGCCGGCTGCCGGCGCACTGGGAGGAGGCCAAGGCCGCGGTCGAGGAGCTGCGCGCGCGGACGGAGCCGGACCTCGTGCTGGCCCCGCGTACCGATGACGCCCACCAGGACCACCGCGGCCTGGCGCGGCTGATACCGACCGCGTTCCGCGACCACCTCGTGCTCGGCTACGAGATCGTCAAGTGGGACGGCGACCTCGGCCGTCCGGCGGCGTACCAGCCGCTGTCGCCTCGGACCGCCGAGCAGAAGGTGCGGCTGCTGCAGGAGCACTACCCCTCGCAGCGCCACCGGCCCTGGTACGACCGGGAGGCCTTCCTGGGCCTCGCCCGGATCCGCGGCATCGAATGCCACGAGCGCTACGCCGAGGCGTTCGCCGTCACCAAACTCGTTCTCGACCTGGGGGATTGAACCTTGCGCGTACTGCTCACCGGACACCAGGGCTACCTGGGCACCGTGATGGCCCCGGTCCTCGCGGCCGCCGGACACGACGTCGTCGGCCTCGACGCCGGCCTGTTCGCCGACTGCGTCCTCGGCCCGGCGCCCGCCGACCCGCGGGGGCACCGGGTCGACCTGCGGGACGTCACCGCGGACCACGTGGCCGGCGTCGACGCCGTGATCCACCTGGCCGCCCTCTCCAACGACCCGCTGGGATCGCTGGCGCCCGAGCTCACCTACGACATCAACCACCACGCGTCCGTGCGGCTGGCCCGGCTGGCCCGCGACGCCGGAGTACGGCGCTTCCTGTACGCGTCGACCTGCTCGGTCTACGGCGCCGCCGGCGGCGAGGACTTGGTGGGCGAGGACGCCCCGCTGCGCCCGGTGACGCCGTACGCGGAGTCCAAGGTGCGGGTGGAGGACGACCTGCACGCGCTGGCCGACGGCGACTTCACCCCCGTGTTCATGCGCAACGCCACCGCCTTCGGCCACTCGCCCCGGCTGCGCGCCGACATCGTGCTCAACAACCTGGTGGGCCACGCGCTGCTGTCCGGCGAGGTGCTGGTGCTCTCCGACGGCACCCCGTGGCGCCCGCTGGTGCACGCCGCCGACATCGCCCGGGCCTTCACGGCCGCGCTGACGGCGCCGCGGGAAGCCGTGCACGACCGGGCGTTCAACATCGGCAGCGAGACCAACAACGTCACGGTCGCCGAGATCGCCGGGCAGGTCGCCGAGGCGGTACCCGGGTCCAAGGTGGTGATCACCGGGGAGACCGGGGCGGATCCGCGGTCGTACCGGGTGGACTTCTCCCGGTTCCGCGCCGCGATACCCGGCTTCGACTGCGAGTGGACGGTGAAGCGGGGCGCGCTCGAACTCGCCGACGCGTACCGGAAACACGGGCTGACCCGGGAGGACTTCGACCGGCGCTTCACCCGCCTCGCCGTGCTGCGCGCCGCGTCCGACTCCGGCGCCGTCGACGACACCCTGCGGTGGCGCCCGTGACCGAGCACGGCGAGGAGATGTACGCGCTGGTGGAGCGGCTGTACCCGCTGTGCCGGAGCATCACCGGCGACGGTGTGCGCGCCACCCTGGACATCGTCGGGGAGCACATCCCGCTGCGGGTGCACGAGGTGCCGACCGGGACCCAGGTGCTCGACTGGACCGTGCCGCAGGAGTGGAACATCCGCGACGCGTACATCGCCGACACCGACGGCCACCGGGTCGTCGACTTCGCCGCGTCCAGCCTCCACGTCCTCGGCTACAGCGTGCCGGTGTCGGCGACCCTGCCGCTGGCCGAGCTGCGGGAGCACCTGCACACCCTGCCGGAGCACCCGAGTTGGGTGCCGTACCGCACCAGCTACTACAAGCCGGAGTGGGGCTTCTGCCTGGCCCAGGAGACCCTGGACGCGATGCCGGACGGCGAGTACGAGGTGCGCATCGACTCCACCCTCGCCGACGGCCACCTCACCTACGCCGAGCACGTGGTCCCGGGGCAGGTCCCCGAGGAGGTGATCGTCTCCTGCCACGTCTGCCACCCGTCGCTGGCCAACGACAACCTGGCCGGCATCGCGGTGGCGACGTTCCTGGCCAGGGAGCTGGCGGAGCGGACGCCGTACTACACGTACCGGTTCCTCTTCGCGCCCGGCACCATCGGGGCGATCACCTGGCTCGCCCGCAACGCCGAGCGGGTGGAGCGGGTCAAGCACGGGCTGGTGCTGGCCTGCGCCGGCGACCCGGGCGACCTGACGTACAAGCGGAGCAGGCGCGGCGACGCCGAGATCGACCGCGTGCTGCGGCACGTGCTGGCCGCGTCCGAACGCCCGCACCGCGTCACCGAGTTCACTCCCTACGGCTACGACGAGCGGCAGTTCTGCTCGCCCGGGTTCAACCTGGCCGTGGGCTCGCTCACCCGGACCCCGTACGCCGGCTACCCCGAGTACCACACCTCGGCGGACAACCTGGACTTCGTCTCCCCGAAGGCGATGGCGGACACCCTCGCCGTCTGCCGCGAGGCGTTCGCCGTCCTGGACCGCAACAGGAGGTACCTCAACCTCAGCCCCTACGGCGAACCGCAGCTGGGCCGCCGTGGGCTGTACGACGCGCTCGGCGGCCGCAGCGACACCAAGCAGGCCCAGATGGCCATGCTCTGGGTGCTCAACCTCTCCGACGGCGCGCACAGTCTGCTGGACGTCGCCGAGCGGTCCGGGCTGCCGTTCGACACCGTCGCCGCCGCGGCCGACGCCCTGCGCGGCGCCGGACTGATCAAGGCATGACGCCGATGACCACCGACGGGGAGACGACGACACCGGCCGGGTCCGCCCGGCGGGCCCTCGTCGGCCGGCTGTCCTGGGGACTGGCCGACCAGGCGGCCTCCAGCGTCACCAACTTCGCGGTGGGCGTCTACGTGGCGCGCTCGCTCGGGCTGGCCGCGTTCGGCGTGTTCAGCCTGGCCTGGGTGACCTACGGCGTGGTGCTCAGCGTCTCCCGCGGGCTGGCCACCGACCCGCTCGTGGTGCGCTTCAGCGGCGTCCCGGACGCCTCCTGGCGCGGGGCGGTGGCCAGGTCGTCGGGTACCGCGCTCGGCGTCGGTGCCGCCATCGGCGCGGCGTGCGTGGTGGCCGGGCCGGCTCTCGGCGGCAGCGTGGGGTCCGCGTTCGTCTGCCTCGGCGTCATGCTGCCGGGGCTGCTGCTGCAGGACGCCTGGCGGTACGCGTTCTTCGCCGCCGGCACCGGGCGGAAGGCGTTCGTCAACGACGTGGTGTGGGGCGTCGCGCTCGTCCCGGCCATGGTGGTGGCCGCCCGCGTCGGCAGCGTGGCCGCTTTCGTGCTCGCCTGGGGCGCGTCCGCCGCGGTGGCCGCGGTGTACGGCTGCTTCCAGTCCGGCATCCGGCCCCGGCTGACGGGAGCGCGCGCGTGGCTGAGCGAGCAGCGCGATCTCAGTTACCGGTACCTGGTCGAGAACGTCGGCGTCAGCGGCGCGAGCCAGCTGCGGGCGTACGGGCTCGGCGCGATCGTCGGGGTCGGCGCGGTGGGTGCGGTCCGGGGCGCGGAGCTGCTGCTCGGCCCGTTCCTCGCCGTGCTGATGGGGCTTTCGCTGGTCACCGTCGCGGAGGCGGCACGGGTGCTGCGGCGGGCCCCGCACCGGCTGGCCAGGTTCTGCCTCCTGCTCGGCGCCGGGCAGGCCGCCGCCGCACTGCTGTGGGGCTCGGCGCTGCTGCTGATGCCGGACCGGCTCGGCGAGCTGGTGCTCGGCGACGTCTGGAGCTCTGCCGCGGAGCTCATCGTGCCGGCCACGCTCGGCGTCGCGGGCGCCGGCCTCGGCACCGGCGCGGCGGCCGGGCTGCGCGCGCTCGGCGCGGCCCGGCGCAGCCTGCGCAGCCAGCTGTTCGCCTCCGCCTGTTACGTCACCGGCGGGCTCGGCGGGGCGGCCGTGGCCGGCACGGTCGGCTCGGCCTGGGGCGTCGCCGCCGCGACCGTCTGCAGCTCGGCCGTGTGGTGGCTGCACCTGCGCTCCGCCCTGCGCGAGCGCCACCAAGACCTTTTCCGTGAAGTGAGGACGCCATGACCGCCCGACCCCGGCTGAGCATCGGCCTGCCCGTCTACAACGGCGAGGAGTACCTCGCCGAGGCGCTCGACGCCCTGCTCGGCCAGACCTACGAGGACTTCGAGCTGGTCGTCTCGGACAACGCCTCGATCGACGGCACCCAGGACATCTGCCGCGCGTACGCGGCCCGGGACCCACGCATCCGGTACATCCGCCTCTCGCGGAACATCGGCGCCGCGCCGAACCACAACTACGTGTTCACCGAGTGCCGCGGCGAGCTGTTCAAGTGGGCCTCGCACGACGACCTGTACGCCCGGGACCTGCTGCGGCGCTGTGTGGAGGCGCTGGACGAGCGGCCGGACGTGATCCTCGCGCACTCCGGCCAGGCGGTCATCGACGGCGACGGCCGGGTGAAGGTCCCCTACGAGTACGGGCTCGCCACCGACTCGCCGCACGCGCCGGAGCGCTTCCGCAGCCTGCTGTTCGAACCCGGCGGCGACGACTTCTACGGGGTGATGCGGGCCGACGTGCTGCGCCGCGTGAAACCGCACGACAGCTACCACCACGCGGACCGCACGTTCGTCGCCGAGATCACCCTGCACGGCCCCTTCCACCAGGTGCCGGAACTGCTGTACTTCCGCCGCGACCACCCCACCCGCGCCGAGCGGGCGAACCCGTCCAAGCGCTCCCGGTGCGTCAACCTGGACCCGCGCCGGGCCGGCCCGCTGCACCCGACGCCCCGGCTGCTCGCCGAGTACGTCTGGGGCTTCGCCTCCGCGATCCGGCGGGCGCCGTTGTCGCCGGCGGACCGGCGCGCCTGCCACCGCCACCTGGCCGCGTGGCTGACCAGCCGGGTCCGGCCGGGCGCCGGTGAGCGGGTCGAGGACCGCGCCCCGGTCGACCCGGGCCGGCTCACGGTCTCCGTCGACGCCCTCGTCGCCGGCCGTGAGGGGAGGCGGGCGTGACCGCTGCCCGCATCGGGGTGTTCGGCCTGCTGGGCTCCGGCAACCTCGGCAACGACGGGTCGCTCGAAGCCGTGCTCGGGTACCTCCGCGCCGAGCACCCGGAGGCGGTCGTGGACGCCCTCTGCGGCGGCCCCGAGGTCGTCACGGCCCGGTACGGCATCCCCGCGACGCGGCTGCACTGGTACCGCGGGGAGTACCGGACCGCCTCGCGTGCGGGCGCGATCGCGGCGAAGGGCCTGGGCAAACTCGTCGACGCCTTCCGCACCGCCGCCTGGGTGCGCCGGCACGACGCGGTGATCGTGCCGGGCATGGGTGTCCTGGAGGCCACGCTGCCGCTGCGGCCGTGGGGCTTCCCGTACTCGCTGTTCCTGCTCTGCGCGTCCGGCCGGCTGCTGCGCACCCGGGTCGCCCTGGTCGGCGTCGGCGCCGCCCCGATCCGCGACCGGCCGACCCGGGCCCTGGTGCGCTGGTCGGCGCGGCTGGCCGCGTACCGCTCGTACCGGGACGACCTGTCCCACGACGCGATGCGGGCGATGGGCGTGGACACCGGGCGCGACGAGGTCTACCCGGACCTCGCGTTCGCCCTGCCGGCGCCGCGGACGAGCACGCCCCCGGGGCCCCCGGACTCACCGGGCCCGGTCTGCGTCGGCGTCATGGCGTTCCACGGCGGCAACGACGACCGCGCCCGGGCCGAGGAGATCCACCGGCGCTACCTCGACGGGGTGACCCGCTTCGTCCGCGCGCTGGTCGAGGACGGCAGGCCGGTCCGGCTGCTCACCGGCGACGCGTGCGACGCGCCGGTGGTCACGGCGATCCTCGACGCGGTGGACTCGCCGCTGGTCACCGCTGCCGAGGCGGCCTCGCTGGCCGACCTGATGACGGAGACGGCGGCTGCCGACACCGTGGTGGCGACCCGCTACCACAATCTGGTCTGCGCGCTGAAGGCCGGCACACCGACGCTCGCCCTCAGCTACGCGGCGAAGAGCGACGCGCTCATGGCCCGGATGGGGCTGGACGCGTATCGCCACCCGGCGCGCGAGGTCGACGCCGACCGGCTGCTCGACCAGTTCCGGGCGCTGGAGAAGCGATCGGCCGAGCTGCGACGGACCCTCACCGAGCGGAACCGGGTCACCTCCCGGCAACTCGAGGACCAGTTCGCCGCCTTGACCACGGCCCTGTTCCCGGCGGCCGACCACACCCATACCCACACCCACCCGTATCGGGAGGCTCGATGAAGGCGACCGAAGTCCCGCAGATCGCCGGCGCGTACCTGTTCGAGCCGACGCCGTACGCCGACGAGCGCGGCTTCTTCTGCCGCACCTTCGACGCCGACGTGGTCCGCTCCGTCGGCCTCGATCCGGGCGCCTTCGTCCAGGACAGCCTGTCCCGTTCGGTCCGGGGCGTGCTGCGCGGCCTGCACCTGCGCTCCGGCGCCGGCGAGGCCAAGCTGGTGCGGTGCTCGTACGGAAAGGTCTTCGACGTCGTCGTGGACCTGCGGACGGACTCGCCGACCTACCTGGGCCGGGCCTTCTTCGAGCTGTCCGGCGACACGCAGGCGACCCTCTACATCCCGGCGGGGTGCGCGCACGGCTTCCAGGCGCTGACCGAAACCGCCGACACCTCGTACCGGATCGACCGCCCGCACGATCCGGCCGAGGACGTGACGATCGCCCACGACGACCCGGAGCTCGCCATCCCCTGGCCGCTGCCGGTCACATCGATGTCCCAGCGGGACCTGGAGGCGCCGAGCCTCGCCGAGGTCCTGAAGCAGAGGGAAAGCTGAGGTCCGCGTGGACACCGAACACACCGTAGAGACCGAGGAGTTCGTCCTGCCGCGGTCGCGGAGGGCGAACGAGCGGCTGCACGCCATGATCCCCGGGGGCGCCCACACCTACGCCAAGGGCGACGACCAGTACCCGGAGCACCTGGCCCCGGTCATCAGCCACGGCCACGGTGCCCATGTGTGGGACATCGACGGCAACCGCTACATCGAGTACGGCTCCGGCCTGCGCTCGGTCAGCCTCGGCCACGCCCATCCCCGCGTGCTCGAGGCGGTGCGGCGGGAACTCGACCGGGGCTCCAACTTCGTCCGCCCGTCCATCGTCGAGGTCGAGGCCGCGGAACGCTTCCTGGCCACGGTGCCGACCGCCGAGATGGTGAAGTTCGCGAAGAACGGCTCCGACGCCACCACCGCCGCGGTGCGCCTCGCCCGCGCCGCGACCGGCCGCCCGCGCGTGGCCCTCTGCGCCGACCATCCGTTCTTCTCCGTCGACGACTGGTTCATCGGCACCACGCCGATGTCCGCCGGCATCCCGGCGTCGACCACCGACCTCACCGTGTCGTTCCCCTACGGAGACCTGGCCGCCACGGAGGAGCTGCTCACCCGCCACCGGGACGAGATCGCCTGCCTGATCCTCGAACCCGCCACCCACACCGAGCCGCCGCCCGGGTACCTCGCCGGCCTGCGCGAGCTGGCCGACCGGCACGGCTGCGTACTGGTCTTCGACGAGATGATCACCGGCTTCCGCTGGTCCGAGGCGGGCGCCCAGGGCCTGTACGGCGTCGTCCCCGACCTGTCCACGTTCGGCAAGGCGCTGGGCAACGGCTTCGCCGTCTCCGCGCTGGCCGGGCGCCGCGACCTGATGGAACGCGGCGGCCTGCGGCACTCGGGCGACCGGGTGTTCCTGCTGTCCACCACGCACGGCGCGGAAACGCACTCCCTGGCCGCCGCGATGGCCGTGCAGACCACTTACTCCGAGGAGGGCATCGCCGCACGACTGCACACCCTCGGCGAGCGGCTGGCCGCCGGGGTCCGCGAGGCCGCGGCCGGGATGGGCGTCGGCGACCACATCGTGGTCCGGGGCCGGGCCAGCAACCTGGTCTTCGCCACCCTCGACGAGAACGGGCAGCCGTCGCAGCGGTACCGCACCCTGTTCCTGCGCCGGCTCCTCGCGGGCGGGGTGCTCGCCCCGTCGTTCGTGGTGAGCAGCGCGCTCAGCGACGCCGACATCGACCACACCGTCGACGTGGTGGCGCAGGCGTGCGCGGTGTACCGCAAGGCACTGGACGCCGCCGACCCCACGCCGTGGCTGGCCGGACGCCCGGTGAAGCCGGTGTTCCGCCGCCTGGCGTGACGTGACGTCAGCGGGGCCGCGGCCGACGGGTGTCGGCCACCTGATCGACCAGCCACGCGGTCGCCGGTACCACCGCCAGCGCGGTGCACCAGCCGCCGAGGACATCGGTCGGGTAGTGCGCGCCCAGGGCGACCTGCGCCCATCCCATGGCGGCCCCGGCGACCAGCGCCGCGGCGAGCATGAGCAGCGTGCCGGCCGTCCTGCCGAGGCCGAACCGGCCGGCCGCCAACAGCGCCACCACGACGGCGAGCGCGGTGAGGAAGGCGGTGTGCCCGCTCGGGTAGGACAGGTTGGCGTCGCCGTGGATGGTGCGCCCCACCAGGGGCTTGAGCACCGTAGTCGTCGCCACGCTCCCACCGGCGCCGCCCACGGCGAGCACGGCCGCGCGAGGCCACCGAACCAGCAGACAGCCCGCCACGACGGCCACGACCAGCGCCGCCGCCCCCACGGGCTCCCCCAGGAAGTCCGTGGCCAGAGCGACGTACCGCCAGGGCGGCCCGACACTGTCCGCCGTCGGCCGGACGACCCACCTGTCCACCCTGCCGGGCTCGCTGTGCCCGGCGACCAGGACCCCGAGCACGAGGACCACCAGCGCGGCGAGGGCCGCGACGGTCCCGAGCGACGTGCGCAGCACCAGGGGCAGCACCGGGGACTTCCGCGGCAGTGCTTCGTGTCGCAGTCCCATGTCCCCCGCCGCCACCGCGCTGCCGCGCCCCCGCCAGTCCCTGCCTGCCACCCTAACCAGCAATGCGCTCCGGTGAACCGTCGTTACGGTGAAGGCCGCCCTCACCCACGACGCGCACACCCGTCGTCTCCCCCGGGCGAACGGTCAGGGGGCCCGCGACCCGGATGCCGACCGGGGTGTCGTGGCCTTCGACGGTCACGGTGACCATGGCGTCGTGGCCGTAGTACGAGACGTCGGTCACCGTGCCCCTGACCGTGCCCTCGGAGTCCACGTCGGTCAGGAGGAGCTGTTCCGGCCGGAGCAGGACCGTGCCGGCGCGCAGGCCGGCAGGAGGGTCGGCGAGGGGTACGGGGCCCAGGGCGGTCCTCGCTGTGCCGTCGGCGTCGACGGTGGCGGGCAGCAGGACGGCGTCGCCGACGAAGTCGGCGATCCAGGGGTCCGCGGGATGGCCGTAGAGGTGCTGCGGGGTGTCGCACTGGGCGACCCGGCCGTCCCGTACGACGGCGACGAGGTCCGCGGTGGACAGGGCCTCCTGCTGGTCGTGGGTGACGAGGACCGCCGTGGCGCCGGTCGCCCGCAACGCGGCCCGTACGTCCGACCGCACTCCCGTCCGCAGCGCGCTGTCCAGGGCGTTGAACGGCTCGTCCAGGAGCACGAGTTGGGGGCGGGGGGCGAGCGCGCGGGCGAGGGCGACGCGTTGTTGCTGGCCGCCGGAGAGTTCGTGCGGCATGCGGTCGCCGTGTCCGGCGAGGCCGACCAGGTCCAGCATCTCCTCGGTGCGGCGTCGTCGTTCGGCCCGGTCGGTGCCGGTCAGTCCGAAGGCGACGTTGCGGGCGACGTCCAGGTGCGGGAAGAGGGCGCCCTCCTGGGGCACGATGCCGATGCGGCGGCGCTCCGGCGGCAGGTGGACGCCGGGGCCGACGAGGGTGCGGTCGCCGAGGCGGACGGTGCCCGCGTCGGCGTGCAGGAATCCGGCGACGATCCGCAGCAGGGTGGTCTTGCCGCAGCCGGAGGGGCCCAGGACGGCGGCCAACGCGCCCGCGGGGACGGTGAGTGCGAGCCCGCGCAGGACCGGCTCCCCGGCTCCGTAGGACTTGGTGAGCCCTTCGACGTGCAGTTCGTTCATGTCCGGTGCCTGCCTAGGAGGTACGAGGGGACGGCGGCCAGCAGGATCAGCGCGGCGGCGTAGGGGGCGGCGGCCGCGAAGGATCCCGCGCCGGTCTCCGTCCACAGCCGGGTGGCGAGGGTGTCCATGCCGGTGGGGCGCAGCAGGAGGGTCGCGGGGAGTTCCTTCATGCACACCACGAAGGTGAGCGCGGCACCGGCGGCCACGCCGGGTGCGGCCAGGGGCACGGTGACCTCGCGCAGCACCTGCCACGGCCGTCGTCCCAGTGAGCGGGCCACGTCCTCCAGGACCGGCGGCGCCTGGAGCACGGCCGCCCGGGTGGCGGCCACCGCGACGGGCAGGAAGAGGACCGCGTACGCGCCGACCAGCAGCGGGAGTTGCTGGTAGAGCGGGTAGGCGTAGCGCACGGCGAAGAAGACCAGCGCGAGGGCGACGGTGATGCCGGGCAGCGCGTGGCCGGCGTAGGCCGCCTGTTCCAGCAGCCCTGCGCCGCGCCCCCGGTGCCGGGCGGCGATCACCCCGACCGGCAGGGCGAGGAACGTGGTGAGACCGGCGCCCGCCGCCGCGACCCCGAACGTGGCCCACGCGGTCTGGGCGAGCCCGCCCAGGTCCCAGGTGGCCGAGCTGCCGACGGCCAGCCAGTACCCGAGGGTGCCCAGCGGGAAGGCGACGGCGACGGCCGTCACCGTGCCGCACCACAGCAGGGCGAAGGGCCGCCACCGGCCGAGGTCGACCGGGACGGCCGGGCGGGCGGTGCCCGTTCCCGTCCTGGCGTGGCCGGCCCGGCCGCGCGTACGGGCTTCGGCAGCGACCAGCGCGATCGTCATCGCCACGAGGACGACGCTGAGCGCGGCGGCCGGAGTGCGGTCGAAGGAGGCGCGGTAGGAGGTGTGGATGGCCCGGGTGAAGGTGTCGTACCGCATCAGGGAGACCGCGCCGAAGTCGGAGAGCACGTACAGCGCGACGAGGAGGGCGCCGCCCGCCGCGGCCGGTCGCAGCTGCGGCAGGGTGACGCGGAGGAAGGTGCCGAGCGGGCCGTGGCCGAGGGAGCGCGCGGCCTCCTCCTGCGCCGGGTCGATGCCGCGCAGCGTCGCGGCGGCCGGCAGATACACGTACGGGAAGCTGACCAGTGTGAGCGCGAGGGCGGCGCCGCCGAAACCGGCGAGGTCCGGTTCGGCCGACAGCCAGGCGAAGGCGGCGACATAGCTGGGCACGGCGAGCGGCAGCGTGGCCAGCACCGACCACGCGCGGCCGCCGGGCAGTCGCGTGCGGACGGTGAGATAGGCCAGTGAGACACCCAGGAGCAGACAGGCGGTCACCACCACGGCGGTCAGTCCGAGGCTGCGTCCGAGGAGGTCCAGGGTGCGTTGGTCGGCGACGACGTCCCAGGCGAAGGCCGGGCCGCGTTCCAGGGCGCGGACGGCGAGGTAGCCGAGTGGCAGCAGGGCGAACAAGGCGGCCACGCAGGCGGGGACGAGCAGGATCAGGGGCGGTCTGCGACCGGCCGTGCCGAATCGTCCCGCCAGGTGCCTCCCTCGTCCGCGACCCCTGTCCGGCCCGTGTTCGGGCGCGCGCCCGACCGGGGCGGCGAGGGCTCCGGTCGGGCGCGCGGAAGACGGCGATGTGGGCACGGCGGGCTAGACCAGTCCGACTTCCTGGAGCATGGCCAGCGTCTCCTGCAGGGACTCCAGCTTGCCGAGGTCGATGTCGGGGGACTCCAGGGAATCGAACGGCGGCAGGCCCTCGACCGTGCTGGTGACCCCCGCGGCCAGCGGGTACTCCTTGGTCTCGTCGGCGAAGTAGGTCTGCGCCTCCTTCGACAGCAGGTAGTCCACCGCCTTCTGGGCGGTCGCGCTCTGCCCGCTGTCCTTGAGGATGCCGGCGCCGGCGACGTTGATCAGCGCGCCGGGGTCCTTGCCGGGCAGGAACTTGAGCTCGGCGTCGACCTTGTCCTCGCCCTTCTCGGCGACCCGCTCGTACCAGTAGTAGTGGTTGACCAGGCCGAGCTCGACCTCGCCGGCCTCGACCGCGTCCAGGGTCGCCAGGTTGTGGGCGTACGTCTTGGCACCGTTCGCCTTCAGGTCCTTCAGCCACTTGCGGGTGATGTCGTCGCCCTTCAGGACCCGCATGCCGGTGACGAACGCCTGGAAGGAGGCGTTGGTGGGCGCGAACCCGACCTTGCCCTTCCACTCCGGCTCGACGACGTCGAAGACACTGTCCGGAACCTTGCCCTCGGTCACCTTGTCCGGGTTGTACGCGATGACGCGGACGCGCCCCGAGAGGCCGACCCAGTCGCCGCCGGAGCCGCGGTAGGAGTCGTCCACCTCGTCGAGAGTCGTCTGCGGGAGCTTCTGCAGCATGCCTTCCTTGGACAGGGCGCCCAGCGCGCCGGCGTCCTGGGAGAAGAACAGCCCGGCCTTGGTGCGGTCGCCCTCCTCGAGGATCTGGGCGGCGAGTTCCGCGCTGTCGCCGTAACGCACCTCGACCTCGGTACCGACAGCCTCCTCCAACTTGTCCAGAAGTGGCTTGACGAGCTTCTCGTTGCGGCCGGAGTAGATGACGAGGGAGGAGTCCCCGCCCTGACTCTCACTGTTCTTGTCCTCGGAGCCGCACGCGGCGAGGGCGGGAAGCAGGAGACCGGCCGTGAGCAGCGCGGTGATCTGACGAGCCGTGGGGCGTCGCATGGTGGGTGCCTTCCTGCGGGGCTCGCCTGCACGCCGCCGGTGCTGTCGGTGGAGAGCGAGGGGCGAAGCGATCCTGTGACTTTTCTGTGGCTTGTTTTCGGCCCTGCTATGAATAAGGTAAACCTTGCCTAACAGTCAAGGGTTGCCAAAGCGGACGTTGCCGCGGAAAGGGCGCGCCCCGTGATCCACTCCTCTGTGCCCCTCCCGGCTCCGCTCCCGGTTCCCCGTCCGACCGGCCCCTCCGGGGCCGCCGTCCACCCGGCCGTGCCCGCCCTGCCGCTCCCGCGGCCGCATGCAGTGCCGTTCGCACGCGAACTCGCGGCACACGGTGACCGCGTCGCGCTCCTCACGTCAGAGGGGCGGTTGTCGTATCGCGAGCTGGCCGAGCGGGTGGCCCTCACCGCCGAGCGTCTCGGGCCCGTACGGCGGCTGGTGCTGCTGGCCGGTGCCAACCGCACCGACGCGCTCGTCACACACCTGGCCGCCCTGTCCGCCGGCCACCCCGTCCTGCTCGTCCCGGGCGACAGCGAGAGCACGATCCGCTCCTTGACCGAGGCGTACGCCCCCGACGTCGTGGCCCGCCCGCACACCGACGGGACCTGGGCCCTCGACGAACGGCACCCCACGAGCGCCCACACCCTTCACCCGGACCTGGCCCTGCTGTTGAGCACGTCCGGCTCGACCGGCTCACCCAAGCTGGTACGGCTCTCCCACGACAACCTCCAGGCCAACGCCGAATCCATCGCCACCTACCTCGGTATCGACGACACCGACCGGGCCGCCACCACGCTGCCCATGCACTACTGCTACGGCCTGTCCGTCATCCACAGCCACCTGCTGCGCGGCGCCGGGCTCGTCCTCACCGAACGGTCGGTGTCCGACGCCGCCTTCTGGGACGAGTTCCGCGCCGCCCGCGGCACCTCGCTGGCCGGAGTGCCGTACACCTTCGACCTGCTCGACCGGGTCGAGTTCGCACGCATGCACCTGCCGCACCTGCGCCGCGTCACCCAGGCCGGGGGGCGCCTCGCGCCGGAACGCGTCGCCCGCTACGCCGAGTCGGGCCGCCGTTCGGGCTGGCAGCTGTTCGTGATGTACGGCCAGACCGAGGCGACGGCCCGCATGGCCTACCTCCCGCCCGAGCTCGCCGCCGAGCGCCCCGAGGCCATCGGTGTGCCGATACCCGGCGGCTCGTTCCGGCTGGACCCCGTCGACGGACACGGTCCGGGTGCCGGGGAACTGGTCTACTCGGGGCCGAACGTGATGCTCGGTTACGCCGAGAGCCCGGCCGACCTCTCCCTCGGCCGCACCGTCGAGGACCTGCGCACCGGGGACCTCGCCCGCCGTGCTTCCGACGGGCTGTACGAGATCATCGGCCGCCGCAGCCGCTTCGTGAAGATCCTCGGCCTGCGGATCGACCCGCAGCGCGTCGAGACCCTGTTGGAGGCACACGGCGTCGCCGCGTACTGCGCGGGGGACGGTGAGGCTCTGGCCGTGACCGCGCTCGGGGACGCGAGCGCGCAAGGCCGCATCCGGCGGCTGACAGCGCGGGAGTGCGGGCTCCCGCCCCACGCCGTACGAGTCCGCGCCCTGGCCGAACTCCCCCGCCTGGCCTCGGGCAAACCCGACTACGAGGCCGTACGACAACTGACGCGCCCCACCGCCGAGGCGACGCCCGACCCCGCTGAGGATCTGGTCTGCCTCTACGCGCAGATCCTCGACCGCGTCGACGTCACCGAGGACAGCAGCTTCGTCAGCCTGGGCGGCGACTCCCTGTCCTACGTCGAGATGTCCCTGCGCCTGGAGGAGGCGCTCGGCCACCTGCCGGCCGACTGGCACACGAGAACCATCCGCGAACTGCGACCCCTGACCGGGCCCGGGGCCCGGACGCCGGACGAACGGGACGGGTCGGTGCCGCGGCGGGGCCGGGGAATCCGAAGCGCGCTGCGCACCTGGACCAGCCCCGACTCCTGGCGAACCCGCCGCACCCTGGAAACCGGCGTCGTCCTGCGCGCCGCCGGAATCGTCCTCATCGTCGGCTCACACGTCCGGATCTTCGACATCAAGGGCTTCGCCCACATCCTCCTCGGCGTGGCGGGCTACAACTTCGCCCGCTTTCTCCTGACAGACGCCACACGCCGGGAACGCGTACGGCGCCTGTGGCGCAGCATCGCCCGCATAGCCGTGCCGAGCATGGTGTGGATCACCGGCGCCGTTCTCCTGACCGACTTCTATGATCCCGCCAACGCCCTGCTGCTCAACACCCTCCTCGACCAGGGGAACGATCGCTTCGACTGGGCCTACTGGTTCGTGGAGGCCCTCGTCTACTTCCTGATCGCCCTGACTCTCCTCATGGCCGTACCGCTGCTGGACCGGCTGGAGCGGCGGTACGCGTTCGGCGTGCCGCTGGCCCTCATGGCCATCGGCCTGGCCGGCCGCTACGACCTGCTCGGCCTGGCGTCCGTCCGACCCCAGCTGAGCCCCTCGGTGGTCTTCTGGCTCTTCGCACTGGGGTGGGCGGCCGCCCGGGCGGACACCGTGCGGCAACGGGCGCTGCTGACCGCGTCACTGCTGCTCACCGTGCCCGGCCTGTTCGAGGACCAGCCCCTGCGCACGGCCCTCGTGATCGCCGGGCTGGGGCTGCTGATCTGGGTGCCGACCCTGCCCAGCCTCGGCCCGCTCAGCACGCTCGCGGGCGTCCTGGCCAGCAGTTCCCTGTACATCTACCTGACGCACTACCAGGTCTACCCCTACCTCCAGGAGGACTTCCCCGTCACCGCTCTGGTCGCCTCCCTGGTGATCGGCGTGGGCTACGCGACGGTCGTGACCCGGACCGCGCGGACGATCCGGTGGCTGTGACCACGACCGTCAGTCGGGGCCGCTCCAGTCGAACGGGAAATGCTTGCTGGACTTGCCGCTGCGGTCCCAGGTGAAGCCGAAGGCGCCTGCCTGGTCGGTTGTGGCGCGGCCCCACGTGGCGACCTGGCCCGGGGCGGCGTGGTGGGACCGGCCAGAGCCTCCGCCCGGGCGTGACCTGGACGCTCCACGATCCCAGCTCCTCGTCGATCTCCACGATGACGGGGGCGACTTCCATGCCGGCCACCTCGACGGGGGCCATCCCGGCGAACTCCTTCGGCCAGCCCCCACCTCACCGCTGAAGATCGTGCCGAGCGCGGCGCGCTGCTGGTCACTCAGCGCGCTCGTCGACGAAGAAGGCCGCATACGATGGTGACCAAGCGGCGGCGGCCTGCCTTGCGGATCTTGGTGGGTGAGGTCGAAGGACTTCTGGGCTGTCACCCGCGCCCGAAGTGCCGCCCCGGATCCGCCACGCCACCTACCCAAAAACGTCGCCGTCGGTATCGGTCGCCGCCAGCACCGCGACCCGGGTCCGGGTGGGGTCGAGTACGGCGAAAGCCACGTCCGACGTGTCGTGGTGGAACCAGTCCGTGAACGCCATGAACCGCAGCCACCGGTGATCCGCGGTCTGCCGCACCGCTTCCAGGAACGGTACGTCGGCGGGCAGCCCCATGAGCGCGTACAGACTCCCCCAGGCATACAGCCGCGCGTACGCCCCGCCCTGTCCCCGGCCGTTCACCCCGCCGTTGTACGAAGCCGAGAACAGCTCGTTGAGCACATCGTCCGGCGTCGTCGTGCAGGCAACCGCACTGCCCCGGTGGTTGCCTTCGCCTGCCAGACAGCGCAGAGGCAGTTCCTTGAGGAAGGACATGCCGAAGTCGTCCGGGCTGAGCGGGCTCGGCAGTGTGAAGAACCGCGCCTCGGGCTCACGGGCCCATCCGCCGGCCGTGTACGGCAGGGCAGCCGCTTCCGCCCGTCCCTCGTCGCGTGTGTCACCGGCCCCGCGGCCGGCGACCGCACCGCTGACGCTCGACGGAACCTCTGGGAAACGCGACCGGAGCTGCTTCGAAGTCTTGACCGGCCCCAGCCCTCGGGCCCGCACCATGAACCGATGCTCGACGTCCAGTCGCGTCCTGGGCAGCCGAGCCAGCGGGTGTCCCAGCTCACCCAGCCTTTCGGCGTACGCGTCCAGGGTGCGCCGGCCGGCCCCTGAGCCGATCAGCGCCAACTCTCCGAGCAGACAGGCCCGCAGCTCCACCGCCGGACCCTGAATTCCGTCCGGCAACTCGCCGAACAGAGGCTCGAGATCCCGCATCTGCTGAGTCTTCACCAGCTTTGCGGCCACCGAGCGCAGCAACCGATCGACTTCCCCACGATCCGTGGCTTCGAGGGGCAGCAGCCGACCCACGATGTCCACGGCGAACGTCACACAGTCCCGCGAGCGCGTGTCGGCGAGGGCCTCGGCGATCCGCCCGACGGCCCGCGCCCCAGGGACGCCGCCGGGCCCCTCGCCGGACACCCGCCGACACAACTGCTCCGCCGCTTCGTACAGTTCCTCCGGCCGGAGCTCGGCGAGATCCCGCAACTCTGGTCCGGTCCGCTCCCAGAGAGGCCGAACTGTTCGACCCCCGCTGGGCGAGCTACGAGGCATGGGCCAATCCCGACTGGCCCTTCCTGAAGCCCCTCGCCGCCGGCCTCAAGCCGACCTGGGAGTACAGCACCCCACTCCGCACCGAGCACGAGCGCCGATCCGCATTCGTCGAACTCGACGCCCTCGTCGCCGTCTGGCTCGGCATCACCGCCGATCAGCTCGTTTCGCGATCTTCAAGTCGCGCTACCCCCAGCTGCATGACTACGAGTCGGCGACCTACTACGACGCCAACGGCCCCAAGATAGCTGGCCCTCTACAAGGCCGAGGTGAGACCGCACACGCGCACTTCCAGTCCCGGCTGGACGCGGAGATCGCCGCCGGGCGCTGGACTCCGTCCGCCCGCGAAGCCGTACAGGCGTAGTCGGCGAGCCCTGCCGGACACAGGTCTGCCCCTGACACCTTCCAGGGGCAGACCCGACGCCCTATCGGACGGCGAAGCCGACGAACGCGGTCCAGGCGTCCGCATCGACCGCTAGGCCACGACGGGCTATGCCTTTGGAGTCTCGTACGTGGACGACGTCAGGGCAGACGGCGACCTCGACGCACTCGCCTCCATCGCCCGTGCTGTAACTGCTCTTGAACCAGGCCAGTTCGGGCTCAGAGTTCATGTCTCTCCCAGCAACTTCTCTACGTATGCCAGTGACTCAGCTGGAGTGAGGGCCTGCGCTCGGAGGATCCCGTAACGGGCCTCAAGCTCCCGGACCTTCGACTGCCCTGAGTACAGGCGGCTGTCGCCTTGCACCTCTGCATAGGCGATCCTCCGCCCTTCAGGTGTATCGATCAAGGTGAACGGGCCACCCAGCGCACCGTGATCTTCTCGGCTGACTGGCATGACCTGGATCTCGACGTTCCGCATATGGCCGATGAGCAGTACCTGCTCCAACTGGCCCCGCAGTACGTCCCTACCCCCGATAGGCCTCTGGAGCACGCACTCTTCCAGGACGAAGCTCACCAGCGGCGCGGGCTTGCGCGCGAAGATCTCCTGCCTCGCCAGACGTGCGCTCAGCCCTTGCTCGATCCGGTCCTCGTCGAGCAGGGGGCGGCGGACGGAGAACACCGCTCGGGCGTAATCCTCCGTCTGCAGCAGGCCCGGGACGGCGTACATCGCGTACACATGAAGCTCAACCGTCTCCCCCTCCAACCGCGCCGCATCCCGGAAGAACGCCGGATACTGCGCCCGCGCAACCTCCTCCTTCATCTCCTGGAGGACCCCACCCGCGTCCAGCACCTCATCCGCCTGGTCGATGAACCTCGGGGGCGGCACCCGGCGCCCCTGCTCATACGCGGCGATGGTCGACACGGAGTAGCCCGTCATCGACCCGAACTCGGCCCGTTCCAGCCCCGCCCGTACCCGAAACCTCTTCAACTGGCGCCCGAACACGCGCAGGATGCCAGAGCCCGCCCCTAGCTCGCGCTCGTCCCCCTCCGTCCCGGTCTCCTCCTCGGCCAATCCAGCCACCTCGCTCATGCTCCGCACCCGCCTCCCCGGCCAACGCGGCCCCGCGCCGACCGTCACGCACTGCCCCGCCTACACGCGTCGACCCATCACCTACAGCGACCGCCCGTGTGCACGTCGTATCTCGTCACGGTAAAACCGGCACGTCAGCGTGGACCACATGAACAACGAAACTTCCCCCACACTGGGGGCCGCACCGTGCCCGGTCCGCCGCGAGTTCGCGATGCGCTTCACCTCGTCCACGCGCGGCGCGCGCCTCGCCCGTCGCCTCATCTCGCACCGGCTGGACTCCTGGGGCCACCCGTACACCGGTGACGTCAACGAGACGCTGTCGCTGATCACTTCGGAGCTGTCCGCGAACGCCGTACGGCACGGGCACGTCGCCGGGCGGGACTTCCACGTACGGCTGTCCGAAACCGCCGGCAGCCCGCGCACCCTGCGCGTCGAGGTCACCGACACCCGAACCGAACGCGTACCGCTGCTCACCACCCAGGAGCCGCCCGGTGACGACGAGTCGGGACGGGGTCTGCTCATCGTGGCGCGGCTGGCGTCCCGTTGGGCGGTCGGGCCACGCGTCGACGGGCCCGGCAAGACCGTGTGGGCGGAGCTGTGGCTGCCCGGGGAGACGCCCGCCCCGTCTCCAGTCAGGCATTTTCCCGCCAACGCCTGACGGGTTTTCGGAAACACGGGCGCCCACTGTCAGACCCGCCGACTATCGTCGTCCGCTCACGCCTCCATCAGGCGCACACGGCAGATCGAGGGGACGCGCGCTGTGACCACCACGCCCGAGGAACGGACCGGGTACCGGATCTCCATCGTCGACGAGGATCCGTTGCGGGCGCGCAAGGAAGCGCGTGAACTGCTCGCCGGGATCGCCGACGTCGATCCCGGAGCGGCTCTGCACATTCCCCGGCGGGGCGCGGGCGCGGCGGCCGACGGGGCGCTCAAGGGCGGGATCACGGTCGACACCATCGGCGTGGTGATCAGCGCCGGGTCGCTGGTCGCCGCCGGGGTGCAGATCTGGCTGGCCCGGGTACCGCAGCGGACGATCATCGTGAAGCGGCCGGACGGGGCGACCCTGCACATCACCGGGAAGGAGGCCCGCGAGGACGACGCGCGGATCGAGCGGTTCCTCGCGGGCAGCGGTGAGACGGTCCGCCGCACGGACAGCGACGGCGACGGTGACGGGGTCGGCGACGTCCCGGCGGCGGGCTGAGCGGGCATGACCGACAACGACCGGTTCGCCATGCTCGTGGGCGTGTCGACGTACGACAGCGACGCGTACCGCGATCTGCCGCCCGTGCGCGCCGACCTGCACTACATGCGGGCGGTGCTGGAGAACACCGAGATCGGCATGTACAACGACTGTGCGATGGTCGCCGAGCCGACCCGCGCGGAGATGCTGCACGCCGTCGAGACGTTCCTGAACGCGCGGCAGCCCAGCGAGACCGCCCTGCTGTACTTCAGCGGGCACGGGGAGTTCTGCGAGGACGACAACCAGCTGTACTTCCTGACCCGGGACACCGACCCGGGCGATCTGCCGGGGACGGCGGTCCCGGCGGAGTTCCTGGAGCGGATGCTCCAGTCGTGCCGGGCCGCCTCGAAGCTGGTGCTGCTTGACTGCTGCTCCAGCGGCTCCGTCGTCCAGGGATGGACCGCGAAGGGCCCGGCGGATGAGCCCGCGCGGCCCGCGCCGAGCACGCTGCTGCGGCCGACGGGCGTGTACTTCATCACCGCGTCCGACGCCCTTCAGTCCGCGTCCGCGATGGCGCCGGACGGGTCGAGCCTCGGTACGTCCCGGTTCACCGGAGAGATCGTGGAAGGGCTGCGCAACGGGCGGATCAAGGAGGGCGGCTGGATCACGCCGGACGACCTCTTCGAGTACCTGACGGCGCAGATGAGGCGCGATGGCGTACCGGAGGAGCAGCGCCCCACCAAGTCCACGATCAGGGCCACGAACCAGCTGCCCTTCGCCCGATCGGTGGCCCGCCCCGTACACCTTCCGGCACTGCCGCGAGACGCGGCCGAGGCCGCCCAGCGGTCCCCCGCCCTGCTGAAGGCCCGGGAACTGGCCGCGCTCGACGCGCGGGACGGCATCGACTGGGAGCGGCTGCTGCGGTACTACGCGCACTGCCTCACCGCTCAGTCGGCGGCCGGCATGCGGCCCGACCGGGACAGCGGGCGCGGCTCGAAGTACTTCCTGCTGGGCCAGGGCGAGGAGACCATACAGTCCGGGCGGGGTTCCGCCTTTCCCGCTCCCGGCAATCTGCCCAAGCCACAGGGTGGGTCGACGGGTAAGGGCGGCGGTGGTGACGCGGGGGCGCAGCAGGAGTACTGGTACGGCTATCCGGCGATCACGCTGCCTGTGCGGGACGGCGGGGCCCGGGGGCGCCGTACGGCGGTGGAACTGGCGCCGCTGCTCATCCAGCAGATGGAACTGGCCCCGGACGAGGAGGGCCGGGACGTGCTCAGGCCCAGTGGCGTTCCCTCCCTGCACACGGGTGTCGTCTCGGAACTCCTGGACGCGGGCGACGCGGCCGACCTCGTCGCCCGCTGGCAGCCGTCCTGGCAGGAGGGCAACGACGCGCAGATGCTGCGCGCCGTACGTGAGTTGCTGGACGAGCTGGGGCTGCCGGAGCTGGAGCCGCTCGACCCGTCCGCGCTCAGCGAGCGGACGGTGATGCAGGCGCTGCGGCCCGGCGCGCACAACGCGGCCGTGTTGCTTGTGCCTTCGGGCGTGGAGGCCAAGGCCACCGAAGCCCTGGTGGACAACCTGTTGCAGATGTCGGCCCGGACCGGGCAGATCCCCGGCACCGCCCTGGACGCGCTGCTGAGCGGTGGCGAGGGCGGTGCGCGGGGCGCGTCCGTCGCCGTGGTGGCTCCGGGACCGTGCAACGAGAGCCAGGAGTCGGTCATCTCCTCGGCGATGACGCGGCCCCTGACGGTGGCGACCGGGCCGCCTGGCACGGGCAAGAGCGAGGTCGTCACGGCCGTCGTCACCACCTGTGTCGCCGCCGGGCAGTCCGTGCTGGTCGCCTCGACGAACAACGAGGCCGTGAACGTCGTCGCCGAACGCTGCGACGACATCGCTCCCGGGCTGCTGATGCGGACGGGCAACACCGAGGCACTGGTGCGGGAGGCGGCCAAGCTGGAGCGACTGCTGGGCGAGCCCGTCCAGGCTCCGCGCCGCGGATCGGCCACTGTGGGCGGGCAGTTGCGCAGTGCGCGCAAGACCGCCGACGGGTTGCGGGCGGAGGCCGCGCGACACGTCGGCGAGGAGGGGCGACTGCTGGAGCTGCTCCAGGACCGGGCGGAACGGGCGGAAGCGCTGGAGCTGCCGCTGCCGCTCTTGGAACGTGTCTGGGCGGCGGCCGGCGAGGACGGCACAGCCGCGCTGGGGCGCTGGGAGGACCGGGCGCGGAAGGTGGCCGGTGCCCCCTGGTGGCTGCTCGGCCCGTGGCGCCGGGGACGGGCGCTGGCCGCGCTCGTCTCGGCGGTGACCGATGACGCGGAGGAGAACCGACAGGGTCTTCCGAACCGACCGGATCTTTCGAACCTGCCGGACCGGCCGTCGTGGCCGGAGTGGGCGACCGGGCGGCCGGTGCCGGCGGAGCTGCTGGAGTCGCTGGCGGACACGGTGGCCGTGGAACGGGAGGTGCGTGCGCTCGCCCCCCGGAACACGGGATGGGACGAGGACGGGCTGCGACGGTCACGGCTGGAGGCGGCGGGCACGCTGTCCGAACTGTCGGCGGAGCTGTCGCGGGCGGTGTCCGCCGAGGCGCTGACGCGGGCGCGCGGGCTCATGCAGCAACGACTCCAGGCGCTGCGGAGCCGCTCGGGCTTTCAGCGCAGCCAGAAGAACCTGATGGCACACATCAAGGGATGGGCCGTCAGCACGCACTCCGTGCGACAACTGGAGCTGACCCCGAAGCTGTTCGACCTCGTCGTCATCGACGAGGCGAGCCAGTGCTCCATCCCCTCGGTGCTGCCGCTGCTGTTCCGGGCCCGCCGGGCGCTGATCATCGGCGACCCCATGCAGCTGGGGCACATCCCCGGCGTGTCACCTCAGCAGGAACAGCAGGCGCGGGTCCGGGCCGGGCTGAGCGCGGCGCAGTTGGAGGACCACCGACTCACCTACCACGTCTACTCCTCGTACCACGCGGCCGAGCAGCACGGTGACTCCGCGCTGCTCCTCGACGAGCACTACCGGTGCCATCCCCGGATCGCCGACGTCGTCAACGGCTACTGCTACGCGGGCCAGTTGCAGGTGCTCACCGACGTGCGGCGGCAGGTCCCGGCCCTCGACCCGGTGGGGGCGGCCGATCCGGCGCCGGCGCTGGGCTGGGTCGACGTACCGCGCGGCGCGTCGGCGCGGGGTGGCAACGGGCGGTCCTGGCGCAACACGGCGGAGGCGGAGGCGGTACGGCGGGTAGTGGACGAACTGCTGGCCCGGCTGCCACAGGACGCCACGGTGGGCGTGGTCACGCCCTTCCGGGCACAGAAGGAGGCGTTGGCGCGGGTGTGGCGCGACGACGACCGCGTCCGGGTCGGCACCGTGCACGCATTCCAGGGCGGACAGCGCGACGTGATGGTGCTGAGCCCGGTGGCCACGCACAACACGCCGCCGAGGACGACGCATTGGGTCGCGAGCCAGGTCAACCTGTGGAACGTGGCGGTGACCCGGGCCAAGTCCCAGCTGATCACCGTGGGCGCGCACGCGTTCTGGCAGGGGCAGAGCGGCCTGCCGACCCTGCTCGCGGGGCGCTCGACGCTCCTGGGGGCGGACGCGGACGAGGCCGACGGGCCGGTGGTGACGGCCACCCCGGCGACCGGGTTCCGCGAGGAACTCGCCGACCGGCTCCAGCAGTACCTGACCGAGCGCGGGATCACCGACCTGGAGCGGGCGGCGGTGGTCGGCGGCCACCCGGTGGACCTGCTGTTCACCGAGGCCGGGGAGAACACGGCGGTCCTGATCGACCTCGGCCCACCGCCCGGCATCGACCCGGCGCGGCACCTGCGGCTGACCCACACCCGAGGCGGCCTCCTGACCGGGCTGCCGTCCGGGGGCTACGGGGCGAAGGCGTGCCCGGTGGGCCGCACGGTGCGGGTTCCGGCGTGGCGGATCCTGGCGGGCGCCGAAGTACTGACGCCGCTGTTCGACTGAGCCCCGGGGGACACCACCGCCGGGGCGGTTCAGGTGCCGGGCAGGGACCGGACGACGTACGTCATGTGCTGGACGTTTCCCGCCCAGAGCCACTGGGTGTGGGTGCCGGTGCCCTCGCTGTCCGTCTCGGGCCCGTTCGCGCAGTCGCGCAACCAGGTCTCCCCGGCACTCGCGACCGCTGTCCGGAAGTCGGGCAGATCACGGATCCGGCGGGCGGCGGCCCGGATGCCCGCCGTACGGTCCGGCCCTCCGTTCAACACCTTGCACAGCACGAACGAGCGGTCGGTGGTGTAGCGGAGGACGCCCCAGGGCGGGCCTCCGGCCCCAGGCTCCGTGGCCAGGGCTTCGGGAGGCTGCACTCCGTAGTCGCCGTATCTGAGCCGCGAGAGGCCTTCCCGGTGGCCCGCCCGAATCTCGTGCCACATGTCCCAGTCGGCGCGGGGCTCCTCGTGCGGCTCACCGAACTGCATCATGTCGTCCGTGACGTGGGGGAATGCCCCGCCGAGTACGGCGACTGTCCGCCAGTTGTCGGCCACTGCCGCGAGAGCGTCCAGAGCGCGCAGCGCCTCCTTACCCGCGTCGGGGCGGCCGGGCAGAACGCTGCCCAGGTCCAGCAGCAGATCGACGGACACCTCCCGGCCGACCCGGTCCAGCAGTGCGCCGACGGCCTCGGCGACGGCACCGTCCCACTCCCCGGCATGCGGACACGCACACCGACCCCGCAGCCGCAGCGGCGGGCGGTCTCCACCGCGGCCGTCTGCTGGGCCTCACTGCGCTCGGGACCGGTCACCGGACGGAGCAGGGGGTTGATTGCGGTGCACTCGGCCAGGATCGCGGCGAGTGCCGGTATCTGTGCGGCCTCGGCGAACGAGGCATCGATCCAGCCCGGATGGCGCCGGTGCACCCCCCTCACCCGGCGCAGTTCCTTCTGCCAGTGGGCCTTCTTGAGCTGCTCCGGAGTCGTCCCCGGAGAGGGCGGGAGGCTCCAGAGGGGCGCGACCGCCGCCTGTATGTCGGGCCGGAGGCGCTCGTAAGCCATCCGGGCATGCTGCCGGACCGGCAGAACGGGAACGTAAAGCGGTTCGGACATCGCGGCTCCCCCTCGGTACTGCCCGCGCGCTTTCCGTTCCCCCCAGGGTCCGCGTACGTCACGGCCGTGAAAAGAGAGCCCTTTCAGTCCGAATGGCTGAAGTACGCAAGTACCTGGTAACGGTGTGACGCAAGTTGCACGCTTCGTGATGCTGTGTGGTCGGACTGCACCAAGTGGACGGCGCTCCTGGGGAACTGAGCGGCACTCAGGTCTGCCTCAGGGATACGTGCAGAGTGGGCGTTCACCGGCACACAAGCCCCCCATCTGGGCAGCAGATGTGCCGTCCGCATCGACCAGGCCGACCGACCGGCACGGCTTCTTGAAGTGGCAGCCGTGGATGAAGACGGTGGCCATCGTTCCATTGCTGCGTTCGCGCGCGACGAAGAAGACTCCAAGCGCAGCCGCTCGCCCCTCCGGCCGGCAGCCAGCTCCGTCGCTGAATGTGACGCCTCTTGCCGACGGGATCACGGGGCACTTCGGAACCTTCACCGTGTGGCTGAGGCGAGACAAGTGGAGCGTCGTACTGCCCTGTTCCGGAGCTGTAGCGGCTGTCGGAATTGCCATCGAGCATGTTTCCGGGTGCATCCCACTGACTGGCGTCCGAAGCCTTTGCGATCCAGCCCGTCCGCGGCAGCGCAGGACCTAGATCTATGACGTCGAACGAAGATCCACCTGCATCCACTCCGCTGGTGCCCTTCACGAAACCGTGACCTTCTCCGCCGGGAGCCCCCTCGGAACGTAGGCTGATGCTCGTGTCCGACCAGGTCTCTATTACGGCATAGCTTGAGCCGAAGTACACCGTGCCCAGCCCCTGGGCGTCACCGAAACCAGAACCGCGAATCGTGAACTTGGAGCGGCATTCATCGTTCCGGCTTCAATTCGCTGAATGTAGGCGACGGGAAGCTCGACAGCTTCTTGGTGGTGAACATCGCCGAGGTGCCGCTCGGCGGCGTATAGGTGCACGAGCCGTCGACCCGAGCCCGCCACGGCCAACGGGTCGGCGCGGTTCGCGACGACCGGCGACAGCCGATGAACTGCCGGTCATACCGGAGCAATCGCGCCGGGACCGTTGACGCGGAGACCGCATTGGGCTTCATAATCGGGCACTCGCTGTCATCGATGACACAAGTCAACGATGACACCCCGAGCCGACGACGCGGATGGTCGACCTAGGCCCGGGGTGCACTTTTCGGTCCGCCGCGCAGAAGCCGCAGTCACCGCTGCGCCGACGGCCGCGGGACAAGGAGACACCATGAGCTCTGTACGCGTATCCCGGAATGCCCGCATACGGATGATGGCGGCGGTGGCGACCGTCTGCGCCCTGTCCGCCGCGCCGCTCGCCCCCCAGGCCGTCGCCGCGGACACCCCGCCGTACACCGAGACCTACAGACCCCAGTTCCACTTCACCCCGCAGAAGAACTGGATGAACGATCCCAACGGCCTCGTCTACTACAAGGGCGAGTATCACCTCTTCTACCAGTACAACCCGAACGGCAATACCTGGGGCGACATGTCCTGGGGGCACGCGGTGAGCAAGGACCTCGTGCACTGGGAGGAGTTGCCGCTCGCCCTGTCGCACGACGACGAGGAGATGGTGTTCTCCGGCAGCGCGGTCGTCGACTGGAACAACACCACCGGCTTCGGCACGCAGAAGAACCCTCCCATGGTGGCGATCTACACCAGCGCCTACAAGAACGGGGGCAAGCAGGCCCAGTCACTCGCCTACAGCACCGACCGCGGCCGCACCTGGACCAAGTACCAGGACAATCCCGTGATCGACATCGGTTCCACCAACTTCCGTGATCCCAAGGTCCAGTGGTACGCGCCGACCAAGAGCTGGTTGATGACGGTGTCACTGTCCGCCGAGCACAAGGTGCAGTTCTACTCGTCCAAGAACCTCAAGGACTGGAAGCTGCAGAGCGAGTTCGGGCCGGCCGGCGCGACGGGCGGCGTGTGGGAGTGCCCGGACCTGTTCCCCTTGGCGGTCGACGGGGACAAGAAGAAGATCAAGTGGGTTCTGGTCGTCAACATCAACCCTGGTGGCATCGCGGGCGGTTCGGCCGCCCAGTACTTCGTCGGAGACTTCGACGGCAAGAAGTTCACCGCGGACGACAAGGGCACCTACACACCGCCCACCGGCAAGGTCGTGCAGGACTTCGAAGGCACCGGCTTCGGTACGTGGACGAGCACGGGCACCGCGTTCGGCCAGGGACCGGCAGCCGGGGCGGTGGACGGGCAGGGAACCGTCGACGGCTTCGACGGCAAGGGCCTCGCCAACAGTTTCCACGGCGGTGACGGCACCACCGGCATCCTCACCTCCCCCTCCTTCACCGTCGACAGCCCTTACCTGAACTTCAAGATCGGCGGCGGGCGGCATCCGCACGAAGCCGGAACCGTCATGGTCAGCACTCCGCCCGAGGGCACGGTCCTCACCGACTTCGAAGGCGGAACCTACGGCGACTGGACGGCGACCGGAGACGCCTTCGGCACCGCACCGGCCACCGGCACCCTCCCCGGCCAAGGACAGGTCTCCGGCTACCTGGGAGACGGTCTGGCCAACACCTTCCTGAACGGCGACTCCACCACCGGCACCCTCACGTCACCCGAGTTCACCATCGACAAGAAACACATCAACTTCCTCATCGGCGGCGGCAATCACCCGGCCGGCTCCGACAACCCGACCGCCGTCGAACTCCTCGTGGACGGCCAGGTCGTCCGCAGCGCCACCGGAAAAGACGCCGAGGCACTCAACTGGGCCTCCTGGGACGTCAGCGACCTCGCAGGCAAGAAAGCGCGGATCAAAATCGTCGACGACAACACCGGCGGCTGGGGCCACCTCAACGTCGACCACATCATGCTGTCCGACACCCAGGCCCAGCGCGTCTCCCAGGAGACCTCCGTCAACCTGATCGTCGACGGCCGAGTCGTCCGCAGCGCGACCGGCGCCGACAGCGAGACCCTGGACTGGGCCTCCTTCGACATGCGCCCGTACGCCGGCAAGAAGGCACAAGTCCAGATCGTCGACATGAACACCGGCGGCTGGGGCCACGTCCTGGCCGACCAGTTCACCGCCGCCGACAAGCCCGCCAAGTCCGTGGTACAGCGCGCCGACTGGGCCGACTACGGCAAGGACTACTACGCGGCGGTCTCCTGGGAGAACGCACCGGGCGGCAAGCGCTACATGATCGGCTGGATGAACAACTGGGACTACGGCCAGTCCATCCCCACCTCCCCGTGGCGCAGCGCGCAGAGCCTTCCGAGGGAGATGGCCCTGCGTACCGTGGACGGCCAAATCCGGCTGACCAGCAAGCCGGTGGGCAGCCTGGAGTCCCTCCGGGGGAAGCGCCCGGCGACGGCGTCCGGCATCACTGTCAAGAGCACCTCCAAGCCCCTGATCGGCCCCACGGCCAAGGGCAAGGCACTCGACATCGAGGCGACCTTCTCCCTCAAGGACGCCGAACGCTTCGGCCTGAAGGTGCGCACCGGAGCAGGCGGCGAGGAGACCGTCATCGGTTACGACACCACGACCCAGGAGTTGTACGTCGACCGCACCCGCTCCGGAGCCGGGGACTTCAACAGCACCTTCCCTGGCGTCCAGACCGCACCCCTGAAGGCAGAGAACGGCAAGGTCAAGCTGCGGATTCTGGTCGACTGGTCCTCCGTCGAGGTCTTCGGCGGCAACGGCGAGGCCGTGATCACCGACCAGATCTTCCCCGACCCCTCCAGCACCGGCGTCGGGGTCTTCGCCGAGGGTGGCACCGCCACCCTCGACGACATGCGGGCGTGGCAGCTGAAGTCCATCTGGCGGTGACGAGCCCGGGTCCGTGCGCCGGTTGCCGGAGCGGCTTCCGGCGCGCGGGCTCAGAAGTGAGCAGGACTTCCCAGCTACTCAGCGTCCCAGAACCCCGTCCTGACGACCTGCAGCCCTTCCCCCACCGCTGGAGCCCGCAGCCGACCTGCGGCCAAGGGAACGTCATTTCCGCGCCGCGCGGACTCGCTGCTCCGTCTCGCGAAGGCATACACATCAATCCGCTGAACGAACGGATCCCAAGAGAACGGGATCAGTCCGCCCGGCGGAATGCATGGAGCCAGCACCGCTTGCGGAAACTCATTCCGTCCCCCACCGCACGACGTCGAACGTTAGGAAATGGGGAACCAGGTCGAGAGGCGCTTGGCGATGAGCGGTACATCGATGTTGTCCTGCGCAACTTCCTCGACGAACGGGCCGGCAACGGAGACGGGTGGCGGGTCGGTACTGGCGCTGACGCCGTTGAACCGCAGGAAGACACGCATGGCGAGCCAAGCGGTGCGCTTGTTGCCGTCGATCAGCGCGTGATTACGGGCGACGGAGTGCAGAAGTGCCGCAGCCTTCTCGTGCAGCGTGGGATACAACTCGGCCCCGAACACGTTGGTCCGGGGCCGCTCGATCGCCGACACCAGAAGACCCATGTCACGCACGCTGTGCTCGGTACCGTTGACCGTGCGTGCGATGGCCAGGATCTCGTCGATCTGGATGTAACGCACGTCCGTCACTTCAGGTAGTCCAGGATCTCCGCATCGCTGTCCATGAGCTCGGCCAGAACGTCATCGACCTTCAGCTCGGCCCGGTTCTGGGCGTCACGGATGGCCTCAATGGCAAGTTCCTGCTTGCTGCGGCCCTCACGACGAGCCCGCTCGCTGAGCTTCGCGTCAAGGTCGTCGGGGAGCCGGAGTGTCATCGCCATACGGGAATGATACCAGGCAGGTATCAATGTGGCGCGGTCGGGCCACGTTCTCAACTCCGAGGATCGTGGGCCGGACAGTCGCTCGCACCGCAATTGCGGAGCTGCGGCAGAGACGTCCGCTTCGAGCGTCATCCGTGCGTCAAGAATCTCCGAAAGAGTCTCTGAAGGCGTCGCCGATGCAAACGTCTCGCTCACGAACCCGCAGGTCACGGGGCTCTCAAAGAGAGAGCCGTTCCGCTCGGACCGCTACAAATGTCGAGCAACCCACCCGAACAACAAAACCGCAGGTCAGACGCCCTTTACCGCAGGTTCCAGAATCGCCACGCACTCCACATGATGCGTCATCGGAAACAGATCGAACGCCCGCAACGTCCGCACCCGATACCCCCCATCCCGGAAGTACCCCAGATCCCGAGCCAACGCAGCCGGATCACAAGCCACATACGCGATCCGCCGCGCCCCGAGCGACGCCAGATGTTCCACCGTCTTCCGCCCCGCCCCGGCCCGCGGCGGATCCAGGACGATCAGGTCGACCTCCGTGATCCCCGTGCGCGGCAGCACGCTCTCGACCTTGCCCTGCTCGATGCGGACGCGGTCGAAGTCGGCGAGGTTGTGCCGCGCGTCCTCCACCGCCCGCTTGCCGGACTCGATGCCGAGGACCGCGCCCTGCTCGCCCACCCGGTCGGCGAGTGCGCCCGCGAAGAGGCCGACGCCGCAGTACAGGTCGAGGGCCATGTCGCCCTTGCGGGGCAGGAGGCCCTGCATGACGGCCGTCATCAGAGTGTCCGCCGCCTGCGGGTGGACCTGCCAGAAGCCGCCGTTGCCGACGCGGTAGGTCCGGCCGTCCGCGCGCTCGCGGACGAAGGGGCGGCCGTGGACGCGGTGGACGCCGCCGGAGCGCTCGTCCACGCGCAGCACCGACACCGGGCGGTCGAGCTCGACCAGCGGGAGGCGCGCGCCCGGCTTCGGCGTGAGGATCACCTGGCGGTCCTGCGAACCCGTCGCCGCGATCGCCTCGACGGAGTCCATGCCGGTCCACCCCCGCTTCTCGATGCCCAGCTCGCTGACCCCCTCCGCGGCGATCATGCAGTGGTCGATCGGCTCCACCTCGTGGGAGCGGTGCCGGCGCAGGCCGGCGCGGCCGTCGGCCGTGACCGCGTACTGGACGCGCGTACGCCAGGACGGGACCTGGCCCGCGGGCACCTTGTCGCCCTCGGCGGGCATCACCGTGCCGTCCCAGCCGGCCTCCTCCGGGGTGAGACCGGCGAGGTGCTGGAGCTGCTCGGCGATGACGTCGGCCTTCAGGCGCCGCTGCGCGCCCGGCTTGGCGTGCTGCCAGTCGCAGCCGCCGCAGCGGCCGGGGCCGGCGAACGGGCAGGGCACGTCGATCCGGTCCTTGGAGGCGTCCAGGATCTTCACCGCGTCCGCGCGCAGGAACCGGGCGCCCTGCTCGCCCTCCGTCACCCGCGCCACGACCCGCTCACCGGGCAGGGTGTGCCGGACGAACAGCACCTGGCCCTCGGACGTACGGGCGATGCAGTGGCCGCCGTGGGCGACGGGGCCGATCTCGACCTCGTACTCCTCCCCCACCAGCGACTTCCTCGGTTCTGCCTGCATGGTGGGGTGACTCCAAAACACGTGGGGGCAAGGGCCGAACGGAAACGGCCGGACAACAGCCCACCAGTCTACGTGGGTGTCACCCGGCCGCTTCACACGAGCCGTCATCTCACGACTTGTGCTCGTTGGACTCCTTCGACCGCACCTGTGCGGGCCCCCGCCGCACCGAACCCGGCGCACTCCACTCCGCCTGCCTGCGGGCCCGCCGCTTGGCCGCTTCGGAGGACTGGAGCTGGTACGGCACCGAGGTCACCATGATCCCCGGCGTGAACAGCAGCCGGCCCTTCAGCCGCAGGGCGCTCTGGTTGTGCAGCAGGTGCTCGTACCAGTGGCCGACGACGTACTCGGGGATGATCACGGACACCGCGTCCCGCGGCGACTCCTTGCGCAGTCCCTTGACGTACTCGATGATCGGCCGCGTGATCTCGCGGTAGGGCGAGTCCAGGACCTTCAGCGGTACGTCGATGCCGCGCCGCTCCCACTCCTCGCGCAGCGCCTTGGTCTCCGCCGGGTCGACGTTGACGCTCAGGGCCTCCAGGCTGTCCGAGCGCATCAGCTTGGCGTAGGCCAGGGCGCGCAGCGTCGGGCGGTGGATCTTGGAGATCAGGACGACGGAGTGGATGCGGGACGGCCGTACGCTGTCGTCGCTCGGGCCCTCGGGGGCGGCGATCTCCTCGGCGACGCGGTCGTAGTGCTTACGGATCGCCGTCATCGTCGCGTAGAAGATCACCATGCCGAGCAGGGCGACCCACGCACCGTGCGTGAACTTGGTGACGAGGACGACCACCAGCACGAGGCCGGTGAAGAAGGCGCCGAAGGCGTTGATGGCGCGCGAGCGGATCATGTGGCGGCGCTTGGCCTGGTCCTGCTCGGTGGCCAGGTGGCGATTCCAGTGCCGGACCATGCCGGTCTGGCTGAGCGTGAAGGACACGAACACGCCGACGATGTACAGCTGGATCAGGCGCGTGGAGTCGGCGCCGTAGACGCCCACGAGCAGTCCGGCGGCGCCCGCGAGGAGCACGATGCCGTTGGAGAAGGCGAGGCGGTCGCCGCGGGTGTGCAGCTGGCGCGGCAGGTAGCGGTCCTGGGCGAGGATCGAGCCGAGCAGCGGGAAGCCGTTGTAGGCGGTGTTCGCGGCGAGGAACAGCACGAGCGCGGTGGCCGCGGCCAGCACGATGAACAGGAAGCTGCCCTTGCCGAAAACGGCCTCGGCGACCTGGGAGATCACCGGGTTCTGCACGTAGTCCGCGCCGAGCGGGACACCGTTGTGGACGAGGTCGCGGGCCGGGTTCTCGGCCATGCGGACGTCGGTCGCGGCGGCCAGCGCGATGATGCCGCAGAACATGGTGACGGCGAGCAGCCCCATCATGGCGAGGGTGGTCGCGGCGTTCTTCGACTTGGGCTTGCGGAAGGCCGGGACGCCGTTGGAGATCGCCTCGACGCCGGTGAGGGCGGCGCAGCCGGAGGAGAAGGCGCGCAGCAGCAGGAAGACCAGGGCGAAGCCGGCCAGGCCCTGGTGCTCGGGCTTGATGGCGTAGTCCGCCGTCGGGGCCCGCATGGTGTCGTCCAGGACCAGTCCGCGGAAGGCACCCCAGGCGATCATGGTGAAGACACCCGCGACGAAGATGTACGTCGGGATCGCGAACAGCGAGCCCGATTCCCTCACCCCGCGCAGGTTCATCAGGGTCAGCAGCACGATCACGCCGATCGCGCAGAGCACCTTGTGCTCGACCACGAACGGGATCGCGGAGCCCAGGTTCTCGATGCCGGAGGAGATCGACACGGCGACGGTGAGGACGTAGTCGACAAGCAGCGCGCTGGCGACCGTCAGGCCGGCCTTGGGGCCGAGGTTGGTGTTCGCCACCTCGTAGTCGCCGCCACCGCTGGGGTAGGCGTGCACGTTCTGCCGGTACGACGCCACCACGGTGAACATCAGCACCACGACCGCGACCGCGATCCACGGACTGAAGTGGTACGCCGTCACACCCGCGATCGACAGGACCAGCAGCACCTCCCCCGGCGCGTACGCGACGGAGGACAGCGGGTCGGAGGCGAAGACGGGTAGTGCGATGCGCTTCGGCAGGAGTGTTTCCCCCAGCCGGTCACTGCGCAGTGCGCGCCCGATCAGGATCCGTTTGGGCACGTCGGTCAGTTTGGACACAACAGTGGATCGTAAGCGTTCGATTGCGGGCTCGCCCACCCGCCACCCCTCATCGGCGTTCCGTCTGCTCTCCGAGTGAATTCAGAGGCTGCTGCGGCTGCGGATTCGGCAGGTCACCCGGATCCCATGCCTATATGACTAAGCCCCGCC
This sequence comes from Streptomyces sp. NPDC016851, assembly GCF_055562795.1. Classification (NCBI taxonomy): domain Bacteria; kingdom Bacillati; phylum Actinomycetota; class Actinomycetes; order Kitasatosporales; family Streptomycetaceae; genus Streptomyces; species Streptomyces sp. NPDC016851. Next base: position 189,418 of record NZ_JBVHEP010000007.1, read on the forward strand.
CGTCTCCCGGCCGTCGCCGCCTCTGGAGGTCCCATGCACCCCACCGCAGAACTGATCGGCGCCGCGGCCACACTCTTCGTCCTCGGAATCCTCACCGCGGCGAGCGTGCGGAGCATCAGCCGCCGCAAGAACGTCTCGCCGGACACTCCCTAGAGAGCCGGACACTCCCTGGAGATACGAGCCTGGCGCCCGCTCCAGTTCCGCCACCCCGGCCAGCAGTTCCTCCCGCCCGATGCTGTCCGTCCGGGTCGACGGGACCGTGCAGGCGTATGCCCCGGCCACCGTGCCGTGCAGGGCGCAGTGGTGGGGCGGGGCGCCCTGCAGCCAGGCGTGGAGGAACGCGGCGGCGAAGGCGTCGCCCGCGCCGTTGGAGTCGACGACCGGTGCCGGGGGCGGGGCGGCGGGTACGTGGGTCAGCTCGCCGTCGGCCAGCAGGTACGCGCCCTCCGCGCCGGCGGTGGCGACGACGGTCCGGGCCCGGCCCCGCTCGGTGATCCGCCGCATGGTCCGCTCCGGGTCGGCCAGTGCCGTGCAGGAGAGGAAGACCAGGTCGGCCTGGTGGGCGAAGGTCTCGTGGTAGAGGTCGGAGCCGTCCCAGTCGTGCAGGTCGGTCGAGATCGTGATGCCCGCCTCGCGCAGGACCGGCAGCGCGTGGGCGCACGGCTGGGTGATGACGACATGGGCGTGCCGGCTGACCGCGGCCAGTTCCCGCAGCACGGCCTCGGGCAGCCGGTCCGTCTCCGCCGAGCGCGTGGCGTCGTACAGCGACAGCCGTCTGCCGTCGGGGCCGACGAGGTTGACGGCGCGCTTGGTGCCGAGCGGCTGGGGGACGGCGGTCAGCGCGATGCCGCGGTCCCGGTGCAGGGCCCGGACCAGGTCGCCCTCGGGGTCGTCGCCCAGCATGTCGACGTGGTGCGTGCGCAGCCCCAGCGCGCTCGCGGCCAGCGCGACGAAGTCCCCGCTCTGGCCCGCGCGCGTCACGATCCCGGGCCGGATCATGTGGCTGTCTGCGAACGGCACGGGCAGCTCGGGCACGTGCACGATCGTGTCCACGCCCGCGCCGCCCAGGACGAGGACGTCGATCTCGGTACTCATGTCGGTTCCCTCCCCGCCGGGGCCCGGCAGGGCCCTCGGCAACCCCCTCGACTTTGCCGATACGTTGGACTCGGGCAGTCGAACGCGGCACCGCCCCCGGAAGGCATCATGGCGTGATTCCCCCGGCATGATGTTGCCTGGCGGCCCGCACTCAGGCCGCGACTGGTGCCTGGCGAGCCGAAAGAGAGACATGAGCAGGACATTGTTGACGGTCAGAGGGCCCGTAGGAAGCACGGTGTGACGCGATGCATATTGTGATCATGGGTTGCGGAAGGGTGGGCTCCGCCTTGGCCCAGAACCTGGAGCAACAGGGCCACACGGTCGCCGTGGTCGACCAGGACCCCACCGCCTTCCGCCGCCTGGGGTCCTCCTTCGGCGGCCGCCGGGTCACCGGGGTCGGCTTCGACCAGGACACCCTGCGCGAGGCGGGCATCGAGGAGGCCGGTGCCTTCGCCGCCGTCTCCAGCGGCGACAACTCCAACATCATCGCCGCGCGCGTGGCCCGCGAGATGTTCGGCATCGAGAACGTCGCCGCCCGCATCTACGACCCCCGCCGCGCCGAGGTCTACCAGCGCCTGGGGATCCCCACCGTCGCGACCGTCCGCTGGACGGCCGACCAGATGCTGCGCCGCCTGCTCCCCTCGGGCGCCGAGCCGCTGTGGCGCGACCCCACCGGGGGCGTCCAGCTCGCCGAGGTGCACACCTCCCCCGCCTGGGTCGGTCACAAGATCAGCCGGATCCAGGAGGAGACCGGCGTGCGCGTGGCGTTCCTGACCCGGCTCGGCGAGGCGGTCCTGCCCACCTCACAGACGGTGTTGCAGGAGGGTGATCTGGTGCACGTGATGATGCGCACCGACGAGGTCGACAAGGTCGAGGCTGTGTTCGCCAAGGGTCCCGAAGAGGAGGGCGGTCACTGATGAGGGTCGCCATTGCCGGTGCCGGCGCGGTCGGCCGCTCGATCGCGGGCGAGCTGCTGGAGAACGGCCACGAGGTCCTGCTGATCGACAAGGCACCGACCGCCATCTCGGTCGAACGGGTCCCGCAGGCCGAGTGGCTGCTGGCCGACGCCTGCGAGATCACGTCCCTGGACGAGGCGGCGCTCCAGCGCTGCAACGTCGTCATCGCCGCGACCGGCGACGACAAGGTGAACCTGGTCGTCTCGCTCCTCGCCAAGACGGAGTACGGCGTTCCGCGGGTGGTCGCCCGGGTGAACAACCCGAAGAACGAGTGGCTGTTCAACGAGTCCTGGGGCGTGGACGTCGCCGTCTCCACACCGCGTCTGATGTCGGCCCTGGTCGAGGAGGCGGTGAGCGTGGGCGACCTGGTCCGCCTGCTCCGCTTCAGCCACGGCGACGCCAACCTGGTCGAGCTGACCCTGCCGGAGGAGTCGGCCCTGGCCGGCACGCAGGTCGGGGACGTCGAGTGGCCCGAGGACACGTCCCTGGTCACGATCATCCGCGGCACGCGCGTCCTGACGCCCTCCCGGGAGGACTCCCTGGAGGCGGGCGACGAACTCCTCTTCGTGGCCGCGCAGGCCCGTGAGGAGCAGCTGGAGGACCTGCTGTCGGTACGCCGGGACAGCGCGGCGAGCTGAGCGGGTCCCCGCGGGGAACAAGCAGGAAGGGGCGTCCCGGATCTCCGGGACGCCCCTTCCGCTTGCTTCACCTCTCGGCCGACCGCGTCGGGCGGCGGATGGGCATAGGCCCTGGGGGTCTGAGGGCGGAGCCCCCAGGAAGTCCGGCACAAACGCCGGTCACTACTCGGCGGACCGAGCAGCAGCTCCCCGTTCCCTCTCCTCCGCGGCCTTCTCCTCCGCCTCCATCTCCGCGAACACGTCGATCGGCGCGGGCGCCTTCGCCAGGAAGACCCAGGTCAGCCACACGGCGAGCAGGAACGGCGGGATCTTCAGGGCGACCAGGACCCAGCCCAGCTGTGTCGTGTCGGCCCACCAGTACAGCGGGAAGAGGATCGCGCACTTGGCGAGCAGGATCGCGCCCCACGCGTAACTGGCCTTCGCGTACGCCTTCTTGCGACCGGGGTTCCGCGTGCGCCAGGAGAGGTTCTCCTTGAAGACCGGCCCGAGGATCAGCCCGATCAGCGGGACACCGCACAGGGTGGTGATGATGTAGGCGAGTCCCAGGCCCAGCGTGTAGAGCATGCCGGGCAGGTAGAAGTCCTTGGCGTTGCCGGTCATCATCGCGAAGACGACACCGAAGGCCACGCCGAAGACTCCGCTGAAGGCGTGCTTGACGGTGTCCTTCATCACCAGCCGGACCACGACCAGCACCAGCGACACGGCCAGCGCCGCGATCGCCGACAGGTGCAGATCCTTGTTGATCGTGTAGATGGTGACGAAGAGCAGGCCGGGCACCACCGTCTCGACCATGCCCCGCACGCCGCCGAACGCTTCGAACAGGGCGGCCTCGGTCACCGCCCGGGCGTCGTCCGCAGATGTCTCTTCGGTCGGCTTGTCGAGCGACGTCACCGGCTACTCCCGTCCGAGGGGTCTCAGTTCGTACTTGGGATTGAACAGCACCCGGCGGCCCCGGCTCATCGAGATCCGGCCCGATGCGATCAGCTTGCGCCCCGGTTCTATGCCCACGATGGAGCGCCTGCCGAGCCACACCACGTCCAGCGCGGCGGAGCCGTCGAACAGCTCGGCCTCCAGGGCCGGGACGCCGGCGCGCGGCCGCAGGGTGACCGTGCGCAAGGTACCAGTAACCGTCACTATCTGCCGGTCCTGGCAGTCTCCGATCCTGATACAGCCCGTGGTCTCGGTGTCCTCGCGCAGCTCCTCGGACTCCAGGTCCTCCTGTGACGAGGAGAGCCGGTCGAGCATGCGCCGGAACCGGCCCGCAGGCTTCTGCGAACGAGGAACAGCACTCATGTCTAGAGGGTACCGGGGGCGGCTGACAGCCATGTAGTCCCGGGGCTCCGCGGACCCCGAGGACCTCGCTGGACCTCACTTCTCGAACCGGTACCCCATCCCGGGCTCCGTGATGAAGTGCTTCGGGCGGGAGGGGTCCGCCTCCAGCTTCCGCCGCAGCTGCGCCATGTACACGCGCAGATAGTTGGTCTCCGTCCCGTACGACGGCCCCCACACCTCCTGGAGCAGCCGCTTCTGCCCGACCAGGCGGCCCCTGTTGCGGACGAGGACCTCCAGCAGGTGCCACTCCGTGGGGGTCAGCCGTACGTCCTTCCCGGCGCGGCCGACCTTCTTCGCGGCCAGGTCGACGGTGAACTCGCCGGTCTCCACGATCACGTCGTCGGCACCGTCCCCGGCCGGTTCGGCCCGGCGCACGGCGGCCCGCAGCCGGGCCAGCAGTTCGTCCATGCCGAAGGGCTTGGTGACGTAGTCGTCGGCGCCCGCGTCCAGCGCCTGGACCTTCTCGTCGGAGGAGTGCCGGGCGGACAGCACCAGGATCGGCACGCGGGTCCAGCCGCGCAGGCCCCTGATCACCTCGACGCCGTCCATGTCGGGCAGGCCGAGGTCGAGGACGACCACGTCGGGGTGGCGGGCGGCGGCGAGCCGGAGGGCGGTGGCGCCGTCGTGGGCGGCGTCGACCTCGTACGCGCGTGCCCTGAGGTTGATCACGAGGGCGCGCACCATCTGCGGCTCGTCGTCGACCACCAGCACACGGGTCATGAGGAGGCCTGCCTTTCCGGTTCTGCCGGGTGTTCCGCCACGTTGTCACCTTCCGGGCGAGGCCCCGCCGAGCGGAGGGTGAGGACCATGGTGAGCCCGCCGCCGGGGGTGTCCTCGGCGGCGAGCGTGCCGCCCATGGCCTCGGCGAAGCCGCGCGCCACCGCGAGCCCCAGTCCCACGCCGGCGCCGCGCGGGGCGTCGCCGTAGCGCTGGAAAGGCTCGAAGATGCGCTCCTTGGCCTCGTCGGGGACGCCCGGCCCCCGGTCGACCACCCGCACCTCCACCCGGTCGGCGAGCGCACTGGCGGCGACCAGCACGGGCGTGCCGGACGGACTGTACTTGACGGCGTTCTCGACGAGGTTGGCCATGGCCCGCTCCAGCAGCCCTGGATCCACGCCGACCATGGGCAGGGTCTCCGGGACGTCCAGGCCGACGCTGCCCTCGGGTACGCCGCCGAGCGCCATCGGCACCACCTCGTCGAGGTCGATCCCGCGGATCAGCGGGGTGACCGTGCCGGTCCGGAGCCGGGACATGTCGAGCAGGTTGCCGACGAGGTGGTCGAGGCGGTCGGCGCCCTCCTCGATGCCCGCCAGCAGCTCGGCCCGGTCCTCCTCGGACCACTCGACGTCCGCCGAGCGCAGGGAGGTCACCGCCGCCTTGATCCCGGCGAGCGGGGTGCGCAGGTCGTGGCTGACGGCGGCGAGCAGCGCCGTACGGATGCGGTTGCCCTCGGCGAGCGCGCGGGCCCGGTCGGCCTCCTCCCGGAGCCGTCGGCGGTCCAGGACGACGGCGGCCTGGGCGGCGAAGGCGGCCAGCACGCGGCGGTCCTCGGCGGGCAGGACGCGGCCGGTCAGCGCGAGCGCCATGTGGTCCCCGACCGGCATGTCCACATCCGCCTGGTCGGGCCGCTCGACGGGACGTCCCCGCCCGACGCGGCCGGCGCAGGTCCACGGCTCGACGTCGCCCGCCCTCTCCAGCAGGGCCGCCGACTCCATGCCGAAGGTCTCCCGGACCCGTTCCAGCAGGTCCTCCAGGCCGGTCTCGCCGCGCAGCACGTTGCCCGCGAGGAAGGACAGGATCTCGGACTCGGCCCGCAGCCGGGCCGCCTGGTGGGTGCGGCGGGCGGCGAGGTCGACCACGGAGGCCACCGCGACCCCGACGGCCACGAAGATCGCGATGGCGACGATGTTCTTCGGGTCGGCGATGGTCCACCGGTGCAGGGGCGGCGAGTAGAAGTAGTTCAGCAGCAGGGAGCCGACCGCCGCCGAGGCCAGCGCCGGGAACAGCCCGCCCAGCAGGGCCGCGGCCACGGTCAGCGCCAGGAACAGCAGCATGTCGTTGGCGAGGCCCAGGTCGACGGCGTGGAGCAGCGCCGCCAGGGCCGGCGGGCCGGCGACACCGGTCACCCAGCCCCACACCCGGCGTGAGCGCCCGAGACGCGCGCCCCGGGACACCGGCAGTCCGCGGCCCTTGGCGACTTCCTCGTGGGTGACGATGTGCACGTCGAGGCCGGAGCCGGACCGGCGGGCGACCGTCGCGCCCACGCCGGGCCCGAAGACGTACTGCCAGGTCTTGCGGCGCGAGGAGCCCAGCACGAGCTGGGTGGCGTCCACCCCGCGGGCGAAGGCGAGCAGCGCGTCGGGTATGTCGTCGCCGACCACGTGGTGGAACGTTCCGCCGAGGTCCTCGACGAGGGCCCGCTGCGTCACCAGTTCCTCGGGCGAGGCCGAGGTCAGCGCGTCGCTGCGGGCTATGTAGACGGCCAGCACCTCGCCGCCGGCCCCCCTGTCGGCCAGCCGTGCGGCCCGGCGGATGAGCGTCCGGCCCTCGGGGCCGCCGGTCAGGCCGACCACGATCCGCTCGCGCGAAGCCCGGATCCTCGCCCCCTGGTGCTCACCGCGGTACTGGGTGAGGTGGGCGTCGACCCGGTCGGCCATCCACAGCAGCGCCAGCTCGCGCAGGGCGGCCAGGTTGCCCGGGCGGAAGGAGTTCGACAGGGCCGCGTCGACCTTGTCAGGGGTGTAAATGTTGCCGTGCGCCAGCCGCCGCCGCAGCGCCTCGGGCGACACGTCGACCAGCTCGACCTCGTCGGCCCGCCGTACGACCTCGTCCGGCACGGTCTCCCGCTGCCGCACACCGGTGATCGACTCGACGACGTCACCGAGGGATTCCAGGTGCTGGATGCCGACGGTCGAGACGACGTCGATCCCGGCCGCGAGCAGTTCCTCCACGTCCTGCCAGCGCTTGGCGTTGCGGGAGCCGGGGGCGTTGGCGTGGGCCAGTTCGTCCACCAGGGCGACCTGCGGGCGGCGGGCGAGGACGGCGTCGAGGTCCATCTCGGGGAGGACGCCGCCGCGGTACTCCGGCCGCCGGCGCGGCACCTGCTCCAGGCCGTGCAGCAGCGCCTCGGTGCGCGGCCTGTCGTGGTGCTCGACGAAGGCGGCCACGCAGTCGGTGCCCCGCTCGATACGGCGGTGCGCCTCGGAGAGCATCGCGTACGTCTTGCCGACGCCCGGTGCCGCACCGAGGTGGATCCGAAGCTTGCCCCGTGCCATGGCCCCATTGTCTTCCGGTCCGCTGCCTGCGCGGCCTCGACCTTACGGCCGGGAAGAGCGGCACATCGGTGCCGGGCGCGTCGGCGGGGCCGTCTTTGACGAAACCCTGACGCGCCCGGCCGTTCAGCGGGTCACGCGGGGTTGTCGCCGTGGGTGAGGGTCTCCCAGGCGACGAAGAGGTTGTTGCTGCCGGCGGGGCGGCCGCGCAGGGTCAGCGTCTCGGTGTTGGTCATGGCGTGTCCGAGACGGTTGGCCAGGGCGTTGTGGCCCACCTCGGGGACCGGCCCGAGCCCGAGCTTCAGGGAGCCGCCGCACAGCCAGCCCGGGGCGGCGGCGCCGAGCTGGTACTTGGCGTGGAAGCCCAGCCCGTGCCGCAGTCGCTCGCCGACGTCGGTGCCGTAGAGGTCCTGCCCCTGGATCCGGCTGGTCTCGGCGACGTGCGAGACGGCCGAGAGGCCGTATCCGGTGTGCGTGAAGTCCCGGCAGGTCTCCTGGCTGAGGCCGTCCACGAAGGTCGACTGGCCCTGCCAGTACTTGACGATCTTCTCCCGGGTGTTCAGGTTCTGGCTCGGCACGGTCTTCGGCAGGTCGCCGTCGGAGGCCAGGTAGACGTAGGCGGCCGTGCGCGTACGGAACTTGGCCATGGCCTTGTCATACGACGCCTTGTCCTCCAGGAAGACGGAGATGCCGACGGCGGCCTCCATCATCGACAGCTCCCAGTTGCCGTTGGAGTTCGAGCCGTTGATCACCTCGGGCAGGTAGACGTTCCGGAGCATGGTGGCGAAGCGGCCGGAGTTGGCCCAGGTGCCGGTGTACGTGTACTTGATGATCTCGGCGGCCTTGGGCCAGGAGGAGCCGGCCCAGCCCGTCTGGAGGGGCGCGTTGCTGTTGGTGTGGTCCCGGATCACGGCGGACCAGGCGTCCATCAGCTCGATGGCCTTGCGCGCGTGCCGTTCGTCGCGGGTGACGTACCAGGCCAGGGCCTGGGTGTAGGCGGCGATCGCGTCCTCGCGTTCGTCGGTGCAGCCGTTGTTGGGGTTGGAGTACGAACCGCACTCGACGACCGCCCGGGGCTTGGGCGTGCGGTTCAGGTCGGCGTACTTGCTCGCCATCATCCGGTCGAAGGCGCCCTTCCAGGGCTGGGCGCCCGCGTTGACCTTGGAGCGGGTGAAGTCCAACTGGCCCTTGGAGACGGTGACTCCGGGGTGGACGAAGGTGGCGGGGGCGCTGGGAGCGGCGTCGGCGGGCCGGACGAGGGCACCGGCGACGAGGGCGGCCGCGGCCGCCAGGAGTGCGGTTCTGCGCATAACGTGGGGGGCCTTCCGTTCTCGTATGTGAACGTAAAGCGCCTTTATGAACAGACGCGTTGGACGGAGACGGTAGGTACGGACCAATGCCCCGTCAAGGCTCCCCGCACGAAGCACGAGAAAGGGCCGCACCCCCCGGGGGGCGCGGCCCTGTTGACTCTGTGGTGCTCAGCGGACCTCGGTGATCTCCGGTCCGCGCTGGAGCTGGCCCATTCCGCCGGCGAAACGGGAGCCCTCCTCCTCCTGCTGGATGCCCTCGGGGACCATCTGGGCGTCGTTGGGCAGCTTCAGGACGATCGGGTCGCGGGGCGCCATCGGGCCCTCGCCACGGACCACGACGGTGTCCCGGAAGATCTGCTCCAGCAGCCCGGCGGCCTGCGGCTGCACCGCGCCCTGACCCGAGATGACCCCGCGCAGGAACCAGCGGGGGCCGTCCACACCGACGAACCGCACGACCTGGAAGCCGCCGGTGCCGTCCGGCAGCTGCACCGGCACCTGGGCCCGCAGCTCCCAGCCCAGCGGACCCTCGACCTCGTCGACGATGCCGCCCTGCTGGGTGATGCCCGAGCCGATCTCCTCGCGCACCTCGCCCCAGATGCCCTCGCGCTTGGGCGCGGCGAAGGCCTGCAACTGGATGGCGCTGTCCCGCAGCACGACCGTCGCCGCCACGATCGCGTCACCCGCGACCTCGACCCGCAGCTCCATGCCGTCGACGCCCGGCACGAACAGACCGCCCAGGTCGACCCGGCCCTCGCCCGGGTCGCGCACCTCGGAGCTGTCCCAGGGCCCGTCGGGCCGCGGCGCCGGCTCGAGCCTCAGGCGCTCGTCCTCGCCGCCCGCCTCACTGTCGACACCGTCGACGACCTGCTCGGCCTCGCCGGCCGCGTCCTCGGCGGCATCCCTCTTCTTGCGACGTCCGAACACGTCACTGTCCTTCCCGGTCGGATACGACCGAAGCGTATCGATTCCCACCCGCCCGACCGCCCAGGGCGGCCTGACCGCTTGTGCCGCTCGTCCCGTCCACCGCGGCGTGTCCTCCGGTGGACCCGAAGCCCCCCTCGGCCCGCGCGGAGCCGGGAAGCTCCGCCACCTCCTGGAAGCGGACCCTCTCGACCTGCTGGACGACCAGTTGGGCAATCCGGTCGAAGCGCTCGAACCGCACGTCCTCGCGCGGGTCGAGATTCACCACGATCACCTTGATCTCCCCACGGTACCCGGCATCAACCGTCCCCGGGGCATTCACCAGGGCGATGCCGCAGCGGGCGGCCAGGCCGGACCGGGGGTGCACGAAGGCCGCGTACCCCTCCGGCAGCGCCACAGACACTCCCGTGGGCAGCACGGCCCGCTCGCCCGGCGCCAGCCGGCACGCCTCGGTGGTACGCAGATCGGCTCCCGCGTCCCCGGGGTGCGCATACGACGGAAGCGGTACGTCCGGATCGACGCGCCGGATCAGCACGTCCACGGGCGCACGACTCACGGAGCTCGTGGGGTTCACGGGAACGAGGGGGCTTTCCGGGCTCACGGGTTCACCTCGAAGGCGCGGGCGCGCCGGATCTGGTCCGGGTCGTTCATGGCCGCCTGGATCTCCTCCTGGCGGCCGTGGTCGACGAAGTGGTCGACCTTGACCTCGATGAAGAGCGCGTCGGCACGCACGGCGACGGGCCCGTCGGGGCCGCCGACGCGTCCGGTGGCGGTCGAGTAGATCTTCCGCCCGGCCACCGCCGTCACCTCCGCCTCCAGGTACAGCGTGGTGCCGACGGGCACGGGCATCACGAAGTCGGTCTCCAGCCGTCCGGTCACGGCGATGGTGCGCAACAGCCAGTTCAGCGAGCCGAGTGCCTCGTCCAGGGCGGAGGTGAGCACACCGCCGTGAGCGAGGCCCGGGGCGCCCTGATGGGCGGGCTGCACGGTGAACTCGGCCGTGATCGACACACCCTCGCCGGCCCGGGCCTCCAGGTGCAGCCCGTGCGGCTGCTCGCCGCCACAGCCGAAACACTGGCCGTAGTGCGCGCCGAGGGACTCACCGGGCGCCGGGGCATCCGGATGCCGCACCGGTCGTACGGCGTCGGCCGGAGGCTGAAGAGCACTGGAAGTACGACTCACAGCCGGAGACCTTACCCGCGCGTCGGCCCCTTCCCGACACCGTGTCAAGCTTGGCTCCATGCAGCTCTCCGCCGCCCCGTACGAAGAACGCCTGACCGCTCCCCGGTCCTGGTGGCTGATCTCGTTCCTGGTCGGGGTCTCCATGGCCCTGGTCCTGTTCCCGTTCGGCACGCTGCCGATGCTCGGCGGCCTGGCCGGCGGCACGGCGGTGGCGGCCGTCGCCGCGAGTTCGTACGGCTCGGTCCGCATCCGTGTGGTGGGCGATTCCCTGATCGCGGGCGAGGCGAAGATCCCGGTGGCGGCGCTGGGCGAGGCGGAGGTCCTGGACGCGGAGGAGACCCGCGCCTGGCGCACCCACAAGGCCGACCCGCGCGCCTTCATGCTGCTGCGCGCCTACATCCCCAGGGCCCTGCGCGTGGAGGTCACGGACCCGGAGGACCCGACTCCGTATCTGTACCTGTCCACGCGCGAGCCGGAGCGCCTGGCGGAGGCGCTGAGGGCGGCGAAGTCGGCGTAGCACACTTGCGCGGGCCGTCATCCGGAGGCTGATGACGGACGGCCCGCGAGTCCCGCCTCGGCGTCGCCTCAGCGTCCGTCGTCGCGCTTGTCGTCTCTCTCGTCGAGGCGGCCCAAGGGGTCTTCGGTGATCTCGCCCATCTCGAGGGCGTCCGCCGGACGCTCCAGGGCGGGGAGCGCCTCCACGTCCTCCCAGGGCACCTGGATCTTGCGCAGGTCCTCACGGATCCGGGCTGCGAGCTTTCTCGTCTCGCTGCGGTTCATGGCGGCCCCGACGGCGGCGCCGATGAGGAACGGCACCAGGTTCGGCATGCTGCGGACCATCCGCTTCATGATCCGCTGCCGCAGCTCGCGCTTCATGCGGCTGTTCAGCGCCGTGCTCAGCGTCGACGGCTTGGTCGCGTCGATCCCGCGCTCCCCCGACCAGGCGTCGAGGTACGCCGTGCTGCGCTGCTTGAGGCTGCCGGCGGGCCGTACGCCGTAGACCTCGTGGAGTTCGGCGATCAGCTTCAGCTCGATCGCCGCGACGCCGGTGATCTCGGCGGCCAGTTCTGTCGGCATCGCGGGCGGCACGGGAAGCATCGCCGCGGCGCCGATGCCGGCTCCGACCGTGGCCGTCGCCTTCGCCGCGCCCGCGACGAGTTTGTCCGCGAGCTCCTCCGGCCCGAGGCCCGGGAACTGCCGGCGCAGGGTCGCCAGGTCCCGTACGGGGACGCGCGGGGCCAGTTCGATGATCCGGTCGGCGAGGTGCGCGAGCCCCGCACGGGCCCGTTCGCCGCCCTTGCGAGCGCCTTCCCAGGCCCTCTCCCGGATCGCCCCCGCCCGTCGTCGGGCGACGGGTGCGGGGACGTCGACGGACGCCGGGAGGTCACCCCGGTCCGCTGCCGGTTCGAGCGAGGCCGCCCCCGTACCGGTTGAGCCTCGCTCGTCGTCACGTGCGCCGTGCGGGCCGTCGATCGGCCCTTCGTCCGCTTTCCGCTTGGAGAAGCGGCGCTTCCAGGGAGGGGTCGAGCCAGTCACGGCCGACCCGTCCTCAGTCGCAGTCGCGGCAGATCGGCTGACCGTTCTTCTCCCGGGCCAGCTGGCTGCGGTGGTGCACCAGGAAGCAGCTCATGCAGGTGAACTCGTCCTGCTGCTTCGGGAGCACTCGGACTGCCAGCTCCTCGTTCGAGAGATCGGCGCCGGGCAGCTCGAGGCCTTCCGCGGCCTCGAACTCGTCGACGTCCACTGCGGAGGCCGACTTGTCGTTCCTCCGAGCCTTCAGCTCTTCGAGGCTGTCCGAGTCAACGTCGTCATCGGTCTTGCGTGGAGTGTCGTAATCGGTTGCCATGTCGCTCTCCCCCTCTGGGTGTCTGCGGTGTCTCCAGCGCACGTAACGCGTGAGAGGCCGGACTTGTGCCCGACCTGAGGCGGAGATTTTGCCTCACATCAAGGTCTGTTACTCAATCGACACCCAACCGGACTCCTCATGAGTGATCGGCTTGGATGGCGATGGGGACCGTACACGGTCCGAATGCCGCACTACAAAGGCGTCTCACCGTGTACTTCCCGTGATCAAGACCCCCGAAAACCGGGATTTTCCCGGCTTTCCGACAGGGTGCATGATCACGGAGAGTAGACGGAGAGTAGATGGCCGGAAAAGCGCCTCTGTGATCGATCACACACAGGGCACTCGCGGTGCGATCTCGAAAATTCAGCGCAAAGCGAACATCCCCGTGTGTCGCCGAGTTGATCGGCGACATGATCTCAGACGGGCAGCGTGACTCGCATCACGAGCCCACCCCCTTCGCGCGGCTGTGCGTAGATGTGCCCGCCGTGCGCCCGGGCCACCGACCGGACGATCGACAGACCGAGTCCTACGCCCTTGTCGCTGCCCGTGCGCTCGGTGCGCAGCCGCCGGAACGGCTCGAAGAGATTGTCGATCTCGTACGCCGGTACGACCGGGCCCGTATTGGAGACGACCAGGACGGCCTGGCCGTGCTGGACGTCCGTGGTGACCTCGACCCAGCCGTCCTCGGCCACGTTGTACCGCACGGCGTTCTGCACCAGGTTGAGGGCGATCCGCTCCAGCAGCACGCCGTTGCCCTGGACGACGGCGGGCTTCTGCTCGCCCCGGATGCGCACGCCCTTGGCCTCGGCCTCGCCGTGCACCTGGTCGATGGCCTGCTCGGCGACCTCGGCGAGGTCCACCGGGCCCCGCTCGACGATCTGGTTGTCGCTGCGGGCGAGCAGCAGCAGGCCCTCGACGAGTTGCTCGCTGCGCTCGTTGGTGGCCAGCAGCGTCTTGCCGAGTTGCTGGAGTTCCACCGGCGCGCCCGGGTCGGACAGGTGGACCTCCAGGAGCGTCCGGTTGATCGCCAGCGGTGTTCTCAGCTCGTGCGAGGCGTTGCCCACGAAGCGCTGCTGGGCGGTGAAGGCGCGCTGCAGCCGCTCCAGCATGTCGTCGAAGGTGTCCGCCAGCTCCTTCAGCTCGTCGTCCGGGCCGTCCAGCTCGATCCGGCGGGACAGGTCGGAGCCCGCCACCGCGCGCGCGGTGCGGGTGATCCGGCCCAGCGGCGACAGGACCCGGCCGGCCATCGCGTAGCCGAAGGCGAAGGCGATGACCGCCAGGCCCAGCAGGGCCAGGAGCGAGCGACTGAGCAGGTTGTCCAGGGCGGCCTGACGCTGGTCGTTCACGCACTGGTTCATGGCGTGGTTGAACTCGCTGGGCGAGGCCTGGTCGGGCAGGTTGCAGATGTCGCTGGTGACCTTGCCCTCGACGATCTTGAACGGCAGCTCGCTGCCCACGTTCAGCGCCTGCGCGGCCAGCAGATAGATGATCGACAGCAGCAGGATGCCGGCGATCAGGAACATGCCGCCGTAGAGCAGCGTGAGCCTTATGCGGATGGTCGGACGCAGCCAGGGGAGCGGCGGAGCGGGCCGCCGGGGGTCCCAGGTCGGCTTCGGGGGCGCCTGGGGAGGCGCGGGAGTCGCTGCCACGGCGTATCAGATCCGGTAGCCGGAGCCGGGGACGGTGACGATGACGGGCGGCTCGCCGAGCTTGCGGCGCAGGGTCATGACCGTCACGCGGACGACGTTCGTGAACGGGTCGGTGTTCTCGTCCCAGGCCTTCTCCAGCAGTTGCTCCGCCGAGACGACGGCGCCCTCGCTGCGCATCAGCACCTCCAGGACGGCGAACTCCTTGGGCGCGAGCTGGACCTCCTTGCCGTCGCGGAAGACCTCGCGGCGGTTGGGGTCGAGCTTGATGCCGGAGCGCTCCAGGACCGGCGGCAGGGGCACGCTGGTGCGCCGGCCGAGGGCCCGCACGCGCGCGATGAGCTCACTGAACGCGAACGGCTTGGGCAGATAGTCGTCGGCGCCGATCTCCAGGCCCTCCACCCGGTCGCTGACGTCACCGGAGGCCGTGAGCATCAGCACGCGCGTGGGCATGCCGAGCTCGACGATCTTGCGGCAGACGTCATCGCCGTGCACGAGCGGGAGGTCACGGTCGAGGACGACCACGTCGTAGTCGTTGACGCCGATGCGCTCGAGGGCGGCCGCGCCGTCGTACACGACGTCGACGGCCATGGCCTCCCGGCGCAGCCCGGTGGCCACCGCATCGGCGAGCAGTTGCTCGTCCTCGACGACGAGTACGCGCACGTCCCTGGTCCTTCCTGATGTCCACCCGCGTAGCGCCGCACAGGCGCAGCCGGGCAGGGGTGTCTTCGACGGTCTGTTGGTGTTGCCCTCCATCCTGCCCTTTTCGGCCATAAGTCGGAGGTAAGGCGGGTGAGGGTGCGGGGCCCGATGCGGAATACGAGATTTTCTCCCGCGGTTAGGTTTCCACGGAAGGGAGCTTGGGGAGGACGGCTTTACATCCCACGATCACGCTCTGCTGGCACCGCACCACCGTGCGGTGCGCCTCAACCCGCTTCCGCAGGGCGGGCGTGGGTGTCCGGCACCGTCGCCGCCCAGCTGAGCGGCGCTGGGCATCCACCGGAGACGTGATCGTCCCTTCCGAACGGCACACCCCCGTGCCAACGACCCACGACCCAGGACGAGGGGGCGCAGCATGGACGCATTCACCGCAGGACTTCTGCAGCGCATAAGGGCGACCGAGTCCGATCTGTCCCGGGCTCGCGACGAGGGCGACGACTTCCTCGTCGAGGTGGAGCAGGGCGAGCTCGACGACCTGCGCCGCCTCGCGGCCGAGCACGGTGTGGAGGTCGGCGCGACGAGCGTCTGATCAGGCCGTACGGAGCGGGCCCCGGCGAATCCAGCGCCGGGGCCCGTCTTCGTCGTTCCGGGGGTCAGTCGTGCCAGGCGCCGAAGTCCTCCAGGAGGCGCTGGAGGGGCTCGAAGACGCCCGGGGTAGCCGCGACTGTCAGATCCCCTGACGGGCGCTCTCCGGGGCGTCCACCGGTCAGCGCGCCCGCCTCCCGGGCGATCAGGTCGCCCGCCGCGAGGTCCCAGGCGTGCAGGCCGCGCTCGTAGTAGCCGTCGAGACGTCCGGCGGCCAGGTCGCACAGGTCCACCGCGGCCGAACCGCCGCGCCGGATGTCGCGCAGCAGCGGGATCAGCCGCCGGGCGACCTCGGCCTGGTGGGCGCGGACCCCGGCCACGTAGTTGAAGCCCGTCGAGACCAGGGCCTGGTCCAGGGGCGGCGCGGGGCGGCAGGCCAGCCTGCGCTCTCCGTCCCAGGCGCCGGTGGCCCAGGCTCCGCCGCCGAGCACCGCGTGGAAGGTCTCGCCGCGCATCGGGGCCGCGACGACTCCGACGACGGTCTCGCCGTCCTGCTCGGCGGCGATGGAGACGGACCAGGTGGGCAGCCCGTACAGGTAGTTGACCGTGCCGTCGAGCGGGTCGATGACCCAGCGGACGCCGCTCGTGCCCTCCGTGGCGGCGCCCTCCTCGCCGAGGATGCCGTCGTCCGGGCGGCGCTCGGCGATCAGGCCGGTGATGAGCTTCTCGGCCGCGATGTCCATCTCCGTGACGACGTCGATGGGGCTGGACTTGGTCGCGGCCACCGCGAGGTCGGCCGGGCGTCCGTCCCGCAGCAGCGCGCCCGCGCGCCGGGCGGCCTCCTGGGCGAGAGCGAGCAGGTCCTTGTGCAGGGGGTCGGTCACGGGGCTCCTCACGCGTAGGTGCTGTCGGCGCCCGCGGCGGCGGGGCGGGGGGCGCGGGCCGGGCAGCAGCCGACCGGGCAGAGGTGGTGGCTCGCCCCGAGGGAGCCCAGCGCGCAGGGCGTGACCTCCTGCCCGCGCTCGACGGCGGCGCGCTCCACGACGAGTTCGCGGACCGCGGCGGCGAACCTCGGGTCGGCGCCGACGGTGGCCGAGCGGCGCATCGGCAGCCCCAGCTCCTCCGCCTTGGCCCTGGCCTCCGTGTCGAGGTCGTAGAGGACCTCCATGTGGTCGGAGACGAAGCCGATGGGGGCGATCACCATGGCCGGGACACCGGCCGCGTGCCGCTCCTCGAGGTGGTCGCAGATGTCGGGCTCCAGCCAGGGGATGTGCGGGGCGCCGGAGCGGGACTGGTAGACGAGCTGCCAGGGGTGGTCGACGCCGGTGCGCTCGCGGACGGCGTCCGCGATCAGCTGCGCCACGTCCAGGTGCTGCCTGACGTACGCGCCACCGTCTCCGTGGTCCTCGACGGGCCCGGAGGTGTCGGCGGAGGCCGTCGGGATCGAGTGCGTCGAGAAGGCGATGTGCGCCCCGTCCCGGACGTCCTCGGGCAGCTCGGCGAGGGAGCGGATCACCCCGTCGATCATGGGCTCGAGGAAGCCGGGGTGGTTGAAGTAGTGCCGCAGCTTGTCGACCTTCGGCAGCTCCAGCCCCTCGGCCTGCACGGCCGCGAGCGCGTCGGCGAGGTTCTCGCGGTACTGGCGGCAGCCCGAGTACGAGGCGTAGGCGCTGGTGGCGAGGACCAGGATGCGGCGGCGGCCGTCGCGGACCATCTCGCGCAGCGTGTCCGTCAGATACGGCGCCCAGTTGCGGTTGCCCCAGTAGACCGGCAGGTCCAGGCCGTGGTCGGCGAAGTCCTTGCGCAGGGCGTCCAGAAGGGCCCGGTTCTGGTCGTTGATGGGGCTGACCCCGCCGAAGAGGAAGTAGTGCTGCCCGACTTCCTTGAGGCGTTCCTTGGGGATGCCGCGCCCCCGCGTCACGTTCTCCAGGAACGGGACCACGTCGTCCGGGCCTTCCGGGCCGCCGAAGGAGAGCAGGAGCAGGGCGTCGTAGGGGCTGACATCGCGCGCGTCTGGCATGAGTCGATCCTGCCACCCTGCACTGACAGCCGGGAAACGGCGGGGTGACGCCTGCGCGGCGGCCGGACCGAAAGTGAGCCTTGGCGGGTGCGTCGGGCGCACGCCGAGGCGTAATCTGTGTCGACTGCCTTCGCAGCTTACTGAGCCTTCCGGAGACCCCTTGCCCAGCCCCTACCGCGCCCTGTTCGCCGCTCCCGGCAGCAAGAGCTTCTCCGCCGCGGGATTCCTCGGCCGTATTCCGGTCTCGATGATGGGCATCGGCGTCGTCACGATGGTCTCCCAGCTCACCGGGCGGTACGGCCTGGCCGGTGCCCTGTCGGCCACCGTCGCGCTGGCGGCGGCGGTGGCCGGACCGCAGGTCTCACGGCTGGTGGACCAGTACGGACAGCGCCGGGTGCTGCGGCCGGCGACGCTGATCTCGCTGACCGCGGCGGCCCTCCTGCTGTTCGCGGCGCACTACGGATGGCCGGACTGGGTGCTGTTCGTGGCGTGCGCCGGCGTCGGCTGCGTGCCGAGCGTCGGCGCGATGATCCGGGCCCGCTGGGCGGCGCTGTACCGGGGCACGCCGCAGCTGCACACCGCGTACTCCTTCGAGTCCGTGGTGGACGAGGTGTGCTTCATCTTCGGGCCGATCATCTCCATCGGCCTGTCCACGGCCTGGTTCCCGGAGGCCGGTCCGCTGCTCGCCGCCTGTTTCCTGGCCGTGGGCGTCTTCTGGCTGACCGCGCAGCGCGCCACGGAGCCGGAGCCGCATCCGCGCGAGCAGCGCGGTTCGGGCACGGCCATGCGCTCGCGGGGCCTTCAGGTCCTGGTGGCCACCTTCGCGGCGACGGGGGCGATCTTCGGAGCGGTCGACGTGGTCACCGTGGCCTTCGCCGACGAGGAGGGGAACAAGGCCGCCGCGAGCATCGTCCTCGCGCTGTACGCGGCTGGTTCCTGTGTGGCGGGCATGGTCTTCGGACTGCTGCACTTCGCCGGGGCGCCGGAACGCCGGTGGTTGCTGGGCGTGTGTGCCATGGCCGTGAGTATGATCCCCCTCCTACTGGTCGGAAACTTGCCGTTTCTGGCCGTGGCGCTGTTCGTTGCGGGACTGTCCATCGCTCCGACGATGATCACGACGATGTCCCTCATCGAAGAGCACGTACCACGTGCGCAGCTCACCGAGGGCATGACCTGGGTGAGCACCGGGCTCGCGGTGGGGGTCGCACTCGGCTCCTCCGCGGCCGGCTGGGTGATCGACGCGGCCGGAGCACGTGCCGGGTACGGGGTTCCGGCGGTGGCCGGGGCCGTCGCGGTCGCGGTGGGTTTCCTCGGATTCCGTCGGCTCAAGCGGCCGGCTACGGGTCGGGGAGGCTCCGTTGAGCAGCACGGCGAACGGAAAGAACGGCACGTGGCGTAACTGGGGCGGCAACGTCTCCGCGCGGCCCGCGCGGGAGGTCACCCCGGCCTCCGTCGACGAGCTGGCCGCCGCCGTGCGGCGAGCCGCCGAGGACGGTCTGAAGGTGAAGGCCGTCGGCAGCGGGCATTCCTTCACGTCCATAGCCGCGACGGACGGTGTGTTGATCCGCCCTCAACTGTTGACCGGCATACGCGACATCGATCGCGAGGCCATGACCGTCACGGTGGAGTCCGGCACCCCGCTCAAGAGGCTCAACGTGGCTCTGGCGCGCGAGGGTCTGTCGCTGACGAACATGGGCGACATCATGGAGCAGACGGTCTCCGGGGCCACCAGTACCGGCACGCACGGCACGGGCCGCGACTCCGGCTCGATCGCCGCCCAGATCAAGGGCCTGGAACTGGTCACCGCCGACGGCTCGGTCCTCACCTGCTCCGAGAAGGAGAACCCGGAGGTCTTCGCGGCCGCACGCATCGGCCTCGGCGCCCTGGGCATCGTCACCGCGATCACCTTCGCCGTGGAGCCGGTCTTCCTGCTCACGGCCCGCGAGGAACCGATGCCGTTCGACCGGGTCCTCGCCGACTTCGAGGAACTCTGGGCGGAGAACGAGCACTTCGAGTTCTACTGGTTCCCGCACACCGGGAACACCAACACCAAGCGCAACAACCGCAGCGCGGGTCCTGAGAAGCCGGTGCCGCAGCTCCAGAGCTGGTTCGAGGACGAGTTCCTCTCCAACGGGGTCTTCCAGGTGGCCAACTGGGTCGGCCGCGCGGTGCCCGCCACGATCCCCGCGATCGCCCAGATCTCCAGCAAGGCCCTGTCCGCGCGGACTTACACCGACATCCCTTACAAGGTCTTCACGTCTCCGCGCCGAGTGCGCTTCGTGGAGATGGAGTACGCCGTTCCACGCGCGGCCGTCGTCGAGACGCTGCGCGAGCTGAAGACGATGGTCGACCGCTCCGGCCTGAAGGTCAGCTTCCCCGTGGAGGTGCGCACCGCCCCGGCGGACGACATCGCCCTGTCCACCGCCTCGGGCCGGGACACCGCCTACATCGCCGTCCACATGTTCCAGGGCACGCCCTATCAGCGGTACTTCACCGCGGCGGAGCGGATCTTCACCGCCCATGAAGGGCGTCCGCACTGGGGCAAGGTGCACACCAGGGACGCCGAGTACTTCTCCCGGGTGTATCCGCGCTTCGCAGAGTTCGCGGCGCTGCGGGACCGGCTCGATCCTGATCGGCGGTTCCAGAACGACTACTTGCGGAGGGTTCTGGGAGCGTAGGGGACGCGCCGGGGGGTGGCCTTCACCACGTTCAAGATCACGGAAAGCGGGCATCGGGCGGCCGAGTCCGCCCCCTTGCCAGAAGTTGGACGGCGCGCCAATCCACGCACGTGGCCCGAATGGAGTACTGTTGCGAGCCCTGGGTCCGGTCTCCCGCCAGGGGGTACGGGGCCTTTAAGGACCGCCGGGAGGGGGCTAGTTGCACAGGGTGACAGAGTTCGTCACTTAGCGTTGCGAATAGGTAACCGTGCCATAACGGCGATCCAGGGCCCGCGCCCGACACGCCGGGCAACTCGGCAAGGTTGTGGCAGGCTGCACCCGGGCAGGCCACACTCGACTAGCGGAAGCAGCGACGCACGTGACGTCGGCAGGCACCACCCGGGAGGTCCCCATGCCCGAACTGCGTGTCGTGGCCGTCTCGAATGACGGCACACGGCTGGTGCTGAAGGCTGCGGACAGCACGGAGTACACGCTTCCCATCGACGAACGGCTCCGCGCCGCCGTGCGCGGCGACCGTCCTCGCCTCGGCCAGATCGAGATCGAGGTGGAGAGCCACCTCCGCCCCCGCGACATCCAGGCGCGTATACGTGCCGGCGCGACCGCGGAAGAGGTCGCGCAGATGGCAGGCATCCCCGTCGACCGGGTCCGCCGCTTCGAGGGTCCCGTGCTCGCCGAGCGTGCGTTCATGGCCGAGCGGGCCCGCAAGACGCCGGTCCGCCGTCCCGGCGAGAACTCCGGTCCGCCGCTGGGCGAGGCCGTGGCCGAGCGGCTGCTGCTGCGCGGTGCCGAGAAGGACACCGTGCAGTGGGACTCGTGGCGTCGCGACGACGGCACGTGGGAAGTCCTGCTGGTCTACCGCGTCGCGAGCGAACCGCACTCGGCGAGCTGGACGTACGACCCGCCCCGGCGGCTCGTCCAGGCCGTCGACGACGAGGCGCGCATGCTCATCGGCGAGACCGACGACCTGGCCGCGCCCGAGCCCAGCTTCCCGTTCGTGCCACGGATCGCCCGGCTCCCGCGCGACCGGCCGCTGGACCGTTCCGCCGACCGGGAGCGGCCCAGCCTTCCGGCGGCGGCGTCCGAGCCGGTGGAGGAGAGCACGGGTGAACGGGACTCGCTGACCAGCCTGCTGGAGGCGGTGCCGAGCTTCCGCGGCGACCTGGTGGTGCCCGAGCGCCCCGCGCCGGAGCCCGAGGAGGAGCCCGTCGCCGAAGCCGAGGAGGAGGAGCCCCCGGCTCCTGCGGCCTCGGCCGGTTCCGCCTACGCGGACGTCCTCATGCCGCGCTCCGTCGGCAGCCATCGTGACCGGCTCATCGGCGCCACCGACCGCCAGGCCGAGGCCGACGGCGTCCGGCCGGGCCGCAGAGCCGCCGTCCCGAGCTGGGACGAGATCGTGTTCGGGACGCGGCGCAAGAAGCAGGAGTAGCCGGATCGGCTGCACGAGGACGAGGGCCGCGCCTTCCGGGCGCGGCCCTCGCTCTCGTACCGGGCACCGAGGACCGGCACCCGCCGGGTTACCGAGGAAGGTTCCCGCCGGGTTACCGAGGAAGGCGCCCGGGCCGGGTTACGGAGGACGGCTCCCGCCGGGTCAACAAGGACGGCTCCCGCCGGCTTACTGGGGATCCGGTCCCACGGCCACCGGCCGGTCCGGGTCCGAGGACCACTCCGACCACGAGCCCACGTACAGCTCCGCCGGAATGCCCGCGACCGCCAGCGCCAGCACCTCATGGGCCGCGGACACCCCCGACCCGCAGTACACGCCGACCCGCGCGTCCTCGGTCACGCCAAGCCCCTTGAAACGCGCGCGCAGTTCCTCGGCCGGGAGGAAGCACCCGTCCGCCCCCACGTTCTCCGTAGTGGGCGCCGACACCGCTCCCGGGATGTGCCCGGCCACCGGATCGATCGGCTCCACTTCGCCCCGGTACCGCTCCCCCGCCCGCGCGTCCAGCAGCACCCCGGACCGTGCCAGCACCGCGGCGGCGTCGGCGTCGAGCAGGCCGGCCGCTCCCGGCTCGGGCACGAAGTCGCCCTCGGCCGGAGTCGGCACGGTCTTCTCCAACGGCCCCTCCCAGGCCGGCAACCCTCCGTCGAGGACTCGCACGTCCGGGTGACCCGTCCAGCGCAGCAGCCACCACGCCCGGGCCGCCGCCCAGCCCTGGCCGCCGTCGTAGACGACCACCGGCGTCCCGGACGACACGCCCGCCCGGCGCATCGCGGCACCGAAGCGCGCGAGGTCGGGCAGCGGATGCCTGCCACCCTTCCCCGGCGCCGAGGCCAACTCCTGGTCCAGGTCGACGAAGACGGCCCCCGGAAGGTGCCCTTCCTCGTACGCGGCCCGGCCGTCGTACGGCGGCTCACCGGTCGCCTTGGCCATGGTGAGCTGCCAGCGGACATCGAGCAGGACGGGCGGGTGGGCGCCCGCCAGCTCGCTCGCGAGATCGGATGCGGAGATGATGGCGTTCATGGCTCCATCCTCGCGCACAGGGGTGGCCGAGCCGTCCGGCTCCGGCTACTGTGCTCGGCCGGAGCGGGACGCTCACGCACTGTACGAGAACAGGCACATGCCGTACGGGAACAAACTCATGCCGTACGGGAACAAGCGCGTGCTGTACAGCTGAACGACGGGTGCCGACAAGCGCGCCGCACGGGGCAGCGCACCGCACATCAGGCATTCTCCCGGACAGGGGCCGCCCCGCAGGGCGTTCCCCCGTGGGCTGCGGACAGCGCGCCCACCGCGAGGCCGAGAAGAGAGTGACGATGACCGACGCACGGGAGTCCGCCGGCCCGAACGGCGCAAGACCCGCTCGGCACGCGCCCGGCACACCCTGCTGGGTGAGCCTGATGGTGCACGGGCCGACCGCGACCCAGGAGTTCTACGGAGCGCTGTTCGGCTGGGAGTTCCAGCCGGGCCCCAAGCAACTCGGCCCGTACGTACGGGCACTGCTCGACGGACACGAGGTGGCCGGCATCGGCCAACTGCCGCCGGACCGTCATCTGCCCATCGCGTGGACCCCCTACTTCGCCTCGGAGAACGTGGACCTGACCGTGGAGACGGTGCGCAGCTGCGGCGGCACGATCGGCGTGGGCCCGCTGGACGCCGACGACGCGGGCCGCCTGGCGATCTGTTCCGATCCCTCGGGTGCGGTCTTCGGCATCTGGCAGGCCGCCGCACACCTCGGCACGGCCGTCTCGGGCGCCCCCGGCACGCCCGCCTGGAACGAGCTGCTGACCTTCGAGTCGGCGAGCGTCGCCAAGTTCTACCGGTCGGTGTTCGGCTACCAGGAGGAGCCGGTGGTGTCCGCCGACTTCGACTACGTCACCCTGCACCTCGGAGGCCGGCCCGTCGCCGGCATCCACGGGCTGGGGCAGGCCCTGCCCCGTGACCGGGGCCCGCACTGGGTGACGTACTTCCAGGTCGGCGACGTCGACGACGCCTTGGACCACCTGGTGCATCTGGGCGGGCAGGTCCTCAAGCCGGCCCATGACACGACACACGGCCGGGTGGCGATGGTGGCGGACCCGGAGGGGGCGCGGTTCGCGCTGGTGCGACGGCAGCGCTGACGCTCTGCCGACCTGCCGGGGGTGAAGGGCACCGCCCGGTGGTCAGGAGGACGACACCGGCAGCACGTCCGGGGACAGGGCCGCCGCGCGGGCCGTCGCCGAGGTCATGCGGCGCCTGTGGTGGCGGCGGCACAGGACCTCGTAGCCGACCTCGTCGGCGGAGTGGGTGACGTCTCCGACGACCACCTGTGCGCCCTCGACGACCATGACACCGCCTATCGTGCGGGCGTTGTGCGTGGCCCGGGCGCCGCACCAGCACAGGGCCTCGACCTGCAGCACCTCGACCCGGTCGGCCAGTTCCACCAGCCGCTGGGAGCCGGGGAACAGCTTGGAGCGGAAGTCGGTCGTGATGCCGAAGGCGTACACGTCGAGGCCCAGGTCGTCGACCACCCGCGCGAGTTGGTCGATCTGCTCCGGCGCCAGGAACTGCGCCTCGTCGGCGATCACGTAGTCCGCGCGGCCGCCCTGGGAGAGGTGGTCGACGAGGTAGGCGTAGAGGTCCTGGCCGTCCTCGACCTCCACCGCGTCCGTGACCAGGCCGAGGCGCGAGGACAGTTTGCCCTCGCCGGCGCGGTCGTCACGCGAGAAGATCATGCCCTGCAGGCCGCGCGCCGAGCGGTTGTGCTCGATCTGGAGAGCCAGCGTCGACTTCCCGCAGTCCATCGTTCCGGAGAAGAACACCAGCTCGGGCATGTCGAGTTGAGCACCTTTCGGCGAGAGAGGTCAGGCGTGAGAGAGCGGGGCGATGCTTCAGGAGCGTACTTCGAGCAGCGGGACCAACTGCTCGGCGGGGGTCATCGAACCGTGGTTGCCGACCATCGCCGACTCCTTCGGCTCCCGCTCGGAGGCGATGAGCAGGACGTCGTCGCGCGCAGCGGCGACCACGTCGCCGATCCGGCCGTACACCCGTTCGTCGATCTTCGGGCCGAACCAGCCCGCCGCGATGGCCTCGTCGCGTGAGGCCACCCAGAACTGCTCGCCGAGCACCTCGCGCCAGCAGGTCAGGACGTCGCCGGCGGCACCGGGCACCGCGTAGACGTGCCGGGCGCGGCCCTCGCCGCCGAGCAGGGCGACTCCGGCGCTCAGCTCCCAGTCCTCGTCGAAGTCGATGCGGTGCTCTTCGTCGAAGGGCACGTCGATCATGCCGTGGTCGGCGGTGACGTAGAGGGCGCTGCGCGGCGGCAGTTGCTCGGCCAGGCGCTGGACCAGGCGGTCGGCGTACATGAGCTGGCCGCGCCAGGTGT
The DNA here is from genome assembly GCF_055562795.1 of Streptomyces sp. NPDC016851. Classification (NCBI taxonomy): domain Bacteria; kingdom Bacillati; phylum Actinomycetota; class Actinomycetes; order Kitasatosporales; family Streptomycetaceae; genus Streptomyces; species Streptomyces sp. NPDC016851. Next base: position 214,364 of record NZ_JBVHEP010000007.1, read on the forward strand.
CGGAGTCGACTCCGAAGCGGTGACCGGCGCCGTCGACCTCGGCGAAGTACGTGTAGACCAGGGAACGGTCGCCCGCGGCCAGTTGCTCGGCCGCCAGATCCATACGGTCCTCGCCGGTCAGCCGCCCGAGGAACGTTCCGCCACTGAGCGCGACCCTGGTCAGCGGGGTGTTCTCGAACGTCGGGGAGGACACCTGCGCGGCATGCACCCCCGCCTTGTGGGCCAGCTGGAAGACCGTCGGGTACGGCTGCCAGGGGCCGGGCGGGGTCCACGGCTGCCAGCGCAGCTGGTTCATCAGCTCGCCGGTGTCCGGGTTGCGCACGGTGTAGCCGGGCAGACCGTGCACGCCGGGCGGCAGGCCGGTGCCGACCGAGGCCAGGGAGGTGGCCGTGGTCGCCGGGTAGCCGGCGGTGAGCGGACGTCCGGTGCCACCGCGCGAGGTGGCGAGCAGGGACGTCATGAAGGGGGCGTCCTCGGGGTGCGCCCTGAGCTGCTCCCAGCCGAGGCCGTCGATCAGGAACACGCAGTTCCGGTCGGCGGGGGTCAGCTCGGAGATCGCGGCGCTCATGCCCGGTACGCCGAGGCCTGCGGCCAGCGTGGGCAGCAGGTCGGCGAGGGAGCCACTGCCGTACTCGGGGGCCGGGGCGGAGGTGACGGTGAGCGGTTCGGGGTGCTGGTCCCAGGCCGTCTGGTGTGCCATCAGCGAGCGGTGTCCGCGGTCGCCTCGGAGAGCGCCTGCGCGAAGGCGAGCGCCTGGCGCACGGTCTCCGGTCCGTCCCCCGCCTCGCTGACGCGCAGGCTGAGGTCGTCCGCCGTCGAGTTGCCCGTGTAGCCGTGGTCCGCCTCGCAGTTGGGGTCGCCGCAGGCGGCCGGCTCCAGGTCGATGCGGGAGACGGCGCCCCAGCCGATGGTGAGGACGACCTCGCGGGGCAGGGTGCCCGGCGCGTAGGACTCGGGGTTGGCGACCACGCGGCTGACCACGATCGACGAGATCCGGCTCAGCTTCACGGACTCCGTCGACGTCGTGGCGTACGGCGTCGGGGAGGTGCTGTCGGCGGACTGTTCGTCGGTGTGGCTGACGATGAAGCGGTGGTCCGTGAGGACGAGCACCGTCACATGCCGCCGTACCTCGTTCTGGTCGAACGTCGTCTCCTGGTGGACCAGGTACGACCGGACGGGCTCGCCGCCCACGGCGGCTTCCACCGCCTCGGCCACGAGGGCCGGGTAGTAGCCGCTGCGCTCGATCGCCGCCCGCAGCCCCTGGGTCGTCGTACTGGTCTTGGCCATGACGCCCATCCTACGGGGGACCACTGACTGCGAGGCACCGCTCGCCCCCTGCCAGTACCGGGGAGAGCGTCCGCGGTCAGTACGCGGGGAGGGTCCGCGGGCCGAGGTCGTCTCGGGCGGGCGGTGGTGCGAGGCGGACGGAGGCGCCCAGGACGCTCAGGCCGTGAGAGGCGACGATGACCGGCTCCAGGGTGACCGCGACGACCTCGGGGTGGTCGTCGACCAGCCGGGACACCCTCAGCAGCAGCTCCTCCAGGGCACGGGTGTCGGCCGGTGCGGAGCCGCGCCAGCCGAACAGCAGGGGTGCGGTGCGGATCGAGCGCACCAGCGAGGTCGCCTCCTTGTCCGTGACCGGGATCAGCCGGTGTGCCGTGTCCCCGAGCAGCTGCGAGACGGCCCCGGCCAGGCCGAACGAGAGCACGGCTCCGGCCGCGGGGTCGATGACGGCCCGGACGACGACGTCCACGCCCCGCGGCGCCATCCGCTGCACGACGGGGCGCAGCTCCTCCGGTGCTCCGAACAGCTCGGTCAACTCGGTGTACGACCTGAGCAGTTGGTCCTCGTCCGCGAGATCGAGGCGTACGCCGCCCAGGTCGGCGCGGTGCCGCAGGTGCGGGGCGGTGGCCTTGAGGGCGACGGGATAGCCGAGGGTGCGGGCGGCCTCGGCGGCGGCGCCGGGGGTCGGGGCGGGCAGGGCCCGGTGGACGTGGATGCCGTAGTGGCCGAGCAGGTCGCAGGTCTCGTCCGTGCCGAGCGTGAGTCCCTGCCCGCGCGCGAGGAGCCCGTCGATCAGCGCGGCGGCGCCCTTCTCGTCGATGTCCTCGTACTCGGGCACCTTGCCGGGGTCGGCGGCGCCGCGCCGCCACTGCGCGTAGCCGACGGCCTGCGCCAGGGCGCGGACGGCACGCTCGGCGGCGGGGTAGGCCGGAATGAGGTGCTCGCCCTCGGGAGCCTCGGCGGTGGGGAGTCGTTCTTCGGTGGGTGTCGGGCGAAGGGCGATGTGGGGAGCATGGTCCGTCCCGGCCTGCGGTGCCGTGCTCGCCGCCGCCGACAGGGCCTCCGCCAGGCCGCCGAGCTCCACGTGCACCACCAGGACCGGCTTGGCCGGAGCGGCGGCCGCCGCCGAGCGCAGCGCCTGCGCGAGGGCCGCGTCCGCGACCGAGCCCTCCCCCACCGCCGGTATGGCGGTGACGACGACCGCGTCGCACTCGTCGTCGGCCAGCGCGCGCGACAGGGCCGCGTGGAAGTCCCCGGCGGAGGCGGCCGTGGTCAGGTCCTGCGGGGAGTGCGGGCGCAGGCCCTCGGCGAGGCACGCGTCGTACGTGAGCAGGCCGAGCGACTCGGAGTTGCCGAGGATCGCCACCCGGGGCCCGGCCGGCAGCGGCTGGCGGGCGAGGAGCAGCCCGGCGTCCACCAGCTCGGTGATGGTGTCGACCCGGATGACGCCGGCCTGCCGCAGCAACGCGGAGACCGTCGCGTGCGGCAGCCGGGTCGCCCGTACGGCGTGCCCCTGGGGCGCGGCCGCGTGCCGGGCGCCCTGGACCACGACCAGGGGCTTCGCCGCCGCCGTCCGGCGGGCGAGGCGGGTGAACTTGCGGGGGTTGCCGATGGACTCCAGGTACATGAGGACGACGTCGGTGTCCGGGTCCTCGTACCAGTACTGGAGGACGTCGTTGCCGGAGACGTCGGCCCGGTTGCCCGAGGAGACGAAGGTGGAGACGCCGGTCACGCCCGTGACGCCGCCGCCGCGCCGGTGCAACCGGGACAGCAGGGCGATGCCGATGGCGCCGGACTGGGCGAACAGGCCGATCCGGCCCGGGCGCGGCGTCTCGGGCGCGAGGGAGGCGTTGAGCCGCACCCGCGGCGAGGTGTTGATGATGCCGAAGGCGTTGGGCCCGATGATCCGCATGCCGTACGTGCGCGCCTGCCGCACGAGCTCGCGCTGGCGTTCGCGCCCCTCGGTGCCGCTCTCGGCGTATCCGGCGGAGACGACGACCAGCCCCTGCACGCCGTGTTCGCCGCACTCGGTGACGACCTCGGGCACGTGGTCGGCCGGCACGGCGACGACCGCGAGGTCGACCGGGCCGTCGATGTCCCGCACCGAGCGGTGGGCGGGGACCCCGTCGAGCTCCTTCTGTCCCTCGGGCAGTGCCTTGTTCACGGCGTAGAGGCGGCCGGTGTACCCGGCGTCGCGGATGTTGCCGAGGACGCTGCGGCCCACGCCGCCCGGGGTACGCCCCGCTCCGATGACGGCGACCGAGCCGGGCGCGAGCAGCCGCTGCACGGAGCGGGCCTCGGCGCGGTGCTCGCGCGCGTACTGCACGGCGAGGGAGCGGTCGGTGGGTTCGAGGTCGAACTCCAGACGGACGACGCCGTCCTCGAAGCTGCGCTTCTGGGTGTACCCGGCGTCCGTGAACACCTTGATCATCTTGTTGTTGGCGGGCAGCACCTCGGCGGCGAAGCGGCGGATGCCGCGCTCGCGGGCGACGGCGGCGATGTGCTCGAGGAGGGCGGAGGCGACGCCCCGGCCCTGATGGGCGTCCTGTACGAGGAAGGCGACCTCGGCTTCGTCGGCGGGTGCGGACGCGGGCGTTCCGTCCGCGCCGATCCGGTCGTAGCGTACGGTGGCGATGAACTCGCCGCCGACTGTGGCCGCGAGTCCCACCCGGTCCACAAAGTCGTGGTGCGTGAAGCGGTGGACGTCCTTGGCGGACAGGCGAGGGTACGGCGCGAAGAAGCGGTAGTACTTCGACTCGTCGGAGACCTGCTCGTAGAAGCTGACCAGGCGCTCGGCGTCATCAACGGTGATGGGCCGGATGCGCGCGGTGCCACCGTCGCGCAGCACCACGTCGGCTTCCCAGTGGGCGGGATACTCGTGCCGGTCCGGCGAGGTCTGCATGGGCCCCAGAGTACGTCTGGCGTCTGACAACGGCGCGAGGCAGTCTGTGGAGGGCGTCAGTCGGGTCGAGGCCGCGATCCGACGGCACCCCGGGCGGTACACCAGGACCGCTCCGGCGCAGCTTCACGTATGGGAAACTGGTCTAGACAACCCTGAAAACCGAAGGGCAGCAACACATGGCTGAGCGCCGCGTCAACGTCGGCTGGGCCGAGGGCCTCCACGCCCGCCCCGCCTCCATCTTCGTCCGAGCCGCCACGGCCGCAGGCGTCCCGGTGACGATCGCCAAGGCAGACGGCAACCCCGTCAACGCGGCCTCCATGCTGGCCGTCCTCGGCCTCGGTGCCCAGGGCGGCGAGGAGATCGTCCTCGCCTCCGACGCCGAGGGTGCGGACGCCGCCCTGGACCGGCTGGCGAAGCTGGTCTCCGAGGGTCTCGAGGAACTGCCCGAGACCGTCTGAGCATTCTTTCGCGCCTGATCCGGTACCCCCGGCCCGGCGCAACCAGAAGGGCTCGTCCGAATTCATCGGGCGAGCCCTTCGCCATTCCCGGCCACGGCCCGCCATTTCCGGTCACGGGCGGCCGCGTATTTCCCGTTCCCGGGCAACAGAAATAATCCCCCGCGAATTACCTTCTCTTTGTATACGGCTCTCGTGTTAATGCCGCAGGCTCGCCGTGTTTACGGGATGTTGCGAGTTCCTCACACGCTCGGCCCGCTCCCCGGCGGAGCCGAAACGCAGCCGGTGCGCGGCCGTCGCGCGCTCGGTGTGCAGCGCCGTGACCGCCCGCGCGCGCTCACTGTCCCCGCGCGCCACCGCGTCCACGATCGCGCCGTGCTCGGTCCAGGACTCCACGGGCCCGGCCGGCGCCTCGACGGTGTACATCCAGGCGATCTTGTGGCGGAGCTGGGTCAGCATCGAGGTCAGCGCGGGGCTGCCGGAGGCCTGTGCGAGCGTCTCGTGGAACCAGCCGCCCAGGGAGCGCAGGTCGTCGCTGTTGCCCCGGCGGGCGCGCTCCTGGCCGAGCCTGACCAGGCCGCGCAGGACCTTCAGATGGGCCTCGGTGCGGCGCTGGGCGGCGCGGGCCGCGCCGAGCGGCTCCAGCAGCAACCGCATCTCCAGCAGGTCGGCGGCCTCCTGCTCGGTGGGTTCGGCGACGCACGCGCCCGCGTGCCGCCGGGTGACCACGAAGCCCTCGGCCTCCAGGGTGCGCAGGGCCTCCCGGACGGGGACGCGCGAGACACCGTAGCGGCGGGCGAGGAGTTCCTCGGTCAGCCGGCCGCCGCGTTCGTAGACACCCGCGACGATGTCGTCCCGGATGGCCGTGCACACCGAGTGCGCCGGAATGCGCATGACCGACCTCCGTTTAATCCCCGTGAAACGTCGACGAGTGACACGTGTTCCGTGACTCTATTGCAATGAGCCGGAATTTCCGACGGCGGACCGGAATCCAGGGATATTTTTTGGACAGCCGGGCGTCACAAACGCCGAAAGCCCCGGCTCGGGGAGCCGGGGCCTCGGGAAGCGGAGTGGTACGCCGTCAGATGCTCACGCCGTGCGAGCGGAGGTAGGCGACCGGGTCGATGTCCGAGCCGTACTCGGGGCTCGTACGGGCCTCGAAGTGCAGGTGCGCACCGGTGACGTTGCCGGTCGCGCCGGACAGGCCGATCTGCTGGCCGGGGGTGACCTTCTGGCCCACCGAGACGCTGATGGACGACAGGTGGCCGTACTGGGTGTACGTGCCGTCGTTCATCTTGATCACGATCTGGTTGCCGTAGGAGCCGCCCCAGCCGGCCTCGACGACCTCGCCCATGCCGACCGCGTGGACGGAGGTGCCGCTGGCGGCGTGGAAGTCGACACCGGTGTGGCTGCCGGAGGACCACAGGCCGCTGCTGGCCTGGTAGGCGGTGGAGACGTACGAGCCGGAGATCGGGGGCACGAACGTGTTGAGGCGCTTGCGCTCGGCCTCGCGGGCGGCGCGCTCCTTGGCCTCGCGGGCCTTCTCGGCGGCCTCCTTGGCCTCCTTGGCCGCCTCGGCGGCCCGCTCGCGGGCGGCCTCCTCGGCCTTCTTCTTGGCGGCGGCCTCCTCGGCGGCCTGCTTCTGGGCGGCGGCCTGGGCGTCGATCTGCTGGGCCACGGTGTCGCCCATGGTGACGACGGGGGTGAGGCCGGTCTGCTCGACGGCGGGCTCTGCGGCGAAGGCCGGGGCGGCCACGGTGCCGATGACACCGGTGGTGGCGAGGGCCGCGACGCCCGCCGCGCGGGCGGTGCCGCGCTGCATCCGGCTGGGACGACGGTGCTTCCCGGTGGCGCGGGTGAACGCCATGGAGTGCCTGGTCCTTTCCTTCCTTCTCGCCTACCGGGTTAGCTGACGGGTTCGGAGCAGGAAGGTCTCCTACGGACCCCCTCGCGGCTCGCGCGGGCGTCCGATTCACCCCAGGGACTGCGGTGGGTCCCCGGCTCCCCTGGCTCGCGCCGTACGGGGACTCGGCGATGACTGTCCGGTGCCGCGGGTGCGGCGCACTGCCTGACGAACAGCCCGGACGAACCTAAGCGGGGCCACTTTCAATTCCCAAACGGATCCCGGTTTTTGTAGCGCATCCCACAGGGCAGACAGGCAACCTCCGCACCAATTCGGGCATAAAGGAGCCCTGGTGCCTTAGAAGACAACCAGGGCCCCTGCGCGCGTGTGCTCCTACTCGGCGGCGACGACCGAGACTTCGCCGATGCCCAGGGCCTCGACCGGGCCCTTGATCTGCGCCGCGTCACCGACGAGCACGGTCACCAGCCGGTCCACCGGGAAGGCGCTGACGGCCGCCGCGGTGGCCTCCACGGTGCCGGTCGCGGCGAGCTGCCGGTACAGCGTGGCCTGGAAGTCGTCGGGCAGGTGCTGCTCGACCTGGTCGGCCAGCGTGCTCGCGACGGCCGCCGCCGTCTCGTACTTCAGCGGCGCCACGCCGACCAGGTTCTGCACGGCGACGTCCCGCTCGGCGTCGGTCAGCCCCTCGGCGGCGAGCGTGCGCAGCACCGTCCAGAGGTCCTGGAGGGCGGGGCCGGTGTTGGGCGTGTCCACGGAGCCGCTGATGGCGAGCATCGCGGCACCGGTCCCGTCCGGGGCGGACCTGAGGACCTGGCCGAACGCCCGCACCCCGTAGGTGTAGCCCTTCTCCTCGCGCAGCACGCGGTCCAGGCGGGAGGTGAGGGTGCCGCCGAGGCAGTACGTGCCGAGCACCTGCGCGGGCCACACGCGGTCGTGCCGGTCCGGGCCGATCCGGCCGATCAGCAGCTGCGTCTGTACGGCGCCGGGGCGGTCCACGATGACGACCCTGCCCGTGTCGTCGGCCGTCACCGGCGGCACCGGGCGCGGCTCGGCCGCGGAGCCGGTCCAGGCGCCCAGCGTGTCGCCGAGCAGGGCGTCGAGGTCGATGCCGGTGAGGTCGCCGACGACCACGACCGTGGCCGTGGCGGGCCTGACGTGCCTCTCGTAGAAGGCGCGTACGGCCGCGGAGTCGATCGCTACGACCGTCTCCTCGGTGCCCTGGCGGGGCCGCGACATGCGCGAGTCCGACGGGAACAGCTCCTTGGAGAGCTCCTTGGCGGCACGGCGGGCGGGGTTGGCCAGCTCGTGCGGGATCTCGTCGAGGCGGTTGCGGACCAGCCGCTCGACCTCGCTGTCCGCGAACGCGGGGGCCCTCAGGGCGTCGGCGACCAGGCCGAGCCCCTTGGCGAGCCGGGAGGCCGGCACCTCCAGGCTGAGCCGGACGCCGGGGTGGTCGGCGTGCGCGTCGAGGGTGGCGCCGGCGCGCTCCAGCTCGGCGGCGAAGTCCTCGGCGGAGTGCTTGTCGGTGCCCTCGGAGAAGGCCCGGGCCATGATCGTGGCCACGCCGTCGAGGCCGGCCGGCTCGGCGTCCAGGGGCGCGTCCAGCAGTACCTCCACGGCGACGACCTGCTGGCCGGGGCGGTGGCAGCGCAGGACCGTCAGGCCGTTGCCGAGCGTGCCGCGCTCGGGGGCCGGGAAGGCCCACGGCTTGGCGTCGCCCGCCTGCGGCTGGGGGTGGAAGTCCATCGTGGCGAGCTCGGTCACTTGGCCGCCTCCTCGTTCTCGTTCAGGGCCGCGGCTGCGGTGTCGTCGGTGGTGTCGGCGTCCTCGGCGGTCTCCGCGTCGCCCGTCTCGCCGGCGACGGGCTCGTAGACGAGCACCGCGCGGTTGTCGGGCCGCAGGCGGGCCTTGGCGACCTCCTGGACCTCCTCGGCCGTCACCTCCAGCACGCGCTGCACGGCGGTCAGGGCGAGCTGCGGGTCGCCGAACAGGACGGCGTACCGGCACAGTTCGTCGGCGCGGCCGGCGACCGTGCCCAGCCGGTCCAGCCACTCGCGCTCCAGCTGGGCCTGGGCGCGCTCCATCTCCTCGGCCGTGGGGCCCTCCTCGGCGAACCGGGCGAGCTCCTCGTCGATGGCGGACTCGATGACCGGGACCTCCACGTCACCGGACGTCTTCACGTCCAGCCACCCCAGGGAGGGCGCCCCGGCGAGCCGCAGCAGGCCGAAGCCGGCCGCCACGGCCGTACGGTCGCGCCGTACGAGGCGGTTGTACAGGCGGGAGGACTCGCCGCCGCCGAGGACCGTGAGGGCTAGGTCGGCCGCGTCGCACGCGCGCGTGCCGTCCTGCGGCAGCCGGTAGGCGGCCATCAGGGCGCGCGCCGGGACCTCCTCCTCGACGACCTCGCGCAGCTGCTCGCCGATGGTCTCCGGCAGCGCGCCGTCGCGGGGCGCGGGCTTGCCGTCGTGGCCGGGGATGGAGCCGAAGTACTTCTCGATCCAGGCCAGGGTCTGCTCCGGGTCGATGTCGCCGACCACGGAGAGCACGGCGTTGTTCGGCGCGTAGTAGGTGCGGAAGAACGCGCGTGCGTCCTCCAGGGTGGCGGCGTCCAGGTCGGCCATCGAGCCGATCGGCGTGTGGTGGTAGGGGTGGCCCGCCGGGTAGGCGAGGGCGGTCAGCTTCTCGAAGGCGGTGCCGTAGGGGACGTTGTCGTAGCGCTGCCGGCGCTCGTTCTTGACGACGTCCCGCTGGTTTTCCATCGACTCGTCGTCGAGCGCGGCCAGCAGGGAGCCCATGCGGTCGGCCTCCAGCCAGAGGGCGAGCTCCAGCTGGTGGGCGGGCATGGTCTCGAAGTAGTTGGTCCGCTCGAAGCTGGTGGTGCCGTTCAGCGAGCCGCCCGCGCCCTGGACGAGCTCGAAGTGGCCGTTGCCCTTGACCTGGGCGGAACCCTGGAACATCAGGTGCTCGAAAAGGTGAGCCAGGCCGGTACGCCCCTTGACTTCGTGGCGCGAGCCGACGTCGTACCAGAGGCACACCGCCGCGACCGGGGTCAGGTGGTCCTCGGAGAGCACCACGCGCAGGCCGTTGGCCAGGCGGTGCTCGGTCGCTGTCAGGCCCCCGGAGCCTGCCTGGGCTGTGGCCGTGTGACCCATGGGCATGTACGTCCCTTCGATCGCGGCGCGGTCGCTCGAACCGCGGTTTTCCTGGCGAGTCCTGCCACTGTATGCAAGCGTGCGGGGCCCTGGTGAAGTTCCCGGGGGGCGTACGCGGAGAGCGTGAGAGGGAAGCGGCCGGGGCGGTGCGCGGTGGTGACGGCGGGCCGGTCCCGGGGCCGGGAGAAGACCGGCGGAAGACCCTGAAGCCGCCGGTCCGGCCGGGCGGCCCGCGGCAGCCCTCCGGCAGCGTCCGGTCCCCCGCCCGGGCCGGGCGGGCGGCACCCTCGGGCCGGGTACGAACCCCCTGCCGGGGAGGCCGTAGACCGGGTACGAACCCCTGCCGGGGAGGCCGTAGACCGGGTCCTGGTCCCGGTTGTCAGTGCGGCGGTCCACAATGGTCGGCGTCAGATCTCGTTCAACGCTTCAGCAAGGAGCCGGCAGCGATGGCCCGCCGCAGCACGAAGACCCCGCCGCCCGACGACTCGTACGAGGAGAGAATCCTCGACATCGACGTCGTCGACGAGATGCAGGGCTCCTTCCTCGAGTACGCGTACTCGGTCATCTACTCCCGCGCCCTGCCCGACGCGCGCGACGGTCTCAAGCCGGTGCACCGCCGCATCGTCTACCAGATGAACGAGATGGGTCTGCGCCCCGAGCGCGGGTACGTCAAGTGCGCCCGCGTCGTCGGCGAGGTGATGGGCAAGCTGCACCCGCACGGCGACGCGTCGATCTACGACGCCCTCGTGCGCATGGCGCAGCCCTTCTCGATGCGTGTCCCCCTGGTCGACGGCCACGGCAACTTCGGCTCGCTGGGCAACGACGACCCGCCGGCCGCCATGCGGTACACCGAGTGCCGGATGGCCGAGGCCACGAGCCTCATGACGGAGTCCATCGATGAGGACACCGTCGACTTCAACCCGAACTACGACGGCCAGGAGCGGGAACCGGTGGCGCTGCCCGCCGCCTTCCCGAACCTCCTGGTCAACGGCGCCTCGGGCATCGCGGTCGGTATGGCCACGAACATGCCGCCGCACAACCTGCGCGAGGTGATCGCCGCCGCCCGCCACCTGATCAGGTACCCGAACGCCGATCTCGACGCCCTGATGAAGCACGTCCCGGGCCCCGACCTGCCCACCGGCGGCCGTATCGTCGGCCTGTCCGGCATCCGGGACGCGTACGAGACGGGCCGCGGCTCGTTCAAGATGCGCGCCACGGTGTCCGTGGAGCCCGTGACGGCCCGCCGCAAGGGCCTCGTGGTCACCGAGCTGCCCTTCACGGTCGGCCCGGAGAAGGTGATCGCCAAGATCAAGGACCTGGTGGGCTCGAAGAAGCTCCAGGGCATCGCCGACGTCAAGGACCTCACCGACCGCGAGCACGGGCTGCGCCTGGTCATCGAGATCAAGAACGGCTTCGTGCCGGAGGCGGTCCTGGAGCAGCTGTACAAGCTGACGCCGATGGAGGAGTCCTTCGGCATCAACAACGTCGCCCTGGTCGACGGCCAGCCGCTCACGCTGGGTCTGAAGGAGCTGCTGGAGGTCTATCTCGACCACCGCTTCACGGTCGTGCGGCGGCGTTCGGAGTTCCGCCGCACGAAGAAGCGGGACCGGCTGCACCTGGTCGAAGGCCTGCTGACGGCCCTGCTGGACATCGACGAGGTCATCCGCCTCATCCGCTCCAGCGAGAACTCCGCGCAGGCGAAGCAGCGCCTGATGGAGCAGTTCTCGTTGAGCGAGGTGCAGACGCAGTACATCCTCGACACGCCGCTGCGCCGCCTGACCAAGTACGACCGCATCGAGCTGGAGACCGAGAAGGAACGGCTCAACGCGGAGATCGAGGAACTGACCCGGATCCTCGACTCGGACACGGAGCTGCGCAAGCTCGTCTCCACCGAACTGGCCACGGTCGCCAAGAAGTTCGGCACCGACCGGCGGACGGTCCTGCTGGAGTCGGGTGGCGCCACGGTCGCCACGGTGCCGCTCCAGGTGGCCGACGACCCGTGCCGGGTGCTGCTGTCCTCGACCGGTCTGCTGGCCCGCACGGCGAACGGCGAACCGTTCCCGGAGTACTCCGGCGCCAAGCGGGTGAAGCACGACGTGATCGTCTCGGCGGTGCCCGCCACCGCCCGCGGCGAGGTGGGCGCGGTCACCTCGGCGGGCAGGCTGCTGCGGCTGAACGTGATCGACCTGCCCCAGCTCCCGGAGTCGATGCCGACGCCCAACCTCGCGGGAGGCGCCCCGCTGGCGGAGTTCGTCTCCCTGGAGGACGACGAGACGGTGGTCTGCCTGACGACGTTCGACGAGTCGTCGCCCGGCCTGGCGCTCGGCACGGCACAGGGCGTCGTCAAGCGCGTGGTGCCGGACTACCCGGCCAACAAGGAAGAGCTCGAGGTGATCACCCTCAAGGAGGGCGACCGGATCGTCGGCGCGGTCGAGCTGCGCACCGGCGAGGAGGATCTGGTCTTCATCACCGACGACGCCCAGTTGCTGCGCTTCCAGGCGTCCCAGGTGCGGCCGCAGGGCCGCCCGGCCGGCGGTGTGGCCGGCATCAAGCTCACCGAGGGCGCGAAGGTCATCTCGTTCACGGCGGTGGACCCGGCGGTGGACGCCGTGGTCTTCACCGTCGCCGGCTCGCGGGGCACGCTGGACGACTCCGTGCAGACGACGGCCAAGATGACCCCGTTCGACCAGTACCCGCGCAAGGGCCGCGCCACCGGTGGCGTCCGCTGCCAGCGGTTCCTGAAGGGCGAGGACTGCCTGTCCCTGGCCTGGGCGGGCCCGGCCCCGGCGCTCGCCGCGCAGAAGAACGGCACCCCGGCCGACCTCCCGGAGATGGACCCGCGGCGTGACGGCTCGGGTGTGTCCCTGGCGAAGACGGTGGCCGTGGTGGCGGGGCCGGTCTAGACGCCTCCGGTGGAGGGCTCAGGCAGGCTCTGCCTCTGCCGGGTCCTCCTCCGGGTTCTGTACGTACCTGAGGACGCCCCACATGCCGCGCTCGTCGGCGTGCGGGGCGTCGCTCCTGCACGCGCCGAGTTCCTTGTCGAGGGCGGGGGTGTCGATGCCGGAGCCGATGAGGACCAGCTGGGTGAGGCGTGCGCCACCGGCCGGCCAGGGCTCCGGGTAGAAGCGCAGGAAGCGACCGACGGCATGGACGGCGTAGCGGTTCCGCACGTCGTAGGGCCCGAAGTCGACATAGCCCTTGATCCGGTACAGCCCGTCGGGACGGCTGTCGAGGAACTCCATGAGACGGCGCGGGTCCAGGGGCTCCTCCGAGACGAACGACAGGCTGTCGTAGGCGCTGTGCAGGTGCTCGGCGTGGTCGTCCGCGCCGTGCTCGTGCAGGTCGTCGAAGGACAGCTGCCCGATGCGTTCCTCGCTCGGCCGGCAGTCGAAGAGGAACTCGGGGTCGATCCGGCCGTAGGAGGCCGGGACGACGGCGGCGCGGTCGACGAGGGAGCGGACCAGCCCGAGGACGCGTTCGCCGTCCGCCGCCCGGTCGAGCTTGTTGACCACGACGAGATCGGCCAGCGCGAGATGCCGGTCGATCTCCGGGTGCCTGGACCGGGTGTCGTCGAACTCGGCGGCGTCCACGACCTCGACGAGCCCGCCGTACACGATCCCCGGATGCTCGCTGGTGAGCACCATCCGCACGAGTTCCTGCGGCTCGGCCAGCCCGCTCGCCTCGATGACGATGACGTCGATGCCGAGGGAGGGTTCCGCCAGCCGTTCCAGGTACTGGTCCAGCTCGCTCGCGTCGACGGCACAGCACAGACAGCCGTTGCCGAGCGAGACCGTCGAGTCGCCGAGCGCTCCCGCCACGGCCATCGCGTCGATCTCGATGGCCCCGAAGTCGTTGACGATGGCGCCGATACGGCTGCCGCCGCTGCGGTGGAGGAGGTGGTTGAGCAGTGTGGTCTTCCCCGAGCCGAGGAATCCGGCCAGGACGACGACCGGGATCTGCTGCGGTTCCGGGCTCGGCAGGCTCACCGTGCGACCTCTCTCACGCCGACGCGTGCACCGGCTCACGTTCCCGGCACACGTATGAGGATGGGATGCCGCCCCAGGATACGAGCCGTCGGAATCGCGGCGAAGTGAACGATTGTTAGCAGCACTCGCGGGGCAGACGTTGGGCATGGCGCCGGTTTGTGCGACCCTCGCTTCCCTCCGTGCGCCTCCTCTCCGCCTCCCCGCCGATCAGAGCCGCTCGGCACTCTGGGAGACGGCAAGCGCCGCCCACCGCTCGCCGGTCCCCTCCAGTCGACCCGCGTACCGACGACCGGCGGACGGCCGCCTGAATCGGGGGTTGACATGGGCACACGGAAAATGAGCTTTCGGGGGCTGGGTGCCACCGCCTCGGCAGGGATCGTCCTGGCGGCGGGCGCCGCCGTCGCCATGGCCGCACAGCGGCCGGCGTTCCATGCGTTGCGCACCCGGATCGAGCACCTCGAGGAGGCCGCACAGTCACAGCGCCGGGCCAACTTCGCCCACCAGCAGCGGCTGCACTGGGAGTTGCTGAGCAAGGCGATGGACGATCCGGAGCTGGCCGAGGTGCTGGACGTGTACGACGGGACCGTCTCGCCCAGGAAACTCCGCCAGTTCCTCTTCGCCAACGCCCTCTACACGAACGCCCTGTGCTATCACCGCATGGGCAACATGAGCCGGGAGGAGTTCTTCGGCTTCGCCCGGAGCATGCTGCAGAACGCCGTCTTCAGGGAGTACTGGTACGCCTCCCGCCCGCATCGGGCGACCCTCGCCGACTCGTCCGAGGAGGCCAGGCTCGGACGCATGGTCGACGACCTTCTCGTGCAGTTGGAGGAGGCGGACACCGACCAGTGGTGGGTGGTCGGGGAGCCGCCGGGCGAGTAGGGGGGCTCCTGGTGGAGATCCATCAGAAGCCCCCTGGCGCCGGGCCTCGGCCGTAAGCGCCGCACCTTCCGGATCACTCTCTTGAACGCATCACACGGCTGGGGGGTAACGAACCCATAAACCGGCGCGTTTCCCCAGATGCCAACAAGGTTGACTACTGCGCATCCCGCGAACCGGGTCGACCACCGCCGAACCGCCGCTCCACGCCGCCCGGTTGTCGAGGCCGCGGCCCCACAGGGCCGCATCGCACCGCAGGCTACAGTGCGCACCAAGCCTCGAGATCAAAAGGAACGCCAGAACAGTGAGCCACATCATCCGTCGGATTGGCACCCCTCCCAGCCAGCGGGGAAGTGCGACTGGTGCCAATTGTCCCGATATCTTCGAGCTGTCCGACGGCAGGTTCGCTGTAATCGGCACCGATCTCACCGAGGAGCTCGACGGAAAGCTCCCCGGCGACGCGTCCAGAGCGGACTACGAGCGCATCGTCGTGGTCACGCGCAAGACCCTCATCGACGCCAAGGCCGATATTCCTGACGCCTGATCTCGTCGGCGCCCGCCGGATCGGCGCCCGCCGGATCGGTGCCCGCCGGGTCGGTGCCCGCCGGGTCGGTGCCCGTCGGGTCGGTGCCCGTCGGGTCCGCGGACCTACCTGTCGCTCCCGCGGGTCGGGCACCCGTCGAGCCGGCCCTGCGGCTCGGGTCCGGCACCTCCTGGTGCCGGACCCTCCGTGTTCCTGCGGCGCCGCCCGTCAGGCGGGCACGGGAGTCGGCGCCTCCGGTCCCACATAGCGCGCCACCGGCCTGATGATCTTCGTGTCCTCCGCCTGTTCCAGAATGTTGGCGCTCCAGCCGACGACGCGCGCGGCGGCGAACGTCGGCGTGAACATCTCGCGGGGCAGGCCGCAGAGTTCCATGACCACGCCCGCGTAGTACTCCACGTTGGTGTGGAGTTCACGGCCGGGCTTCAGCTCCGCCAGGATCGCCTCGACGTGCCGTTCGACCTCCACGGCGAAGTCCACCCGCGGACCGCCGAACCCCTGGGCGACCTCGCGCAGCATCCGCGACCTGGGGTCCTCCGTGCGGTAGATCGCGTGCCCGAAGCCCATGATGCGCTCACCGGCGAGCACCCGTTGCCGCACCCAGGAGTCGATTCGCTCCGGGGTGCCGATCGCGTCCAGGGTGTCCAGCGCCCGACTGGGCGCTCCCCCGTGCAACGGCCCCGACAGGGCTGCCACCGCACCGGCGAGGCACGCCGCCACGTCCGCACCCGTCGACGCGATGACCCGAGCCGTGAAGGTTGATGCATTGAATCCGTGATCAATAGTTGAGATCAGGTATTGCTCGATCGCCCGTGCGTGCCGCTCGGTCGGCACCGAACCGGTCAACATGTACAGGTAATTGGCCGCGTACGACAGGTCCTCACGCGGCTGCACCGGCTCGAGCCCCTTCCCCAGCCGGTGCAGCGCGGTGAGCAGCGTGGGCACGGCCGCGGCCGCCTCGATGGTGTCCTGCCTGCGCCGGTCGGCATCGATGTCGTACACGGGCCGGAAGCCCTTGGCCGCGCCCAGCAGCGACAGCGCCGTGCGCATCCCGGCGAGCGGGCCGGAGCGCCCGCCGGCCGCCGCGATGGCCG
Source organism: Streptomyces sp. NPDC016851 (assembly GCF_055562795.1). Taxonomy (NCBI): domain Bacteria; kingdom Bacillati; phylum Actinomycetota; class Actinomycetes; order Kitasatosporales; family Streptomycetaceae; genus Streptomyces; species Streptomyces sp. NPDC016851. The sequence continues at coordinate 230,515 of NZ_JBVHEP010000007.1, forward strand.
GCAGGGCCGTGCGGACCTCGTCGGGCAGCCGTCGCAGCGCCGCGGTCCGTGCCGTGAAGGCGGCGCTCTGCCCGGGGTCCGGCAGGTCGCCGTGCACGAGCAGATGCCAGACGTCCTCGAACGCGCGGGTCCGCGCGAGGTCGACGGCGGAGTACTGCCGGTAGTGGTAAAAGCCCTCGACGCCACGGACGTCACCGATCCGGGTGTCGGTGACGACGACACCGGCGAGTCCCCGCGGTGCGTCGATGAGAGCGGTTGCGGACCTGTTGACGGACATGACTTCCTCCCTGGACTTGATTCGACTGTCCATGGTTGACTTGACTTGTGTCAATATTGATTGGATCAATACATCAGTCAATGGACCGCTAGGCGGATACGGTGACCCCATGCGCGATCAAGAACCCGCCCCCCTCGACGCGGAACGGCGGCTGAGCACCAAGGAGGCCGCCGAGCTGCTCGGCGTGAAGCCGGAGACCGTGTACGCGTACGTGAGCCGCGGTCAGCTCAGCAGCCGACGGATGGCCGGCGGCCGGGGCAGCACCTTCGACGCCAGGGAGGTCGAGGCGCTCGCGCGGCGCAACAGGCGGGAGAGCGCCGGGAGTTCCCCCTCCGGCGGCGAGTTGTCCGTACGGACCCGCATCACACTCATCGAGAGCGACCGCTACTACTACCGTGGTGTCGACGCGGTCGACGTGGCCACGCGGCACACCTACGAGGAGGTCGCCGAGTGGCTGTGGACCGGCCGGATGCGGCCGGGCAGCACGTTCACCGCGCCGGCCGCCCCGGTCGCCGTGGCCCGCCGGGCCGTCGACGCGCTGCCCGAACACGCCGCGCCCACCGACCTGCTGCGCGTCGCGACGATCGCCGCCGCGACCGCCGACCCGCTGCGCTTCGACCTGTCCGAGGACGCCGTGCTCGGCACCGCGCGCACCCTCATTCCCACACTGGTCGCCGCCCTGCCCCCGGCGTGGCGCGACCGCCGTGACGAAGGCCCCCTGGCCCACCGCCTGTGGTCCAGGCTGTCGGCGCACAAGGACCCCGACGAGGCGTCCCTGCGTGCCCTGGACACCGCGCTCGCCCTCCTCGTCGACCACGACCTGGCCGCCTCGACCCTCGCGGTGCGCGTCGCCGCGTCGGCCCGTGCCCACGCCTACGCGGCGGTCTCCGCCGGACTCGGGGTGATCGAGGGCCCGCTGCACGGCGCGGCCAGCGGGCTCGCGCACCGGCTGCTCCAGGACGTGCTCGACCAGGGCGACGCGGCACCGGTGATCGCGGACGAACTGCGCGCGGGCCGCCGTATCCCGGGGCTCGGCCACCGGCTCTACTCCGGTGAGGACCCACGCGCGCGTGCCCTGTTCGCCCTCCTGGAGCAGATCCCGCGCGCGGAACCCGCCCTCCTCGCAGCCCGCGACATCGTCGAGACCACCGCCCGCCACGCCCCGCTGCACGCCAACGTCGACCTCGCGCTCGCCGTGCTCTCCACGTCCTGCGGCATGCCCCCGACCGCGGGCGAGACGATCTTCGCGGTGGCCCGTACGGCGGGCTGGATCGCCCACGCCCTCGAGGAGTACGGCGAGCGCCCGCTGCGCATGCGTCCGAGCGGTCTCTACGCGGGGCCGAAACCGCCGCAGCCACTGCCGGAGTAGGCAAGGGCGGGGCCGAAATGAGCTGCGGACCAAGTCAGGTTAGGCTCACCTCTGTGAGTACGTGCTCAAGCGTCTCCCGGGACTCCGACGAGCCCGTTTCGGGAACCGCGGCCACCGCGAGGACCTGGCTGTTGCTGGAACAGCCCGGTCCGTGGGGTGCCAAGGCGCTCACTTCGAGCCACCTGGACCCCGCACTGGGCCGCGCCCTGGAAGCGGCCGCCAAGGACACCGGCGTGCGGATCGTGCTCATCCGCCGCCCCGGACGCCACGCGGACAGCCGGATGCCCGCCACCCGCCGGGTGTACGCGGCCCACACCGTTCCGGGAAACGTGTGGCTGCACGGCGCCACCACCTCGGACCCCGGGCAGCTCCTCGACCTCGACTTCGCCGCACTCGGCCGGGGCGACCACAGCACCTTCGACGCGGTGCTCGGCGGACGGCCCCACGACGGTGATCCGCTCGCCCTCGTCTGCACCAACGGCAAGCGCGACCGCTGCTGCGCCCTCCTCGGCCGCCCTCTCGCTGCCGAACTCGCCGCGTCCGGGGTCGAGGGCGTCTGGGAGGTCACCCATCTGGGTGGTCACCGCTTCTCCCCGACAGCACTCGTCCTGCCGTACGGCTACGCGTACGGCCGGGCCGAGGCGCACACCCTCAAAGAGGTCCTGCACGGCGCTCGGGAGGGGCGGATCGTCGTCGAGGGGTGCCGGGGCAGCTCGGCCTGGGAACGGCCCGGCCAGGCGGCCGAACTCGCCGTGCGCACCACGACAGGCGAATACGCCGCGGAAGCGCTGAGCGTCGTGCGGACGGCCGGCGCGGCCCCGCGCTGGGAGGTGACCGTCGCCCACGCCGACGGACGCCGCTGGCAGGTCGAGGTGGCCCAGGGCGCGGCGCTGCCGCCCCGGCCGGAGAGCTGTGGAGCGGCGGTCCTCGGTTCACCCGCGCGGATGGACGTGGTGGCTGTGCGCGAGGTGAGGATGACGACGGCACTCGCCGGCTGAACGGTCCGCCGGCCGCAGTCCGGGCCGTCTCCTCAAGCATTGATCAAGAGATCCACGCCACACCCGTTACGGCAGGTAGCCGGCCCCACGTACCTTCTTGGGTATGAGCCCCACTCCCCCCGCACGCCGCCTGCGCCTCGGCCTGCCGCGGCGGGTGTTCTCGCAGGTACTGCTGATGCAGGTGGCGATCGCCGCGGGAGTCGCGGTCCTCGCGACCGGGCTGTTCCTCGCGCCGCTGAGCGACCAGCTGGACGACCAGGCGATGCGCCGCGCGCTCGCCATCGCGCAGACCACCGCGCAGCAGCCGGGCCTCGCGGAGGAAGTGAGGGACACGCCTCCCTCACCGAACGGTCCCGTGCAGCGGGAGGCGGAGCGGATCCGGAAGGCCACCAAGGCCGAGTACATCGTGGTGATGGACTGGCGAGGTGTGCGCTGGTCGCACACCGACCCGAAGCAGATCGGCGGCATCGTCTCGACCGACCCGGGCCAGGCGCTGGCCGGCAAGGAGGTCATGGAGATCGACAGCGGCACCCTCGGCCGCTCCGCCCGCGGCAAGGTGCCGCTGCGTGACAGCGACGGCACGATCGTCGGTGCCGTCTCGGTCGGCATCGCCTACGACAGCGTCCGGGCCCGGCTGATCCACGCGATCCCGGGGCTGCTCGCGTACGCCGGAGGTGCCCTGGCCGTCGGCGCCCTGGCCGCGTGGCTCATCTCGCGGCGGGTCCACCGGCAGACCAGGGACCTGGCCTTCTCGGACATCGCGGCACTGCTGTCGGAGCGGGAGGCGATGCTGCACGGCATCCGGGAAGGCGTCGTCGCCCTGGACCGCAGCGGTCGTATCCGCCTCGTCAACGACGAGGCGCAGCGCCTGCTGAGCATCGGGGACGGGGTGGTGGGCCGCTCCCCCGACGAGGCGCTCGGCGTCGGCCGTACGGCCGATGTGCTGGCCGGGCGCGTGACAGGCACGGACCTGCTCACCGTGCGGGGCCATCGAGTGCTGGTCGCCAACCGCATGCCCACCGACGACGGCGGCGCCGTGGCCACCCTGCGCGACCGCACCGAGCTGGAGCAGCTGGGCCGCGAGCTGGACTCCACCCGCGGCCTGATCGACGCCCTGCGCGCCCAGGACCACGAGCACGCCAACCGTATGCACACGCTCCTTGGGCTGCTCGAACTGGAGATGTACGACGACGCCGTGGAGTTCGTCGGCGAAGTGGTCGGTGACCACCGGGCCACCGCGGAACAGGTCACCGAACGCATCGCGGACCCGCTGCTCGCCGCCCTGCTGGTCGGCAAAGCGACCGTCGCGGCCGAGCGGGGCGTCGCCCTGTGGGTGTCGGACCGGACCAGGCTGCCCGACCGGCTGATCGATCCCCAGGGGCTCGTCACCGTCGTCGGCAACCTGGCGGACAACGCCCTCGACGCCGTCGCGGGCAAGCCGCACGCGCGCGTGGAGGTCGAACTGCGCGCCGAGGGCCGTACGGTGATCCTCCGGGTGCGCGACACGGGCCCGGGAATCCCGCCGGAGCACCAGGAGTTGATCTTCACCGAGGGATGGTCCACCAAGAAGCCGCCCGCGCATCGAGAGCGGGGAATCGGGCTCTCCCTGGTGCGCAGGCTCGCCGAGCGGCAGGGGGGCAGCGCGACCGTCGGGGATGCTCATGGCGGGGGTGCGGAGTTCACCGTCGTCCTGCCGGAGGCGCTGGCCGAGCCGGGCCCGGAACCGGCCCTGACCGTGCCGTCAGCTCCGCAGACCGCCAAGGAGGAGTCGTGATGATCGAGGTCCTGGTCGTGGACGACGACACAAGGGTCGCGCGGGTCAACGCCGCCTACGTCGAGAAGGTGCCGGGCTTCCATGTCGCGGGTGAGGCCCACAGCGCGGCGGAAGCGCTGAGCCGGCTGGAGACGCTGCCCCGGCTCGACCTGGTGCTCTTGGACCACTACCTGCCGGACGAGACAGGGCTCGCAGTCGTGCAGGAAATGCGGCGGCGCGGCCACCAGACCGACGTGATCATGGTGACGGCGGCCCGGGACGTGTCCACCGTGCAGGCGGCCATGCGGCACGGCGCGTTGCAGTACCTGGTCAAGCCGTTCGCCTTCGCCGGTCTGCGCGCCAAGCTGGAAGCGTACGCGGAGTTGCGCCGCACCCTCGACGGCGGCGGGGAAGCGGAACAGGCGGAGGTGGACCGCATCTTCGGGGCGCTGTCGGCCCCCTCCGAGCCGGATCTGCCCAAGGGTCACTCCCCCACCACCGCGGAGCTGGTCCGTCAGTCCCTGATGAACGCCGACGGGCCCCTGTCCGCCCAGGAGATCGCCGAACGGACCGGGGTGAGCCGCCAGACCGCCCAGCGCTACCTGAAGCTCCTGGAGCGCACGGGACGGGCCAGGCTGACCCTGAAATACGGCGACGCGGGCCGCCCGGAACACCGCTACGTGTGGGCGACCCGCGCCTAGGGAGTGCCGGTCGGAGGCCGTTTCGGGTGTCAGCCCGTGGCCTTCTTCGCGAACTCGGTCGCGTAGGTCCGACTCAGGTCGATCTTGGCGTTCTTGATGTCGGGGTTGAACGCCTTGAGCACCTTCTCGACCGTCTCGGGACCGTCCGCGGGCATCACACCGTCCTTGGTGAACATCGGCAGTGTGCTCTTGATCGCCTGTGCGTAAAGCACCTTGTCACCCTGCGAGTAGTCGGGACGACGGATAGGGACCACCGAGCGCCTCCTGGGACCCCTGCGGCATCCGCGTGTCGAGAAGGATCTTGCCTGCCTTCTTGTCCAGGACCTGAGCCACCGTCGGATCGGTCGTCATGCCGCCGTCGATCGAGTCCTTCTGGAGCGCCGAGATGAACGTCGGGCAGGCACCGACGGCGACGGGCGTGAAGTCGCTGACGCTCACGCCGTTCTTGACCGCGAGGTACTTGGTGAGGAAGTCCGTCGAGGAACCGAGGCCGGTGATGCCGAGCTTCTTCCCCTTGAAGCCCTTGGGCAGTCCGGCCGTCTGCGCCTCTCCCTCAAGTACGGCGACACGGGTCGGCCCGAACACCGCTACGCGTGGGTGACGCCGCAGCCCCACGGCCGTGCGGGACCGCCGGCCTTTACACGGCTCCTGCCCCGGTCAGCGACCGCACCTCGGTCTCCGCGTGCTTGGCCTCGTCCGGCACCTCCGCCGCGGTGACCGTGCCCAGCCAGCCCGCGAGGAAGCCCAGCGGGATCGAGACCAGGCCCGGGTTCTGCAGTGGGAAGTACTGGATATCGACGTTCGGGAACAGCGAGTCGGGACTTCCGGAGGCCACCGGGGAGAGCACGACGAGCACCACGGCCGGGATCAGACCGCCGTAGACGGCCCACACGGCACCCCGTGTCGTGAAGCCACGCCAGAACAGGGAGTAGAGCAGCACCGGGAGGTTCGCCGACGCCGCGACGGCGAAGGCGAGGCCCACCAGGAACGCGACGTTGAGATCCCGCGCCAGCAGACCGAGGGCGATCGCCACGACGCCGACGCCGACGGCCGCGACCCGGGCCACGGCCACCTCGCTGCGGGGCTTGGCGCCGCGTCGCCGCAGGGACGCGTACAGGTCATGGGCGACCGACGCCGAGGAGGCGAGCGTGATCCCGGCGACCACCGCGAGGATCGTGGCGAAGGCGACCGCGGCGACCACGGCGAAGAGAACCGTTCCGCCCGTGGATCCGGCACCACCACCCAGGTCGAGCGCCAGCAGCGGAACGGCCGTGTTCCCGGATGCGTTCGACCCGCGTACCGCGTCCGGTCCCACGATGGCGGCCGCGCCGAACCCGAGCACGATCGTCATCAGGTAGAAACCGCCGATGAGCCCGACGGCCCAGACGACCGAGCGGCGTGCGGCGCGCGCGGTGGGCACGGTGTAGAACCGGGACAGGATGTGCGGCAGCCCCGCCGTGCCCAGCACCAGGGCCAGCCCCAGACTGATGAAGTCGAAACGGGCGGTCCAGTCCCCGCCGTACTTCAGCCCCGGCGCCAGAAACGCTTCCCCGTGGCCGCTGCGCTCGGCCGCCGTGAGCAGCAGCCGGTCCAGGTCGCCGTGGAAACGCACCAGGACGAGCGCCGTCAGCGCGATCGTGCCGCCGAGCAGCAGGACTGCCTTGACGATCTGGATCCACGTCGTGGCCCGCATCCCTCCCAGCGACACATAGATCACCATGAGCGCGCCGACTCCGATGACGGTCCAGGCCCGCGCCGCCCCGCTCGTGCCCCCGAGCAGCAGCGCCACCAGGCTGCCCGCGCCGACCATCTGCGCCACCAGATACAGAACGGACACGGTGACCGAGGAGGTTCCCGCCGCGATCCGTACCGGCCGCTCTCTCATCCGCGCCGCCACGACGTCGGCGAGTGTGAACCGGCCGCAGTTGCGGACCAGTTCCGCCACGAGGAACAGCACCACCAGCCAGGCCACGAGGAAGCCGACGACGTACAGCAGCCCGTCGTAGCCGAACAAGGCGATGAGCCCGGTGACCCCGAGGAAGGAGGCGGCCGACATGTAATCGCCCGCGATGGCAAAACCATTCTCCATGGGTGAGAAGAGCCTCCCACCAGCGTAGAACTCCTCCGCCGAACCACGCCGGTTACGGCTCACCCATGTCGTGATCGCCAGCGTGACCGCGACGAAACCGCTGAACAACAGCAGCGCCAGCGTCTGGTGTTCATCCGTCACGAGGCACCGCCGTTCACGCCGCGCGTCAGCTCCTGTGTGTCCCAGCGCAGGTCGAGCGCCGCCCGGTCCCTGCGCAGTCGCGCGTGCCGCGAGTAGGCCCAGGTGAACAGGAACGTGGTCAGGAACTGCCCGAGCCCCGCGACCAGCCCCACGTTCACCGCCCCCACCACGGGCCGGGCCATCAGGTCCGGCGCGGCCGTGGCAGCCACGACGTAACCCACGTACCAGGCGAAGAACGCCACGAAGGCCGGCACCACGAATCTCCGGTACTGCCGCCGCACCTCCTGAAAGGCATCGCTGCGCTGCACCTCCAGATAGACATCGGCCGCCGCCACCCCGGTCTCGCCCTCCCCGCGTGCCGACGGAACCACGACCGGAGTCTGCACCGCGGCACCGTCGGGCTCGCCCCACCCGGAGGCGAGGGCGTCGTACCAGGGATCGTCGTACCTCAGGTGTCCGGCTTCCTCGGCCGGGCCGACACCGTCGAGTCCATCGACCGGACTTTCCTGACCAGCCCCGTCTCTACGGGGACGGCCCTTGCTTGGCTGCATGCCCAAGGATGGACAGAACGGGAAGATCCCTGACTCTTCTTCCCTTCGCTGTTCACCCCATCAGGTGACTCAGCCCGCCGGGGGACGCACCAGCCCATTCGCGTACGCGTAACGCACCGCCTGCGCACGGTCCTTGAGCCCCGTTTTGGCGAACAGGTTGTTGATGTGGGTCTTCACGGTCGCGGTGGAGACATGCAGCCTGCGGCCGATCTCCTGGTTGCTCAGCCCCTCGGCGATGAGCAGCAGCACCTCCGTCTCCCGCGCGGTGAGCCCGTCCGGCGCCTCGGGCGGCGCGGTCGGTCTCATCTCGGCTTCCGTCAGACGCTCCAGCAACCGCCTCTGAATGCTGGGCGCGAGCCCCGCGTCCCCCGACAGCACACTGTGCACCGCCCGCACGATCTCGTCTCCGCCGGCGTCCTTCGTGAGATAGCCGCGCGCTCCCGCTGCCAGCGCGGGGAAGAGCGACTCGTCGTCGGCGTACGTCGTGAGCACCACGATCTGCGTACCGGGGTGCTCCGCGCGGATCCTGCGGGTCGCCTCCACTCCGTCGCAGCGGGGCATCCGCAGGTCCATCAGGACCACGTCCGGGGCGACTTCGGCCACGAGCCGCACCGCCTCCTCCCCGTCCCCCGCCGCGCCGACGACCTCGATCCCGGGCAGCAGACCGAGCAGCATCACAATGCCCTCCCGCACCACGGTCTGGTCGTCCGCGACCACCACCCGAGCGGTCTTCCGCTCGGTCTCATCCGTCATACCGGCACCTTCAACGTCACCACGAACCCCTCCTCACCCGGCCCGGCCTCCAGCGAGCCGCCCAGCAGCTCTGCTCGCTCCCGCATGCCCAGCAGACCGTATCCGGCTCCCGTCCCGGTCAGCTCGCCCGGCGAGCCGCCCGAGTCCCGGACATCCAGGGTCACTTCGTGTGGGTCGTAGTCGAGGCGCAGGCGCACCTTGGCGCCCGGGGCGTGCTTGCGGGCGTTCGTCAGAGCCTCCTGAGCCGCTCTGCGCACCGCCTGCGACGCCTCGGCCGGCAGTGCTCTGCGTTCACCCGTGATGGTGATCTCGGCACCGTCGGTCGTTCCCACCAATTGGTTCAGGAACTCCTCCAGCGGGGTCAGCTCCCCGCGCAGGGCGGAGAGCGCCTGCCGTGTCTCGGCGAGCCCGCCCCGCGCCATCTCCCGTGCCGCCACCACCCGTTCGAGAACCTGCTCCTGCTCACCTCCGCGCTCGATCAGCAGCCGGGCCGCCTCCAGGTGCACGAGCTGAGCAGACAGGCTGTGCGCCAGCACGTCGTGAATCTCCCGCGCTATGCGGGCCCGCTCCGCTAGCGCCGCAGTCTCCGCCTCGGCCGCACGCGCGGCCCGCTCCTGGGCGAGCAGCCGCTGGGCGCTGCCGCGGGCCTCGGCGTCCAGGCGCAGCGTGTATCCGGCCAGCGCGAGGCCGACGCCGGTGACCAGGGATGTCATCGGGTCGTCGCTGTTGACGACCCCGAACGAACCGAGCGCCACACCCGCCGCGCTGAGGGCGACTGCCGGTGGGAGCCGCTCCAGCGCCGAGACGGCACATCCACACCACATGACCAGGGCCGCGGCTTGGAAGCCCGAGGTATGGGCCGCGACGGCGACGCCCTGAAGCAGCGCGAGCGACGCCAGCGACGGCCAGAGCCGGTGCTGGAGCGTGGTCCGGAAGAACACCCAGGCGAGCAGCGCCGCCAGAAGCACCCCGCCGGCTCCGGCCACCGCCTTCCAGCCACGCGCCTCGCTTTCGGCGAAGGCACCCCACACGAGCACGCCGAGGACCAGAGCCCGCACCGTCCAGGCCAGCAGGCACCGGGAGCGTGAGAGGCCCTCGCGGCTGAGCGCCTCCCGGGAAGGCCAGCGTGTCCAGGCGTTCTCCTTCACACGCACTCCTTCCACGCAGGCGCAGGTGTGCTGTCACCGTACGCCCAGCCCGAGTTCACGGCAGGGCGCAGCAACCGACCGCGCCAGGCCAGGATTCCGGCCCGGACGAGCAGGGTGCCGGCGAGCCCCAGCAGGAGGGCGGAGCTGTCCTGGTGGACGCCCACCGCGGCGCCGAACGCGAAGAGCCCGAAGCGCAGCCCGATTCCGACGAGCCAGACGGCGACGCTCGCGCCGCTGCCCCTGCTCCACACGGTGCCGTCCGGCTGCGTCCATATGCGGGTGGTCCAGGCCCAGCCCGCCCCGGTGGCCAGGCCGACAAGCAGTTCGGCGCCGAGCAGCAGCGCTGAGGCCGTGTGGTGACGATCGTCGAGTATGCCGGGCTCGCGCAGCGCGCCGACGGCCAGGATCGCGGGCAGGAGCCACCAGCGGCGCTCGCCGTCGATGGGGGTTGCGCGGAACTGCCGGGCGATCACCAGTATGGCCACGACCACGATCACCAGCGCGTCGACGAGCCCGGACATCATGACCTCCGTGAGCGAGGAAGGGGATGCCGGCAGCGGTGCCGCCGACGCCTTCGACGTTACGGAAACCGCCAGGTCACGGGATCGGAGTGCGGGTGGATCATGGGTGGATCCCCCACCGACCGCTTCTCCACCCAGGGGTGGAGAAGCGGCTCAGGCACGGGGCCCCGGCTGAGGCACGGAGACCCGGCGGCCCGGCGGCCGGGGTCGTATCCGGGCCGGGTCGTCCAAGCCGGTCCGTTGGGCACCAGGCATGGCTCACACCACGCGCCGACTTCCCGCCGAAGCCGGACCCAACGAGGACCACGGAGTACGAGCCAGGCCGAACCTGCCCAGCCCGGCTCGGCCCAGCCTCAGCGCCCGCCAAGGCCGGCGCAGCGGCTACGCGTCGATCCGCGACCGATCCAGCGTCGCCGCCGAGTTGGAGATGAACTCCTTGCGCGGCGCGACGTCGTTGCCCATCAGCAGGTCGAAGACCTGCTCGGCTGCCTCCAGGTCGGAGAGGTTGATCCGGCGCAGGGTGCGGTGGCGCGGGTCCATGGTCGTCTCGGCCAGCTGGTCGGCGTCCATCTCACCGAGACCCTTGTAGCGCTGGATCGAGTCCTTGTAGCGGATGCCCTTGCTCTGGAGCTCCATGAGCTTGTCGCGCAGCTCCCGGTCCGAGTACGTGTAGATGTACTTGTCCTGGCCCTTCTTCGGCTGGACGATCTCGATGCGGTGCAGCGGCGGCACCGCCGCGAAGACCCGGCCGGCCTCGACCATGGGCCGCATGTAGCGGTGGAACAGGGTCAGGAGCAGGGTGCGGATGTGCGAGCCGTCGACGTCGGCGTCGGTCATCATGATGATCTTGCCGTAGCGGGCGGTGTCGATGTCGAAGGTCCGGCCCGATCCGGCTCCTATGACCTGGATGATCGCACCGCACTCGGCGTTCTTGAGCATGTCCGTCACGGACGACTTCTGGACGTTGAGGATCTTGCCCCGGATCGGCAGCAGCGCCTGGAACTCGGAGTTCCGGGCCAGCTTCGCCGTGCCGAGCGCGGAGTCGCCCTCGACGATGAACAGCTCGCTGCGGTCGACGTCGTCGCTGCGGCAGTCGGCGAGCTTGGCCGGCAGCGAGGAGGACTCCAGGGCCGTCTTGCGGCGCTGCGCGTCCTTGTGCTGCCGGGCGGCGATGCGCGTACGGGCCGCGGCGACGGCCTTCTCCATGACCACGCGGGCCTGCTGGGCGGCGTCCCGCTTCGTGGACGTCAGGAACGCCTTGAGTTCCTTGGTGACCACGTTGTTCACGATGCGGCGGGCCGCCGACGTCCCGAGGACCTCCTTGGTCTGGCCCTCGAACTGCGGCTCGGCGAGACGCACGGTGACGACCGCGGTCAGACCTTCCAGGGCGTCGTCCTTGACGATGTCGTCCTCGGCGACGCGCAGGAGCTTCTTGGTGCGCAGCACCTCGTTCATCGTCTTGGCGACGGCCTGCTCGAAGCCCGCGACGTGGGTGCCGCCCTTGGGGGTGGCGATGATGTTGACGAACGACCTGAGCGTCGTGTCGTAGCCGGTGCCCCAGCGCAGCGCGACGTCGACGCCGAGTTCGCGGGTGACCTCGGTGGGCGTCATCTGGCCGTGGTCGTCCAGGACCGGGACGGTCTCCTTGAAGGAGCCCGATCCGGAGAAGCGGAGGACGTCGCAGACCGGCTTGTCGTTCGCCAGGTACTCGCAGAACTCGCTGATTCCGCCATCGAAGCGGAAGGACTCCTCGCCCTTGCTGCCGCCCTCGCCGAGCCCGTACTCGTCGCGCACGACGATGGTCAGGCCGGGCACCAGGAACGCCGTCTGGCGGGCCCGCTGGTGCAGGTTCTCCAGGGAGAGCTTGGCGTCCTTGAGGAAGATCTGGCGGTCGGCCCAGTAGCGCACGCGCGTGCCGGTGCGGCTCTTGGGGATCTTCTTGGCCTTGCGCAGGCCGCTCTTGGCTTCGAACTTGGCGTCCGGGCCGTTTCCGGCGAAGGCGCCGGGGACACCGCGCCGGAAGCTGATCGAGTGGGTGTGTCCACCGCGATCCACCTCGACGTCCAGACGGGCGGACAGGGCGTTCACCACGGAGGCGCCGACGCCGTGCAGACCGCCGGAGGCGGCGTAGGAGCCGCCTCCGAACTTTCCGCCGGCGTGCAGCTTGGTCATGACGACCTCGATACCGGAGAGGCCGGTCTTGGGCTCGACGTCGACCGGGATGCCCCGGCCGTTGTCCCTGACCTCGACCGAGCCGTCGTCCTGGAGGATGACCTCGATGTGGTCGCAGTAGCCGCCGAGGGCCTCGTCGACGGAGTTGTCGATGATCTCCCAGAGGCAGTGCATCAGGCCACGGCTGTCGGTGGACCCGATATACATTCCGGGGCGCTTCCGCACGGCCTCGAGCCCCTCGAGGACGAGCAGGTGCCGCGCGGTGTAGTTGGAACCGTCCCGGTCTGCTCCTGCCAGCAGAGCTGTGGACGGCACGGACGTTTCGGCGGTCACGCGGTTCGCTCCTCGCTGAATTTCAGATGGGGCCCTCGTGGGTAAGGGCGCGGCTTCAGTCACCGGTGAGAGGGTACCGAGGCCTGGTAGAGCCGTTGTAACGCCACCCTCGTCGGAAACTCACCCTAGTCCAGACTCGTATGCCTGTTCGATCCCTCGTTGGAGTGAAGCACACATCACGTTCCCTTCGAGGCATGAACCATTTAGGCTCCGGGCACGTCCTCATGAACAACCGGCAACCCAGCCGGGAGGACCGACCACCGATACAACGCGAAGCTCCGTAAGACACATAGACACGCAATACGGCACATTCGCCGCCAACCGGCAGCAGACAGCCGCCTCGCAAAGATTTTTTCGAGGAAAAGCCACGAGCGGGAACGTTTTGGGGCTGGTTGGATGTTGACCCTGGTACGACAGCTCGTCGAGCTAGAGAAGAGGCGACGTGACTACTGTTCTGACCCCTGCGAGCCAGTTGACGGCCGCTGATCGCTGCGACCGCTGCGGCGCCCAGGCGTACCTGCGCGTCGTCCTGCTCAGCGGCGGAGAACTGCTCTTCTGTGCCCACCACGGGCGCAAGTTCGAGCCGGAACTCAAGAAGATCGCCGCTGAGATACAGGACGAGACGGAGCGGCTGACGTCCGCTCCCGCGACGACTGCCTCCGAAGAAGAGCGCTGACACCTCGCGTCCGACGACGAGCCAGCCCGGCACAGGCCGGTGAACGGGCGGCTGCCTCCACCACCGAGGCAGCCGCCCGTCCTCATTCCCGCGCGTCCGCCCAGGCCCTTCTGTGCGCACGCCGCGCGTCTTCTTCACACCCACGCTCAGTCGAACGTGCACATGACCTTCACGCCGTGACCGGCTTCACCGTCACGCCCGTGGCCAGATCCACGCCCATATTCGGCTTCACGCCCGTGTTCAGCCCCACGCCGGTGTCCGGTTTCACGCCCGTGACCACCCGAGTTCACGCCCGTGACCACCCGAGCGTGCGCATGATGTCGGACACGCGCATGTACACCCCCGGGCTGCCGGCCCGGCCGCAGCCGATCCCCCAGGACACGAGGCCGATCAAACGCCCCTGGGCCACCAGCGGGCCCCCACTGTCACCCTGGCAGGCATCCCGGCCCCCCTTCGATTCTCCAGCGCACAGCATGCTCCGGGCGTCGTAGACGCCGTCCGCGCCCCCTCGGTACGCCTCCTCACAGAGAGCGTCGGGAAGCACCCGCACGCGTGCCGCCCGCAGGCTGTTCGGGTACTCCCCGGCGCCCGAGACGTCGCCCCATCCGTACACCGTCGCGGTCCCGCCCACGGCGTACGCGGGGTCGCCGGCGGCCGCCATGCCGATGACGGAGTCGGCGGGGAGGGGCTCGGCCAGCGTGAGCACGGCGAAGTCCCCGACGTTGCTGACACCGTCGTAGGCCGGGTTCACCCACGTGTCCCGCACGCCGACCTCCCGGCCACCGCCGTCCGAGAGCAGGTCTGTGCGCCCCGCTATGACCCTGAGGTCGCGTACGCGCTCCGGTGGCCCGCCCAGGACCTCCTCGTCCACGCAGTGGGCCGCGGTGAGCACAGTGGTGCGGCCGACCGCCACGCCGCCGCAGAACTGCCCCGCGCGCGTTCCCCCGAACCGGTCACGACTGGACAGGGCCACCGTCCAGGGGCTCTCCGACGCGTCGACGGGGAATCCTCCTATGACCACCTTGTCGGCGGCCACAGGCGCACTGGAGCCCACTGACAGGGCGGATACCGCGGCTGCCACGACCAGAGATCCGGCCAGGGCCCGGCCAAAGCGACGACGCATACACACTCCTCACTCGGTGGTGTCGGCGAGACACCCAGAGTGATTCACCTCGTGGTAGCCCGCACCCGCGGAGAGGCATGAAGAAGACCCGGTCCCCTGAGGGGGCCGGGCCTTCCGCGTCGTAACGACCGCGACGACTAGTCGAGGTAGTCGCGCAGCACCTGCGAACGGGACGGGTGACGCAGCTTCGACATGGTCTTGGACTCGATCTGGCGGATCCGCTCACGCGTGACGCCGTACACCTTGCCGATCTCGTCGAGGGTCTTCGGCTGACCGTCGGTGAGACCGAAGCGCATCGAGACCACACCCGCCTCGCGCTCGGACAGGGTGTCGAGCACGGAGTGCAGCTGCTCCTGGAGGAGCGTGAAGCTGACCGCGTCGGCCGGGACGACCGCCTCGGAGTCCTCGATGAGGTCACCGAACTCGCTGTCGCCGTCCTCGCCCAGCGGGGTGTGCAGCGAGATGGGCTCGCGGCCGTACTTCTGGACCTCAATGACCTTCTCGGGGGTCATGTCGAGCTCCTTGGCCAGCTCCTCCGGGGTGGGCTCGCGGCCCAGGTCCTGGAGCATCTGGCGCTGCACACGCGCGAGCTTGTTGATGACCTCGACCATGTGCACCGGGATGCGGATGGTGCGGGCCTGGTCGGCCATGGCGCGGGTGATCGCCTGACGGATCCACCAGGTGGCATACGTGGAGAACTTGTAGCCCTTGGTGTAGTCGAACTTCTCGACCGCGCGGATCAGACCGAGGTTGCCCTCCTGGATGAGGTCCAGGAAGAGCATGCCGCGGCCGGTGTAGCGCTTGGCCAGGGAGACCACCAGACGGAGGTTGGCCTCCAGGAGGTGGTTCTTGGCGCGGCGGCCGTCCTCGGCGATGATCTCCAGCTCACGCTTGAGCTTCGGGGCGAGCTTGTCGGCGTTGGCCAGCTTGTCCTCGGCGAACAGACCGGCCTCGATGCGCTTGGCGAGCTCGACCTCCTGCTCGGCGTTGAGGAGGGGGACCTTGCCGATCTGCTTGAGGTAGTCCTTGACCGGGTCGGCGGTGGCACCGGCGGCGGCGACCTGCTGCGCCGGCGCGTCGTCCTCGTCCTCGTCGGACAGCACGAAGCCGGCGTTCTCCGTGCCCTCGGGCTCCTCGACGGCCTTGCCGGGAGCGGCCTCCTCGAGCACCTCCTCTTCGAGAAGCTCGACGTCGTCCTTCTTGGCGCTGGTCTTCTTCGCCGCGGTCTTCTTGGCGGGAGCCTTCTTCGCGGCCGCCTTCTTGGCGGTCGTCTTCTTGGCTGCTGCCTTCTTGGCGGGCGCCTCTTCCTCGGCGGCGGGCTCAGCGGCCGGCGCCTCGGGCGTGGCGGTGGCGGTGGGCTTCCTGGTGGTCACCGCCTTGGCCGCGACCGTCTTGGTGGCGGTGCGCTTGGCGGGACTCTTCGCTGCGACGCTCTTTCGGGTGCGCTTGGGCTCTGCGGCACTGACCATCAGCGTCACACCCTCTTCCTCGAGGATCTGGTTGAGGCTGCGCAGTACGTTCTTCCACTGAGTGGCCGGAATCTGGTCAGCTTCGAAGGCCCGACGCACGTCATCGCCGGCGATCTGCCCCTCAGCCTTTCCCCGCTCAATGAGAGCCATGACAGAGACGGACTCGGCGATCTCCGGCGGGAGCGTACGGGATGTGCTGGCCGACACGAACAACCTCTCGGAACGTTGGAAAACGGCTTCCGGCCCCGTCCACAGTGGACAGGAGCCGACCGCCGGCTTGGGGGTGGGCCGACGGCGCGGGCGGGGGCCGGGAAGATTCACAGCGCCGTGAACGGCGTCCGTATTCCCTCCGCGGCTGTCACCTCTTAGGTCATCGCGTTCTTCCCGCGAGCGTTACGCCCAATTCGCGTGGCCCGAGTCACACCCCGTAAGCGCACAAAAGAGATCAGACGCGGGCAAAGCAGGTCACATCTGGTTGTTACCCGGCCGCTCCGGCGGTTCATGCGGCCCCTTCGCGCCGTCGGACCCCGCAGGATCACCGGGATCCTGCGGGGTCCGACGGGAGGCGGATCACCGAACGGGCACTGCCACAGGAGGGGGGTGGCACACCCGGCCGCGCCGCCCGCGGAACGCGGTCAGTGCTCGCGGGGAGCGGGCACTACGCGTTCCACCTCGGGATGGACCGTGAGAAGTTGCCGCATCGCCGCCTCGGCCGCGGCTCCGTCCCCGGCGGCGAGGGCGTCGCAGATGCGGCCGTGGTGCGCCAGCGACGTCTCGGTCGGCCGGTCACAGCCCGCGACCGGACCGCCGGAGACCTGGAGGGCCGCGGACACGATCCCGGAGAGGTGCTCCAGCATGCGGTTGCCGGCGACCTGGATGAGCAGCGAGTGGAACTCGGAGTCGGCACGGGAGAAGGTGAGCGCGTCACCCTGGGCCATCGCGTGCCCCATGATCTCGACCATGTCCGTCAGGCGCTGCTGGACGTCCTCGCGCCCGTGTCCGGCGGCCAGGCGGGCGGCGAGCGGCTCGATCGTCCAGCGCAGCTCGCTCAGCTCGCGGCGCTGGTCGTCGCGCTGCGGACCGAAAGCCCGCCACTCGATGATGTCCGGATCGAGGAGGTTCCAGTCGCTGACGGGGCGCACGCGCGTGCCGACGTTCGGGCGGGCGCTCACCAGGCCCTTGGCCTCCAGGACGCGGAGCGACTCGCGGACGACGGTGCGGGAGACCTCGAACCGCTGGCCGATCTCCTCGGGTACCAGCGGGCGGTCGGCGCCCAGGTCGCCGGAGACGATCATCTGACCGAGCTGCTGGACGAGTTGGCCGTGCAGCCCGCGTCCGCGGCTGCCCGCGGCGCGCCTGCCCACCCGGCCCAGCTCGGGGTCCCCGCCGTCCCAGGCAGGGGCACCGACGCGGTCGACGGCGGGGGCCTCCGCGAAGGGGTAGCGGTCGAGTTCGCCCGGGCTCGCGAGGCCGGAGTCAGCGGAGCGGGCGGCGGTCATCATGGTGTGCGCAAGGGTACTCACGCATCCTTTGTCGGCGCCGTCTCCAACTCCCTTGAGGTCTTTGGTGAAAAGCACACGAAAGGGTGATCGCTCACCCCGTCGCAATTGACGCCTTATCGGAAAGAAATGGGCGTTCTGCGGGGAGTTGTGCGCATGGCCGGACTAAGGGTTACGGACAGTCGTCACCGGAACCGGCTCCGCAGCGCGGTGAGCAGGTACGCGCAGAGCAGTGCGGTCAGCGACAACGTCAGTGCGCCGCCGACAGGTTGGGAGATCACGCTGAGCGCGGCTTCCAGGTAGCGCTCTCCCCCGAAGGGCCATCGCGGCAGGAGAGCCTCGCGCAGCCGCACGGGAAGTCCCGCCGCGGTCCGCACGGACGGTCCTTCCAGGACCTTGTGCACCGCGGGTACGACGAGAAGCGGCACGGCGGCCACGGCGGCGAGCCCGGCCGTGGTGGATCGGAAGACGCCCGCTGCCAGTACGCCCGCCCAGGCGCAGCCGACCACGAGCCCGATCCAACTCGCACTCATGGGCAGCCAGTCGGCGGGAACCTGGGCGAGCTCCCGTCCGTAGACGAGATAGAGCACTTCGGCGTCGCAGCCGACGGTGAGGGCGGCCAGCAACAGCGCGGTGGCCGTGGCGACGAGCAGTTTGGCGGCCAGCAGCCCCAGCCGACGGGGCACGGTGCCGCGGTCCGCGGCCAGTGCGGGGTGGCGGAACTCGTCGCCGAAGGCCAGCGCGCCGAGCAGTCCCGCACCGAGCGCCGCGGGCGGCAGGGGCAGCTCCCGTGGCCATGCGGCCAGCAGGCGCGGTTGCGGGGTGTGCCCGATCCGGGCGAGCACGACGGCCGTCACGGCGGACACGGCGAGCACGGCGGCCGCGGTGAGGAACCCGGTGCCGATCCCGGCGGCACGGCGGATCTCGTAGCGAAGGGGGCGGAGGGGGCTGGGGGCGGGGCGGACAGAGATGGGAGGCGGCAGCGGGGGCAGTGCGTCGAGCGTGCGCGCCGTGCGTGCGCCCGCGTGGTGAAGAGCAAGAGGTGCTGTCGTCTCCTCAGGACGGGCATCGGCGTCGGACAAGTGGCCGACCGAGGGAACGCCCGGGCTTTCCTGCGGCTCTGTGGCGGGCTGCGCGGACCCGTCGGAGGACAACGGCTCGTCAGCGACCGGCTTCGGCACGTCAACGGCAGGTCGTGACTCAGCCGGGGGCCGCGACTCGGCGCCGGCGGCCACGGGCTCGGCGGTGACCGGGACCGGCTCAGGAGCATCGAGGAAGGGGCGTGGTTCACCGTCGGCGGCCTGGGACTCAACGGTCGTCCGGTGCGCGTCGGTGACGTGCCCTGGCCCTGGGACGGCACACTCCGGCTCGTCGCCGATGTTCCCGAACGCGCCGGCCGAGGCTCGCACCGGGTCGGCGGCTCCGTGCGAGCCGCCCCCCGTCTGCCCTGCCGTGCCCGGTACCGGGTCACGGCGGACATGCGGCTCACCCGCCGGCGCGGCTCCTGCCCCCGGCCCCATGTCGCCGATCTCGTCGGCGAGTTGGTGGACGACGATGCCGTGACGGAACGCCGTCTCGCCGACCTCGGCGCAGGTACTGCCGTACACGGAGAGGCGGTTGCCGCCTTCTCGTACGACTTCGACGGAGCGCCGCGCGGTGCGGGCCTGCTTGGTCAGGAGAACCGTCAGACGCGCCGCGTGCGGGCTGCGTACGGCGACCCGGGGACGCAGGCGGGTGCGCGAGAACTCCGCGACCTCCTGGTCGGCCACGAGCCTGCCCTGCTCCAGCGTGACGACACGGTCGGCGGTACGGGCTGCCTCCTTGGGGTCGGCCGTGGTGAGCAGGACCGTGCCGCCCTGGGCGGCGTGGGCGCGCAGCATGCCGTGCAGCCAGTGGCTCTCGCGGACGGACAGACCGTCGGCCGGGTCGTCGAGGACGAGTGTGTGCGGGTCGGCCAGGAGGACGCAGGCGAGGCCGAGGCGGCGGTCCATGCCGCGCGAGAGGGTGCCGAGGCGTTCGTCGCGCAGGCTCACGAGCCCGACCGCCTCGAGGACTTCGTCGGCACGCCGTACCGGGACCCCTGCCGCGGCGCACAGCATGCGCAGATGACCGCGGACCGTGCGGGCCGGGTGCCCCGGCACGTCGCCCAGCAGCACCCCGACCTCGCGCGAGGGATGGGCGATGCGGTGCAGGGGGCGGCCCCGGAAGTAGGTGACGCCACGGCCCTGTTGGAGTTCCAGCATGAGTCTGAGGACTGTCGTCTTGCCGGCGCCCGGCGCTCCGAGCAGCGCGGTGACGCGGCCCGCTCGCGCCTCGAAGGAGACGTCATCGGCTGCGGGCGGAAGCCCTTTGCGGGGGTTGCTGGTCAGTCCGAAGGCCTGGATCACCCGCAGCAAGATAGCGCGCTATGTCCGGTTTTTCGGGCAGCACGAGGCCTGCCTCGGGCACGATAATCTCCCTTGTCCGGGCAGCGGGCGCCTGGCGTTCCGGCCCCGCGTCAGACCTCGGGGCGCAGCATCGGGGGGTTGAGGAGAGTCGCACCGCCGGCACGGAAGAGCTGAGCCGGGCGGCCGCCCTGGCGGGTGGTCGTCCCACCGGTGGGGACGAGGAAGCCCGGTGTGCCCGTGACCTTGCGGTGGAAGTTGCGCGGGTCGAGCGCCACGCCCCAGACCGCTTCGTAGACACGGCGCAGCTCGCCGACGGTGAACTCGGGCGGGCAGAAGGCCGTGGCCAGCGACGAGTACTCGATCTTGGAGCGGGCGCGTTCCACTCCGTCCGACAGGATCTGCGCGTGATCGAACGCGAGCGGCGCGACCGGTTCGGCCTCACGCCCGTAACCGCCCTGCCGCAGCAGTTCCTCCACCGGGGCCCAGCGCGCGTTGCTGGCGTCGCCGCCGGCCCTGGGTGCGGGCAGGTCGGGAGCGAGCGCGAGGTGGGCGACGCTGACGACCCGCATCCTGGGGTCCCGCTTGGGGTCGCCGTAGGTGGCGAGCTGTTCCAGATGCGCCCCGTTGTCCTGGGCGGGGACGGACGGGTCGTGGACGCGCAGTCCGGTCTCCTCGGCCAGCTCGCGTGCCGCGGCCTGCGCCAGGTCCTCGTCGGCCCTGACGAAGCCGCCGGGGAGCGCCCAACGCCCCTGGAACGGCGGTTCCCCCCTGCGTACCGCCAGCGCACACAGGGCATGGCGGCGAACGGTCAGCACGACCAGGTCCACGGTGACGGCGAAGGGCGGAAACGCTGACGGGTCGTAGGGCATGCCGCGATCATAGTCGTCTGCCTGACGATAAACACTCCCTTCGCCGGTCGCATCGGCGACTGATCCACTTCGGTCGGACATGGAATCCGCTGCGGGGCCCGGTTCTCCAGCAGTTGAACGTCGTACCAGGTCACACCCCCAGTTGAAGTCCGTCGGCCGCTTCCTCGACCATGGCGAGGCCGAGCCGGCTGACCCGCACGGAGAACGGGGCGCCGGCGATCCGCAGGCCCGTGAAGCCGATCTCGCCCAGGGGCGCACTGCGCATGGGGCGCAGGGTCACCGTCCGGGCCGGGGCGTCGGGGCGGATGCCGACGAGCGTGGTCAGCAGCAGCACTCCGGCGGCCGCCGATGTGGCCGCGGGGCGGCAGGCGGCCGGGTGCGGGAGCGGAGCGCTGCCCTCCGTGCGCTGCTCCCCCGCGTACATGTCGGGCAGCCGGTGGGCGAAGGTCCCGGCGGCCGCGAGTACGCCGCGCAGCAGCGAGGTCGCCTCCTTGTCGTAGCCGGCGGCGGCCAGACCCGCGACGGCGAGTGCGGTCTCCTGGACCCGTACGGCCCCGGCACGGTGGCCGAACGGATTGAACCCCGGTTCCTTGGCGCCCAGTCCGCGCAGGCCCCAGCCCGAGTCCATGACAGGGCTGCCGAGCAGCCTGGCGAGGTTCTCGGTCTGCACCTTGTCGAGCAGACCCGGTGCCAGGGCGCCCTCGCCCAGCAGGCCGGTGTCGAGGAGGTGGACGGCGGCCGCGCCCAGGTGAGGCACCAACCTGCCGTCCGGAGCGCGGGCTGCCGCGGGCCGGCCACCCCCGAGGTCGTCGACCCAGAAGTCCCCGCGGAAGGCGGTCCGTATGGCCTGTGCCCACTGCCGGAGTGCCGGTCCGCCCGTGCGGCCGCAGGCGTCGAGCAGGTCGGCGCCGAGGAGCGCGGCACGGTGGGCGTGGGCCTGTGTCTCGCAGCGGACGGGACCGCCGGAATGCGGGTCGCGCAGGTAGGTGTCGTCGCCCACCGTGGTGCGCAACCAGGTCAGACAGCGCTCGGCGGCGGGCAGCAGTTCCTCTGTCTCCTGCTCGCCGAGGCCCCAGCGGCGGGCCTCGGCGAGCAGTGCGGGAAAGAGCAGCGTGGCCTCCGTACCGGTGCACTGGGGCGGAAGGTGCGGGCCCGCGTCCCGTCTCGGGCCGGGGATCATCCCGGATTGCGGTCCCGGGCCGGTCAGTTGCGTACGGGCGAGGATCCGCAGCGTCCCCGCCGCCAGGCCCGTGCCGAGCGGCAGGGCCATCCGGGCGGCCACGAGCGCGTCGGCCGGGGCCAGACCGCAGCGCCAGGGTGCTCCGGCCGCGAGGTGTGTGTCGGCGGGGTTCGCGGAATCACGCAGCAGGAGGGCCTGGAGGTCCTCGATGCTCGTCCTCAGCAGTGCGGGGACTCTCGGGTCGTCGCCTTCCGCTCGTGCAGCGGCGAGGGGGCTGGTCGCCGCGCGGCCCACGGCTCGGAGGGGACCGGCGCCGTCGGGCCGCACCCGCAGTTCCACGGTTCTGCTGCCGCCCGGTGGCAGGTCGAGCTCCCACCGAAGCAGGCCGGCCGAGGCCAGGGCGTCCGAGGGAGGCGGTGCGGCCGTGACGGACGCGTTGCCGGTGGCGCAGGACCAGCGCAGGCCTGAGTCGTGGACACTGGCGGGGAGTTCGGGTCCGGCGCGGCCCGAGGCGATCGACCCCAGGTCGGCCAGGTCCGTGCCCAGGGACACCTCGACCGGCAGACGCAGCGGACGGGGAGCCGAGTTGTGCAGGGTGATCCGCTCCGTGCCGTCCGCGAGACGGTTGCGTTCCACGATCACGTCCGGATCCGGGCCTGCCTGCGGCGACGTGCGGAGCGTGCCCACGAACCTGGCGCGGTCGGCCGCGGCCATACGGGCCTGCACGGCGAGCGGTTCCCGCCCGGCCACGCGGACCTCGCACCGGGAGAGCACCCGTCGGCCGGCGCGGTAGAACCCTTCCAGTCCCCGGCCGGTCATCTGCCCTTCCTGCGTCGAGATGGCCAGCCCGGGAAGCGCGACACAGATCATCATGGTGTGGGCGGGCGGCAGGTCGGCGGACCAGCGCAGCCCGGGGATCGTGGCGCCCCGGGGCGGCGTGGCGGGCTGCCCTGTGGGGGACGGGCCCCGGCTCTGGGCCACGGGCGGCGAGGGCGAACCGTACCCCGACGCGGAACCGGGGCGGCGGTTCTGGCCCGTCCCCTGGGGTGACGAACGGCCCCGGGCCGGTGTCGAGGGCGGGCAGGTGTCCGGGCCGGTGGGCGGCGAGGCGGGTGAGGCACCTCCGGGGAACCTGGGCCCGAAGCCGTCGACACGTGCCGCCGCCCGCGGAGGGGTGTTCTGGGCCCCCGACCGTGGAATGCCTGCCTCCGGCCGGCCGGGGCCCGACCCACGAGGTGCCGGCGGCCCACCCGGGGTGTGGCGGTCGTCGGCGGCGGAGGGCGGAGTCGGCTGATGCATGGAGAGGCTTCCTCTGCGCTCTGTGCGCCTCGATCGGGTTCGGCGCCGGTGCCGGAGGGTTCCGGCGGGGCAGGAGCGGTGCGGCGTCACGGCCCGTCCAGGCGTTCCGCCACTCAGGTGAACGGCGTGAACGTCCTTCGGGTCACGCCCGTGTCCCCGCCCCGCGCGCGTCGCCGACCCCGTGGGGACACTCACTCCTCCCCCTCCGTGCCCTGGCCGGGCTGTACGCCTTCCTGGCCGATGCCCCCGCAGGGCATGGCCGTCTTCCCCGACGTATGCGCACGCGTGCCGCTCGTGCGTCCGCTGCCGGGCCGCGGGGTGCCCGCGGTCGCTCGCCCGGTACGCGTGCCGGCCTCTGCGGCACCGGCAGGGTGCGTAGGGCCTGCCGGTGTGCGCCGACGGGGAGCCCGGGCGCCGGGGATGCGGTCTCCCCTGCGGGCCTCACCCGGGGTGGTGCCCGCAGCACCGGTGGAACGGACGGAACGGGTACGGCGTCGACGCCGTGAGGGCACCGGCGTGGACGCGGCTGCGGGCTCCGGGTCGAACGCGGCCGCGGGCTCCGGCTCGACATCGGACGCGGCTGCCTCGCCCGGGGCCACCTCGTCGGTGGTGGAACGAGCCGGGGAGGTGTCGTGCTGCTCGACGGAGCCGGTCGCCCGCCCGGCCAAGTCGTCCATCGGGACAAGGGAGTCGTCCGGCCGATCGACAGACTCTTCCGCCCGGGCCAGGGAGCCGCCTGCCCCGATACCCATGCCGTCGACCCGGGCCGCCGACTCGGCGGCTCCCGAGCGCCCACGGCCGTCGCGCTCCGCTCGCAGGCAACTGCGGATCGATTCCGGGTCGAGTCCTTCGTTGCAGGCCTGGTGCAGGAGACGGGCGAAGAGATAGTCGGGGTCCGCGCCCAGGGCCATGGCGAGGGCTTCCCGGGCCTCCAGTTCGTCACCCGTGGACCAGGCGACCCATCCGGCGAGAGTGAGCGGCGCCGCGGCGTGCTCGCCGTAGGGGCCGACGCAGCGGCGGGCCAGCGACCGCCAGAGGCGCAGGGCGAGTCCGGCCTCGTCGCCCTCCATCCACTCGGCCGCGCGGTCACGCGTCGCACGGTCCTGGAGGCCGAGGATCAGCCGGGCCGCCTCGTCGTGCGTGAGGAGTTCGTCGTCCCGGAGATCCGCCATGAGCATGCCCGAGACGGGTTGTGCCCCGTCGAAGCGGTCCAGGACCCGCCCTGCCAGTCGCAGAGTCTCGTCGGCGACGTCGGTGCGGCCGGCCTCGTCCAGGATCCTCGGGACCAGTGCCAGGCTGGCGACGTCCAGGGCGCTCTCCTGCTCGAGAGCGGCGGCGTTCTCCCAGGGGAGCAGCCGGGCCCGCAGCTCCCGCAGCGTGCCGCGCACCTGAATGCCCGCGTAGGTGGCAGCGGCCGCCAGCACCGATGTGCCGGGCAGGCCCATGGGGGCGCCCTCGGGCGGGCAGCACACCGCGTTGTCACAGCAGAAGGACCAGTAGCGACCGTCGGAGATGCACAGCGCCTCGACCACCGTCACGTCCAGGGAACCGCACTCCACGCGCAGCCTCTGCGCCAGCGGTTTCAGCCGCTCCATGACCTGCCGGCCGGACTCGCCCCTCTCCGGTTCCTGGCAGAGGAAGGCGACCATCGACTCGGGGCGGGCCCCTCGACGCTCGCTGCCCGTCACCAGTCCATGGGCCAGCTGCCGGGCCGCTGACGGCCAGTCGTCCGCGTTCGCGGGGATGCCGAGGCGGGCCCGGCCCCCGAACCGGCCTCGTCCGTCCTTGTCGTGCAGGGCGACCAGGACGATGCTGTCCTCCGGGCGGTACCCGAGCAGATAGGGCAGGGCGTCGGCAAGCTCGGCCGGGGTGCGCAGGGTGACCTGGTGCTCGCCGCCGTGGCCGTCGAACGCGGGACCGGGGACGTGCGGCCCGGTCGCCTCGCCCGCCTGCCTCCGCGGTCCGCCGTCCTTGTGCTTGTCCTGTGCGTCGGGTCCCGTGATGTCGCCGTTTTCGGAGGATCCAGTCGCTTCGCTGTGGTTCGTCATGCGGAGACGATCTCGCGGAATCCGAAGCTCCGCTTGACCCTGTGGATAACTCCGATCAGGGACACGTCACAGGAACAGCGAGGTGCCGGATTGACTCGTGCACCGCTCGCGCTGTCAGTGCCGTCCTGTTGTATGGAACGCATGGAGCACACGAGCAACGCGGATCTCCGGGCGGCGGCCGACACGGTCCTCGCCCGTCTCGTCGGGGACATCTCGGAAACGGCCCGGCTGCGTGAGGACCAGTGGCGGGCGATCGAGGCACTGGTCGCCGACAAACGCCGCGCCCTGGTCGTCCAGCGCACGGGCTGGGGCAAGTCCGCGGTCTACTTCGTGGCGACCTCGCTGCTGCGGTCGCAGGGCAGCGGTCCGACCGTGATCGTGTCCCCGCTGCTCGCGCTCATGCGGAACCAGGTCGAGGCGGCGGCCCGGGCCGGTATCCACGCCCGGACCATCAACTCCTCCAACACCGAGGAGTGGGAAGCCGTTCAGGACGAGATCGCCGCGGGCGAGGTCGACGTCCTGCTGGTCAGTCCTGAGCGGCTCAACAACCCGGACTTCCGGGACCAGGTGCTGCCCCGGCTCGCGGCCGCCACCGGGCTGCTGGTGGTGGACGAAGCGCACTGCATCTCCGACTGGGGTCACGACTTCCGGCCGGACTACCGCCGGCTGCGCACGATGCTCGCCGACCTCCCGCCCGGTGTGCCGGTGCTCGCCACCACCGCCACCGCCAACGCGCGTGTGACGGCCGACGTCGCGGAACAGCTCGGCACGGGCGGCAGCTCGGACGCCCTCGTACTGCGGGGCCCGCTCGACCGGGACAGCCTGAGCCTGAGCGTGCTCCGGCTGTCGGACGCCGCGCACCGGATGGCCTGGCTCGCCGAACACCTCGACGAACTTCCGGGTTCCGGGATCATCTACACACTCACTGTGGCCGCCGCCGAGGAGGTCACCGCCTTCCTCCGGCAGCGGGGGCACACGGTCACCTCGTACACGGGCAAGACGGAGAACGCCGACCGGCAGCAGGCCGAGGAGGATCTGCTCGCCAACAAGGTAAAGGCACTGGTCGCCACGTCGGCGCTCGGCATGGGCTTCGACAAGCCCGATCTGGGCTTCGTGGTGCACCTCGGTTCGCCCTCCTCCCCCATCGCCTACTACCAGCAGGTGGGCCGTGCGGGACGCGGCGTGGAGCACGCCGAGGTGCTCCTGCTCCCCGGGAAGGAGGACGAGGCGATCTGGGAGTACTTCGCGTCGCTCGCCTTCCCGTCGGAAGAGCTGGTGCGCCGCACGCTCGACATCCTCGCTCACGCGGACAAGCCCCTGTCGCTGCCCGCCCTGGAGCCCCTGGTGGAGCTGCGCCGCTCCCGCCTGGAATCGATGCTCAAGGTCCTCGACGTGGACGGGGCGGTCAAGCGGGTCAAGGGAGGCTGGATCGCGACCGGGCAGCCCTGGACGTACGACGCCGAGCGGTACGCGTGGGTGGCGCGGCAGCGCAAGGCCGAGCAGCAGGCGATGCGCGAGTACGCGTCGACGACCGACTGCCGGATGGAGTTCTTGCAGCGCCAGCTGGACGACGAGGCCGCCAAGCCCTGCGGTCGCTGCGACAACTGCGCGGGCCCGCGCTTCACCGCGGACATGTCCGCGGAGGCGCTCGACGCGGCGCGCGTGGACCTGGGGCGTGCGGGTGTCGAGGTGGAGCCCCGCCGGATGTGGCCGACCGGGCTGCCGGCGATCGGAGTGGACCTCAAGGGACGTATCCCGGTCGGCGAACAGGCCGCGCCCGGACGTGCGTTGGGCCGCCTGTCGGACATCGGCTGGGGCAACCGGCTGCGGCCCATGCTCGCGCCCCAGGCACCCGACGGACCCGTGCCGGACGACGTGGCCAAGGCCGTGGTGGGTGTGCTGGCCGACTGGGCCAAGGGACCCGGCGGCTGGGCCCCGGGCGTGCCGGACCCGCAGCCCCGCCCGGTGGGCGTCGTCACCGTCGCCTCGCGCACACGGCCCCAGTTGATCCACTCCCTGGGAGCGCGTATCTCGGAAGTCGGCCGGCTGCCCCTGCTGGGCACCGTCGCATACACGGGGGACGTGTACCCGGGGCCCCGGAGCAACAGCGCCCAGCGGCTGAAGGCGCTCGACGGGGCACTGACCGTGCCGCCCGCCCTCGCATCCGCCCTCGCCGAGGCCCAGGGCCCGGTCCTCCTCGTGGACGACTACACGGAGACCGGCTGGACCCTCGCGGTCGCGGCCCGCATGCTCAGGCGCTCCGGTGCTCAGGGGGTGTTGCCGCTGGTACTGGCCGTCCAGGGCTGACAGCACGTCGGGAGGCGCGGCCGCCAGGTCCTGGCCGGGCACCGCCCTACGACCGGGCACCGCCACCCACCTGCCCGGTCGCGCAGACCTCTGGACGCCGCGCACGCCAGTGACGTACGAACGTGTCGTGCTCGAACGCCCCATGGGTGGCCCGGCGACGCACAGGGTGAGGATATTAGCCGCGCATCATCTGATAACGGTCGACTGCGCCAATTGCTCGTTGCCGCATTCAAGTTCGACAGGAAGAATTGAGGTCCGCTCCCGCACGGTACGACCGCCGATCCGGTAGGGCTTCGCTGCGGTGCGCGCTCCCCGATTCCGACCCCGCCCGCAGTGCGGGCGCGTAGCCGAAGGGAGGACCGTGACCTTCGGATTCGCTCCGGCCTCGGCAGCGGCATCGACGTCCGCCGCTTCCGCCAACCGCTTGCTCGAACCCGCGGAATGGGCCGCCGCCGGGATCCCGCTTCTCCGTAACCCCCGTGAAGTCGTCAGCGGACTGCACGCCCGGCACCACCCGCAGCCGGCGACCGCCGTCATCGCCGTGCTCGATCCGGACGAGCGGCTGCGGGCGAGCGCCTCTTTCGTCCGCCGGACGGCCGCGGCCGACGGCTGGATGTCCCGCAACGTGCTGCTGGCGCAGCTGCGCCGGATCATCCCGCACGACCTGCGACGCCGCACACCGGTACGCACCGCCGTGCTGCTCTACTGCCGTGAGGGCGACGCGCGTTGGACCGAGGAGGACGGCGCGTGGATGTGGGGGCTGCGCGACGCCTGCACCCTGCACGGGCTGCGCTGCGGGGCGTACATCACGCTGACCCGCGACGGCTGGCAGGTGCTCGGCGAGGGCCGCGGCGGACGCCGACCGCACTCTGCGTCGGCACCGGAGCCGTTCGACACTTCGGAGGCACCGCCGCCGCTGCCACGCACCGGTGGCGCCGCCTCCGAGGTGCTGCGCCGCGCTGCGGCGGCACGCTGAGGCCTCCGGACAGACCGTTCCTGGGACAGACCGTCCCAGGCACAAGCTGTCCCTGAGACAGCCCCCAGGAGGGGCAGACCCCCTGCGGCAGGCCGCCCCTGGGCAGATCGTCCCGCACAGGGAGGGCCCGCAACGGGCTGAGGAGCCGCGCCCCTTCCTACGGCAGACCACGGTTCCTGTGACCGGCAACCGGGGAACGAACATCCCCGAACAGCACTGGGCCACCCCGGCAGGACCATGCGCAGCCGCGGCGCCCAGCCCTCCGGGCATGCCGAACCATCCGCCGTGCGGAGCCGCCGGAGCGGCGCCTGAGGTCAGCCCCCGGCGCCCGACCGGACGCCACGGCACCGACTCAGACGCTCGTGCCCAGCACCGAGTTGATGCGCTGCGGATCACCGCAGACGATCAGCAGGGCGGTGGCCCGGGAGTGGGCCAGCGACAGCGCGCTCGCGGCTGCGGCCTCGGCGCCGCCGTTGACGGCGACCACGACCACCGGACGAGACGCGGCACGTCCGGCGACGGTGGCGTCCGTGTAGAAGACGTCGTCACCGGCGTCGTGCTGGGCCCAGTAGGAGGTCTCGCCGAACGACAGCTCGTGGGCGGCCCACGGGTGCTGTTCGCCGGTCGTGATCACCAGGACGTCACCGGGGGCGCGACCGGAGTCCAGGAGCAGGTCCACGGCCTCCTCTGCGGCGTCGAGCGCGCCTTCGGCGGAAGCCGGGATCAGCTGGATCTGCGGGGTGGCCGGAGCGGCGGCATCGGCTGCCGGACCCGACGGGACGGGCTTGGCGGCCGCGTCACGCGGCGTGCGCTGCACCGGCGGTGCGGGTCGCACAGGACCGGGACGGCCGGGGCGCGACGGAGCCGCGGGACGGGGGCCGGGTACGGGGCGAGGGGTCGGCGCGGTGCGGCCGCTGGCCGGAGTGGCGCGGGGACCCTGGGCACTCTCGTGAATCTGAGGCTCCTCGGGAATGAGAGGCATGGGTTGATATTTATCAAACGTTGGTACGGCCCGCGTCGGCGGGTGGCGCATGCGTGCGAACGGAACTGTCAGAAATCGAAGCCCAGCTGACCCTCGATTTCCGGAACGCTTCCGTCCGTCCAGCTGCGGACCTTCTTGAGGTGCCGCCACTGGGGCAGCGCATCAAGATACGCCCACGACAACCGGTGGTGGGGGGTGGGGCCCCGCTCCGCCAGTGCGGCCTTGTGCACGGGTGAGGGATACCCGGCGTTGTCCGCAAAACCGAAGTCTGCATGGTCGATACCCAGTTCGGCCATCATTTTGTCGCGCTGAACCTTGGCGATCACCGAGGCCGCCGCGACCGCCACGCACGACTGGTCGCCCTTGATCACCGTACGGACTCGCCAGGGCGCACCGAGATAGTCGTGCTTCCCGTCGAGGATGACGGCGTCGGGGCGGACCGGCAGGGCGTCCAGGGCACGTCCTGCGGCGAGCCGCAGCGCGGCCGTCATCCCCAGGCGGTCTATCTCCTCTGGAGAGGCGTGCCCCAAGGCGTACGACGTCACCCACTTCCGCAGTTCCTCGGCGAGTTCGGTGCGTCGCTTGATGGTGAGCAGCTTCGAGTCGGTAAGACCCTCGGGCGGCCGGCGCAGTCCGGTGATCGCCGCGCAGACGGTGACGGGACCGGCCCACGCGCCGCGCCCCACCTCGTCGACACCTGCAACGATCTTCGCTCCGGTCGTGGCTCGAAGGGAGCGCTCGACGGTGTGAGTAGGCGGTTCGTACGGCATGGCGACCCTAGGTTACGCCGCCCCGAACCGCCCGCGACACCCCGGTCGGGCTCAGCGGTGCGACGGCCCCGGCCGACCCCGGTCAGGTGCCGTTCGACCGCAGCAGCGGAACCATCAACTGGTCGATCATCTCCTCGATTTCCTGGTCCCGCCATTCACAGCCGCACATCTTGGAGCGGTACATCATCATCGCCGGGATGGCGTCGAAGACGTATCCGTTCGCAGCGTCGGAACGCACCTCGCCTCGCCTGATTCCACGCTCGATGACTTCCCGCAGCATCTTGATGGTGGGCTCCACGACCCCGTCGAAGATCACGGCATGGAAGCGCTCGGCCTGCGTCGTGTCACATTCGTGAATCACCGAGCGAAGCGCGAAGCCCGGGCGGGAGAACATCGCGTCGCGGGCTCTCCGGCAGAGCGCCAAGAGGTCCTCGCGCACGCTCCCCTCGTCCGGTACCGCGTCGAAGAGTGGCAGTCCGGCGCGCAGGGCGTCGGCGACGAGGTCCTCCTTGGAGGGCCAGCGACGGTAGACGGCGGCCTTTCCGGTCTGGGCACCGGCGGCAACGCCTTCCATCGTCAGGCCGTTCCAGCCGACGGTGCTGAGTTGATCCAGCGCGGCGTCGAGGATCGCGCGTTCGAGCACGGCGCCACGGCGGCGGGCGGCCGTCTGAGCGGGGGCGTCCGCCCAGCTCGGGGTAACCATCGAACTCTCTCCAACGAGCAGATGAAGCGGGGATTCCGGGGTGGGGGGACGTGCCGGGCGGCGGCAAAGGGGGACGTGCCGCACGACGACGCCACAAGTGAACGCTTGCGTTCACTGTCGGGGACTCACTACCTTTGACGCGGCAGTGAACGCGAGCGTTCACTAACGCACTCGTGGGGGACCCATAGTGACAACCTCTCCATTGCTCAAGGACCAGAAGCCAGGTGCGGCACGCCGGGAGGGACACCCCGGCATCGCGCTCACCGTCATCGCGGCCTGCCAACTCATGGTGGTACTCGACGCGACGATTGTGAACATCGCGCTCCCGCACATTCAAGACGCACTCAAGTTCAGCACCACCGACCTCACCTGGGTCGTCAGCTCCTACACACTCACCTTCGGCGGTCTGCTGCTCCTCGGCGGCCGCGCCGGTGACATCCTCGGGCGCCGCAGGGTGTTCATGACCGGCATCCTGCTGTTCACCTTCGCCTCGCTGCTCGGCGGGTTCGCCCAGGAGCCGTGGCAGTTGCTGGCCGCGCGGGTCCTCCAGGGCGTGGGAGGCGCGATCGCGTCGCCCACCTCGCTGGCGCTCATCACCACCACGTTCCCCGAGGGCCCGGAGCGCAATCGGGCCTTCGGTGTCTTCGCCGCGGTGTCCGCGGGCGGTGGTGCCATCGGCCTGCTCGCGGGCGGCATGCTCACCGAGTGGCTCGACTGGCGCTGGGTGCTCTTCGTGAACGTGCCGATCGGCGTGCTGATCGCCGTGCTCACTCCGCTCTACATCAGCGAGTCGGAACGGCACACCGGACGCTTCGACATAGCGGGCGCGGTGACCTCGACGGCGGGCATGGCGTCCCTCGTCTACGGCTTCATCCGGGCGGCGGACGAGGGCTGGCGGGACAGCCTCACCATCGGATCCTTCGCCGCCGCGGTGGTCCTGCTGCTGGCCTTCGGGGTCATCGAGTCCCGGGCCAAGGAACCGATCACCCCGTTGCGGATGTTCACCGACCGGAACCGCTCGGGCACTTACGTGATCATGCTGAGCCTCGCGGCGGCGATGTTCGGCATGTTCTTCTACATCGTGCTGTTCGTGCAGAACGTGCTCGGCTACACCCCGATCGAGGCGGGGCTCGCCTTCCTGCCCGTGACCGTCGTGATCGCGCTCGGCGCGGGTCTGTCGCAGCGGTTCCTGCCGGTGCTGGGCCCGAAGCCGTTCATGGTCCTGGGCTCGACGCTCGCGGCGATCGGACTGGCGTGGCAAGCGCTCATCAGCTCCGACAGCTCGTACGTCGGCGGGGTTCTCGGCCCGATGCTGGTGTTCGGCTTCGGCATGGGCCTGAACTTCGTGACACTGACGCTCACCGCCGTCTCCGGTGTGGCCCAGCACGAGGCCGGCGCCGCGTCCGGA
This sequence comes from Streptomyces sp. NPDC016851, assembly GCF_055562795.1. NCBI lineage: Bacteria > Bacillati > Actinomycetota > Actinomycetes > Kitasatosporales > Streptomycetaceae > Streptomyces > Streptomyces sp. NPDC016851. Next base: position 263,017 of record NZ_JBVHEP010000007.1, read on the forward strand.
CTGCTCAACACCACGCAACAGGTGGGCGGATCGCTGGGTCTGTCCATCCTGACGACCGTGTTCGGCACCGCGACCAGGGACGAGGCGGAGAAGCAGCTTCCGAAGTTCATGGCCGAGGGCTCTCCCGAGCAGAAGGCCGAGTTCGCCACGACGCATCAGCTGCCCGCGCCGTGGGGGCACGAGGTGCTGGCCCAGGGCATCTCCGCCGCCTTCATCCCGGCCGCGGCCATGGCCGTCCTCGCCCTGGCCACCGCCTGGCTGGTGATCCGGGTCCGTAAGAGCGACCTGGAGGCTCTCTCCGGCTCGGCCGGGCCGGGGCTGGGCTGACGCGAAGGCACTGCGAGACGGCTTCGGCGGCTCGCCGACGGGCCCGGAAGGGGCCTGCCGGCGGCTGCCGGGCCGGTCCGCGACCGGCCACCCATGTCCCGGGCGGCGTGTGCATACGTCCCACCAGTGGATCAGAACAGCCAGCAGAACCTCCATGATCACCCCCTTCGCCCTCCCGTTAGGGACCCGCAGCGCGTGCCGCCTCATGGCTCACACCGCTGATGTCACAACAACGAGCGGTCAGTCACGGAGAGTTCCCAATGGGCACGGAGAGTTCCGAACGCACGTCGGATCCGTTCTGATGCGCACCGGGAGTTCCGATGACCACCGGTTCTGACGGCTGGACCGACGCTGAAGAGGTTCTGACCGCTAGACCGACGCAGGCACCCAGTCCGGCAGCGGCTCCGTCCGCGCCACCCACTCGGCGGGCGGCGCCCCCGCCTTGCCCGAGGCGATCACGCCGCCCACGATGGCACAGGTGGTGTCGACATCCCCGCCGACCTGCGCGGTCGTCCAGAAAGCGTGCTGGTAGTCACCGAGACTTCGGGCGGCCGACCAGAGGGCGAAGGGCACCGTGTCGTGAGCGGTCGTCCGCCGGCCGCATCCCAGTACCGCCGCGACCGTGGCCGGGTCGGCGTAGTCGAGCATGTCCCGGGCCCGGCGCAGTCCCGCGCCCACCGCGCTCTTCTTCGGCACCAGGTCGATGACCCCGTCGAGGAGGGCCTCGGCCCCGGGCGGCCCGCCGGGAGCCGCGGCGAAAGCGGCGGCCGCGGAGACGGCCATGGCGCCGACGACGGCCTCGCGATGCTGGTGGGTGGTGTAGGCCGAGATCTCCGCCTGGTGAGTCGCCTGCTCCGGGTCGTCCGCGTACCAGGCGCCCAGCGGGGCGATCCGCATCGCGGCGCCGTTGCCCCAGGACCCCTGTCCGTTGAAGAGCCCGGCGGCGAGTTCACGCCAGTCGCCGCCCTCCCTGACGAGCCGCAGCAGGCGGTTGACCGCGGGTCCGTAGCCCCGGTCGAAATCGTGGTGCTCGGCGAAGGAGCGGGCCAGGGCGTCCTGGTCGATGCGGTGGTGAGCGACCAGGACGGCGACGACGGAGCCGGCCATCTCCGTGTCGTCGGTCCACTGCCACGGCCCGGACGGTAGCTCGCGGCGCTTCAGCAGCGGGTAGTTCACGGGCACGAAGTACTGGGAGCCCAGGGCGTCCCCGACGGACAGTCCGCGCAGGCTGGCCAGGGCGCGGTCCAGGCGCCCGTCGGGGGAGGAATCAGCGGTCATCGCCCTGCCACTCTATCCAGTGATCCCGTAGGTCTCGGGATCTCGCCAGCGGTCGAACGGCCGGTCCAGCGTGTACTTGCCGTCGTCTCCCAGAACGAGCATGCGCACCTCGCCGTTCCCCGGGTTCGACAGCGACTCGAATTCGGCGACCGTCCAGTGGAACCACCGCATGCAGAACAACCGCATGGCCAGACCGTGGGTGACGATCAGGACGTTCGGCGGATGGTCCGGGTCCTCGAAACTGCGGAACAAGCTCTCCAGGAAGCCGCCGACCCGGTCGTAGACGTCGGCGCCGGACTCGCCCTGGGCAAAACGGTAGAAGAAGTGGCCGTACGCGTCACGGTAGGTCTTCTGGAGGCGGACCTCGTCACGGTCCTGCCAGTTGCCCCAGTCCTGCTCGCGCAGCCGGGGTTCCTCGCGTACCCGTATGAGCCCGGGGTCGAGGCGGAAGGCGCGCAGTGTCTCGTGGGTACGGCGGTACGGGGAGACATACACGCTGACGCGCTCGCCGCCGAACAGCGCGCGCAACTGCTCGCCCGTCGCCTCCGCCTGCCGCCGACCGCGCTCGGTCAGCGCCAGGGCGTGGTCAGGTTCACGCTCGTACACGGAGTCATCAACATTGCCCGTTGACTCGCCGTGCCGGACAAGGACGATGCGCCGTGGTCGTGCCATGCCAAAACCCTAGATCGGGTGGGGCCACATCGAGCACCCGTACCGCCCCCATACAGCGTAGGTCACACACATCCTGCACCACAGATCACACAGGTCGCACTCCCGTCCGGCCTGAATCAATCAGTCCGGGCCCGCCCGGCCTGCCCGGAACTCAGACCGTCCAGCTCGGCTCCATATCCACGACGTCCCCGGTGAGCGCCGCCACGTCCGCCTCCGTCTGGGCCCTCAGGGCGAGCCTCTCCACGCGTTCCGTGCGGTACTTGCCGTGCTCGGCGGCCGACCGCCACATCGACAGCACCATGAACTCGTTCCCGGGGGCCTCACCGAACAGCCCGCGCACCATGCCGGGCGAGCCGGCCATCGCCGGGTTCCAGACCTTCTCCTGCATCAGCACGAAATGCTCGACCCGCTCCTCGTGGACACGGCACAGCGCCACGCGCAGCAGGTCGGCGTCCGTGAAGCGCGGTTCGAAACCGGTCTTCACATCGAAGCGATAGTCGAAGAGCCTGACCTGGGCGTCCTTGAACGTGCCCGACTGGGCCGACGCGAGCCGGTCGTGGGACCGCGCCATGAAGGAGTCGTAGAAGGCGCGGCTCTCCCAGAACGCGAAGATGTGCGCCACGTCCGGCCGCCCCCGGCTCCAGCCACCCCCCTGTCCCCGAAACCCCGGCTCCCCCAGAAGCCCCGCCCACTTCCGCTGCCCCCGCTCGAAACCGCGGCGGTCCACCACGGTGCAGCGAATCCACTTGACCAGCACCGCGCCATGGTAAGGCCACGGAGCGTGGCGTCGGTCACTCTCGGCTGGACCACTCTCCGGCGCGCGCACCCGCACGCGTGGCAGGATGGACAAACAGTCATGACTGCCCGGCAGTTGAGACGAGCGGGCGGGTCGGTACGGGGAAGGGGACGCTGGTGGACGGGCTGAACAAGGGGCTGCGCAAGGTCGAGATCGCGATGCGGTGGGATCCCAGTCCGGCGGGGCAGCCGTCCACCGACCTGGACCTCATCGCGGCGACCTACCCCGCGGAGGGTCCATACGGCGATCCGTCATACGTCGTCCACTTCGACAGCCGCTCCCCCGACGGCACCATCTATCTCAACCGGGACAGCAAGGACGGCCAGGGCTTCGGCTACGACGAAGTCATGATGCTGGAACTCGACCGGCTCGACGTCCGCTACGCGCGCGTGGTGGTCGGTGTCGTCATCCAGCAGCGCCCGGCGGAGCGTACGTTCGTCAGTGTGGTGAACCCCGGGTTGCGTATCCGCGAGGGGTACACGGTCTTGGCCGAGGACGACTTCGGGAGTGTCCTGGGAGCCACTGCGGCGACGGTCGCGGAGTTCGTCCGGGACGGTTCCGGTCCCTGGGACTTCCGCCCCGGCCTCCGTGGTTTCGAGGGTGACCCAGTGGACTTCGCCAGGACCATGGGTGCCTCACACGGGCCGTGAGTTCTCCCCGGACACCCCCCGGGAAACAGGGGTGAACTCGGTCTCGCTCAACAGCACCTCACCAGCATTCGCCGACGCCTGCGCCACCGCTTACAGGGCGCAGTCGGCCCTGCGCCAACGCTCCCCGATCTGGTACCGCCTGGGCCCCTGGTACGAGGTCACGCACGCGCTGGAGACCCGCGACCAGGACGCCGTCGGTTTCTGGGCGGGACTGCGTACTGGACAGGCTCCCCGGCATCCGCAGTCTGTGACGACAAGAGGGGCACCGGCCCGAAGGCGGTGCCCCTCTGTCATCGGGTCAGGCGCTCGGCGTCAGCTGCAACCGCTGGTCGAGCCGCAGCCCTCGCAGATGTAGCAGGAACCGGCGCGCTGCATCTTCGTGCCGCAGGAGAAGCACAGCGGGGCGTCGGCCTGGATGCCCAGCTGCATCTCCACCAGTTCGGCACTGGTGTGGGCCGTCTGCGGGGCGGGCTTGGCCGCCTCTTCGTTCTTCGGCGCGGAGACGGCCTTCAGTTCCTGGGCCCGCGGCGCCGACTGGGCCAGGCCCTCGACGTCGACCTCGTCCTCGTTCGGCTCGTACGAACCGGTCTCGAGGTGACGCTGACGCTCCTCGGCGGAGTGGATGCCGAGCGCGGAGCGCGTCTCGAACGGCAGGAAGTCCAGCGCCAGGCGGCGGAAGATGTAGTCGACGATCGACTGCGCCATCCGCACGTCCGGGTCGTCCGTCATACCGGCCGGCTCGAAGCGCATGTTCGTGAACTTCGAGACGTACGTCTCCAGCGGGACGCCGTACTGGAGACCGACGGAGACCGCGATGGAGAAGGCGTCCATCATGCCCGCGAGGGTCGAGCCCTGCTTGGACATCTTCAGGAAGACTTCGCCGAGACCGTCGTCCGGGTAGGAGTTGGCGGTCATGTAGCCCTCGGCACCGCCGACGGTGAAGGACGTGGTGATGCCAGGACGTCCCTTCGGAAGGCGCTTGCGGACCGGGCGGTACTCGACGACCTTCTCGACCTTGGCCTCGACGGCGGCGGGCTCCTCGGCCTTCTCCTCCCACTTCTTGGTGGAGAGCGGCTGGCCGACCTTGCAGTTGTCGCGGTAGATCGCGAGCGCCTTGACGCCCAGCTTCCAGGCCTCGAAGTAGATCTCCTCGACCTCCTCGACGGTCGCCGTCTCCGGCATGTTGACCGTCTTGGAGATGGCGCCGGAGATCCACGGCTGGATCGCGGCCATCATGCGGACGTGGCCCATCGGGGAGATGGCCCGCTCGCCCATGGCGCAGTCGAACACCTCGTAGTGCTCGGGCTTGAGGCCCGGGGCGTCGATCACATTGCCGTGCTCGGCGATGTGGGCGACGATCGCCTCGATCTGCTCTTCCAGGTAGCCAAGGCGGCGCAGGGCCTGCGGGACCGTGCCGTTGACGATCTGCATCGAGCCGCCGCCGACCAGCTTCTTGAACTTGACCAGGGCGAGGTCGGGCTCGACACCGGTGGTGTCGCAGGACATCGCGAGGCCGATGGTGCCGGTCGGGGCCAGCACGGACGCCTGGGAGTTACGGAAACCGTTCTTCTCGCCGAGGCGCAGCACGTCCTGCCACGACTCGCTGGCAGCGGCCCACACCGGGGTGTCCAGGTCGTCCATGCGGACGGCCTTGTCGTTGGCGTCGGAGTGCTGCTTCATGACGCGCTTGTGGGCGTCGGCGTTGCGGGCGTAGCCGTCGTACGGGCCCACGACCGCGGCCAGTTCGGCGGAGCGGCGGTACGCCGTACCCGTCATCAGGGAGGTGATGGCGCCGGCGAGGGAGCGGCCACCGTCGGAGTCGTAGGCGTGGCCGGTGGCCATCAGCAGGGCGCCGAGGTTGGCGTAGCCGATGCCGAGCTGGCGGAACGCGCGCGTGTTCTCGCCGATCTTCTGGGTCGGGAAGTCGGCGAAGCAGATCGAGATGTCCATCGCGGTGATGACCAGCTCGACGACCTTCTGGAAGCGCTCGGCCTCGAAGGACTGGTTGCCCTTGCCGTCGTCCTTCAGGAACTTCATCAGGTTCAGCGAGGCCAGGTTGCAGGACGTGTTGTCCAGGTGCATGTACTCGCTGCACGGGTTCGACGCGGTGATCCGGCCGGACTCGGGGCAGGTGTGCCAGTTGTTGATGGTGTCGTCGTACTGGATGCCGGGGTCGGCGCAGGCCCAGGCGGCCTCGGCGATCTTGCGGAAGAGCTGCTTGGCGTCGACCTCCTCGATCACCTCGCCGGTCATCCGGCCGCGCAGCCCGAACTGGCCACCCTGCTCGACGGCCGTCATGAACTCGTCGTTCACACGGACCGAGTTGTTGGCGTTCTGGTACTGGACGGACGCGATGTCGTCGCCGCCCAGGTCCATGTCGAAGCCCGCGTCGCGCAGGACGCGGATCTTCTCCTCTTCCTTGACCTTGGTCTCGATGAAGTCCTCGATGTCCGGGTGGTCCACGTCGAGGACGACCATCTTGGCGGCGCGGCGGGTGGCGCCACCGGACTTGATCGTTCCTGCGGAGGCGTCGGCGCCACGCATGAAGGAGACCGGACCGGAGGCGTTGCCGCCGGAGGACAGCAGTTCCTTGGAGGAACGGATCCGGGAGAGGTTCAGGCCGGCACCGGAGCCGCCCTTGAAGATCATGCCCTCTTCCTTGTACCAGTCGAGGATCGACTCCATGGAGTCGTCGACGGACAGGATGAAGCAGGCGGAGACCTGCTGGGGCTGCTTGGTGCCGACGTTGAACCAGACAGGGCTGTTGAAGCTGAAGATCTGGTGCAGGAGGGCGTACGCCAGCTCGTGCTCGAAGATCTCGGCGTCGGCGGGCGAGGCGAAGTACTTGTGGTCCTCGCCGGCCTTCCGATACGTCTTCACGATGCGGTCGATCAGCTGCTTGAGGCTGGTCTCACGCTGCGGGGTGCCGACGGCACCGCGGAAGTACTTGCTGGTGACGATGTTGACCGCGTTCACCGACCAGAAGTCGGGGAACTCGACGCCACGCTGCTCGAAGTTGACCGAGCCGTCGCGCCAGTTGGTCATGACGACGTCACGGCGCTCCCAGGCCACCTCGTCGTACGGGTGGACACCAGGGGTGGTGTGGATGCGCTCGATACGCAGGCCCTTGCTCGCCTTGGTGCTCTTGGCGCGGGAACTCCGTGCCGGACCGCTCGCCGTCTCTGTCATGCCGCCTCCCTGTACGGGCGAAAACGCCCTGAAGTGCCCCGTTGTTCCCGTGGCACGGTGTTCTGTCTGATGCTGCGGGCACCCACTCACATCGCCCGCAACAGGTCTTCACATCGCCGCCGCCCGGCCGGGCCCGGAGCTGCCGTCCGGGTCCGGCCCGCCGGTCAGTCGGCGGCGCCTGCGGGCTCGGGGACGTGTCCCGTCCCTCCGGGCCCGCGGTCGTCTTCCTGGCTCCCCGCCCCCGCGTCCCCGCGGTCTCCGTCGTCCGCGTCGGGGCGTCCCGTCTCTTCCCTGAGCTCCGCGATGGCCGCCTCGAAGTCCTCGAGCGAGTCGAACGCCCGGTAGACGGAGGCGAAGCGCAGATACGCGACGAGATCGAGCTCCTGCAACGGGCCGAGTATGGCCAGCCCCACGTCGTGGGTGGTCAGCTCGGCGCTTCCGGTGGCCCGCACCGCCTCCTCGACCCGCTGGCCGAGCTGGGCGAGCGCGTCCTCGGTGACGGGCCGTCCCTGACACGCCTTGCGCACACCATTGATGATCTTGGTACGGCTGAATGGTTCGGTGACTCCGGACCGCTTGACCACCATGAGCGAACACGTCTCCACAGTCGTGAAACGACGGGAGCAGTCAGGGCACTGGCGGCGCCTGCGGATGGACGTGCCGTCGTCGGTCGTACGGCTGTCGACGACACGGCTGTCGGGGTGCCTGCAGAAGGGGCAGTGCATGAACTCCAACCCTCCTCACAGCAGACTCATAAGCATCGCTGGGCCTCTTGCGCCCCACGAAGCAGCCCCAAGCATAGGCGATGACCATGGCCGCGAAGACCCGGGGGACCACAACTTGTGGGCTGCTGCTGCAATCCAACCACTAGATGTGGGGATTGGCTCATACATGCACGCCAATACGCGCGTGTCGCGGGCATAGACGCAGGTGACGTGCGACCGGCCCCGCCGCGCCTGCCCCGCACGTCCTCGGGGGCACCATCGAACAGGCCCGGCCGGCATCACCAGCCGCAGCCGTACGCGTACAGCCGTATCGCTGCGGCACATGCGGAGATACCGTGGTCGCCGCGAGGAGGGGACGTGGGACTCCCGCACAGATGAGGGCTGGTCCCGGGGCAGGAGAATGCCGGATGGCAGACTGGGCGACAGACCCCGAGGTGATCACCCCGGCGGTGAAGAGTACAGCAATGGGCGCTTTTGCCCGCCAGGTGGAGCGGTAGCCAATACACCCGGACACATGATCGCGTCAGCCGATTCGCGATTTTTCACTCGAACGTGTGTTTGGCGCAACCTTTCGAAAGCAACTACCGTTGTCCAGCAGGGAGACCATCGAGAGGGGCCGACGTGACCACCACCGCAGACAGTGCCGCCATCACTGCCCAGGACCGCTCCCAGGGCCGACTGGAGCCGGTGCATGCGATGAACGAAGCCACGAACCCTGAGGGGCACAAGCGCTCCCTGCCGGGGCGACCTCCCGGCATCCGGGCGGACAGTTCCGGACTCACCGACCGCCAGCGCCGCGTGATCGAGGTCATCAGGGATTCCGTGCAGCGGCGCGGCTATCCGCCGTCGATGCGCGAGATCGGCCAGGCCGTGGGCCTGTCCAGCACGTCCTCCGTCGCACACCAGCTGATGGCGCTGGAGCGCAAGGGCTTCCTGCGCCGCGACCCGCACCGCCCGCGCGCGTACGAGGTGCGCGGTTCCGACCAGGCCGCCTCCGTGCAGCCCACGGACACCGCGGGCAAGCCCGCCGCGTCGTACGTCCCGCTGGTCGGCCGCATCGCCGCCGGTGGGCCGATCCTCGCCGAGGAGTCCGTCGAGGACGTCTTTCCCCTCCCCCGCCAGCTCGTCGGCGACGGTGAGCTGTTCGTCCTGAAGGTCGTCGGCGACTCGATGATCGAGGCCGCCATCTGCGACGGCGACTGGGTCACGGTCCGCCGCCAGCCGGTCGCCGAGAACGGCGACATCGTGGCCGCGATGCTCGACGGTGAAGCCACCGTCAAGCGCTTCAAGCGCGAGGACGGCCACGTCTGGCTCCTGCCGCACAACGCGGCTTACGAGCCGATCCCCGGCGACGACGCGACCATCCTCGGCAAGGTGGTGGCCGTACTGCGCCGCGTCTGAGTCTGCGCACCGCGTCGGGTGGGCCGCCCAGTCGGCCCGCCCTCTGACCGGGCCCCGGGACCCCTGCGCCGGTTCCGGGGCCCTGCGCTGTCCGGGGGCTCCGGTGCGCGGAGGCTCCGGTACGCGGTGTCGGGGCCCAGTACTCCCGCTGTGGGGGCCGGCCCACGGCTCTCCACGGCTCCTTCGCCGCAGACCAGCCCCGGGGCTCAGTCGGCTTCCGTCTGCTTCGCCACCGCGTCGATCGCCGCCAGCGACTTCCGCACCTGGTTGCGGTCCGTCGTGTACCAGAAGTCGGGCAGTGACGCCTTCAGATAGCTCCCGTAGCGGGCCGTCGCCAGACGCGGATCCAGTACGGCGACCACACCCCGGTCGCCCGACGCCCGTACAAGACGGCCGGCGCCCTGGGCCATGAGGAGCGCGGCATGGGTGGCGGCGACGGCCATGAAGCCGTTGCCACCCGCGTCCTCCACGGCCTTCTGGCGGGCGCTCATCAGAGGGTCGTCCGGGCGCGGGAACGGGATCTTGTCCATGACGACCAGCTGACAGCTGGGTCCGGGGACGTCCACGCCCTGCCACAGCGACAGAGTGCCGAACAGGCAGGTCTTCGGATCGGCCGCGAAGTTCTTGATGAGCTCGCCGAGCGTCTCCTCGCCCTGGAGGAGAATCGGGAACTCCGGAATCCGGGAACGCAGTTCCTCGGCGGCCAGCTGGGCGCCCCGCATGGAGGAGAACAGGCCCAGCGTGCGGCCGCCCGCCGCCTGGATGAGCTCCGTGAGCTCGTCGAGCATGTCCCCGCGATCGCCGTCCCGTGCGGGGCGCGCCAGGTGCTTCGCGACGTACAGGATGCCCTGCTTGCGGTAGTCGAAGGGAGATCCGACGTCGATGCCCTTCCACTGCGGGAAGTCATCGCCCTCGGTGCCTTCCGGGGCGAGCCCGAGGGAAGCACCGACGCCGTTGAAGTCGCCGCCCAGCTTCAGCGTCGCGGACGTCAGGACCACGGAGCGGTCCGCGAAGAGCTTCTCCCGCAACAGCCCCGAGACGGACATGGGGGCGACGCGCAGGGAGGCACCGAAGCGGTCGTGGCGCTCGTACCAGACCACGTCCCACTCGGAGCCGTTCGTGATCCGCTCCGCCACGTCGTGCACGTTCTCCACGGAGGCCAGCGCCTGCTTGCGGACCGCATCCTCGTCCTGGACGGACTTGTCGCGGGTCGACCCGATGGCGGAAATGACGGTGCGGCACGCGTCGCGCAGTGCCATGAGGGCGTAGCCGAGGTCCTCGGGGATCTCCTCCAGGCGGCCCGGCAGCGCGAGCTCCATCAGCCGTTCAAAGCCCTCGGCGGCGGTCTGGAGCTGGTCCGCCGCCTTCTCGTTGACGAGTTTCGCGGCCCGGCGCACCGCGCGGTTGACCTGGCCGGGACTGAGCTCACCGGTGGCGACTCCGGTGACACGCGAGACCAGCTCATGGGCCTCGTCGACGATCAGCACCTCGTGCTGCGGAAGGACCGGGGCACCCTCGATGGCGTCGATCGCGAGCAGAGCGTGGTTGGTGACGATGACCTCCGAGAGCTTGGCGCGCTCGCGGGCCATCTCGGCGAAGCACTCCGCTCCGTACGCGCACTTCGAGGCGCCGAGGCACTCCCTCGACGACACCGACACCTGGGCCCAGGCCCGGTCCGAGATGCCGGGTGTGAGGTCGTCGCGGTCGCCGGTCTCGGTCTCGTCGGCCCAGTCGCGCACCCGCAGCAGGTCCTGGCCCAGCTTGCTGGTGGGCGCGGCCGCCTCGAACTGGTCGAAGAGGCCCTCTTCCTCGTCCTGCGGGACACCCTCGTGCATACGGTGCAGGCACAGGTAGTTCGACCGGCCCTTGAGCATCGCGAACTCCGGGCGGCGGCGCAGCAGGGGGTGCAGCGACTCGACCGTTCTCGGCAGGTCGCGCTCTACGAGCTGGCGCTGGAGGGCAAGGGTGGCGGTCGCGACGACGACACGCTCCCCGTGCGCGAGCGCGGGCACCAGGTAGCCCAGCGATTTACCGGTGCCGGTGCCGGCCTGGACCAGCAGGTGGGAGCCGTCGTCGATCGCCTCTGCGACCGCTTCGGCCATGGCCACCTGGCCGGGGCGCTCCGTACCGCCGACGGCAGTGACGGCAGCATGCAGGAGTTCGGGGAGTGAGGGCTTCGTCATAGCGCGACCACCCTACGACCCAGCACTGACAAACGGGTGATCAAGGCGGGGACGGGGGACGGGATCAAGACCTTGGGCTCCTCGGGACGGGTGGCTCGGATGGGTGGGCGAGTGGTGGGCCGGGTGGCTCGGATGGGTGGACGAGTGGTGGGCCGGGTGGGGCGGTTCTGCGGGGCATGACGCCGACGAGCGGCTCGAGAAATTTCTGCGGCGCGAGTGGGAACCGCGGCGACCCGCGTCGCGTTCAATGAGTGATGGCGCGGTGACACAGCGCTACATCAAACGCCGAGTGGACCGGTCTCGGACCATGAGGGCGGCTCGCTTGTCGGGCAGGTCGACCTCGGCGGAGAACCGGAAGCCGGCGGTCAGGAAGGCGGCGATGGAGGGGGTGTTGCGAATGTCGGGTTCTGCGATGACGCGTGCGCAGGATGGCCGCTGCGCGAGTACGAGATCGGCTGTGGCTCGGAGCAGCAGACCGCCGAGACCACGCCCTCTGTCGGCGACAGCGCCGATCAGGAGGTGGATCCCGGTGTCGTGAGGCCGGGCCGGGTAGTGCCGGGCCAACGGGTCCAGGTCCGCCCGGTAGATCTCCCAATAGCTCATCGGTGTTCCGCCCAGTACGCCGATGCACGGCACGCTGCGTCCGTCGCCGCCCAACTGGGACAGCACATGGTCCTCGGTCACCTGCTGGGGACCGGACAGCTCCCAGAACGCCGCAGCGGCGGGGTCGTTCATCCAGCGGCTGATGAGCGGAAGATCGCGTTCGACGCGCGCGGGGACGAGGTGGAACGGGCCCACGGGTGTGTCGGTCGGGCCCCAGTCGGCGACGCGGTCGAGGAGATCGTCCGACACGGAGGGCTGTGAGGAGGTCTGGTCCGGCCGCCAGACTCCCTGGCCGCCGGACGCCTCGTCCGCGATGAGGGCGAGGAGTTCGTCGGGGAGCCGTAGGTCCATGGTGTCTTCGCCGTGGCCGCCCGCACCGGAATCCGCCCCGGGGTCCGCACCGGAATCCGCACCGGCATCTGCGGTGGCTCCCGCGCTGGAGTCGACGTCGGCACCGGCGTCGGAACCGGCGGAGAAACGGGCGTTGGAGCCGGCACCGGCGTTGACGTCGGCCGTGGCCGGGACAGCGGCACCGGCATCGGCGGTCGGGTCGGCGGAAGGCACCAAACGCTCCTCTCAGGAAAAGGGGATGAGGCGTGTCCTCAGGGATGAAGGAGGTCGGTTGTGTTCGGGGCAGTCAGGGTGATCAGAGGTGCAGGGGGTTGGCGATGGTGACGTAAACGGACTGGCTGTCGACCGGGCCGACGAGTTCGTCGAGGCCGTGGAGCCGGGTCAGCAAGTTGGCCTTGCAGCGCAGCACGGGTGAGTCGAGCAGCCGGGCGGGCAACGAGGAACGCAGTCGGGCCGGACCGGCGGCGACGTTTCCGAGGAAACGGCGGAAGGCAGCGAGCAGCAGCCGCTCGTCGGCCAGCCCCTGGGAGCCGAACGCGCCGATGAGACCGAGGACGTTGTTGACCGCCAGGTAGTAGACGAAGCGCTCGTCGGTGACCTCGTCGCTCACGAACGTGTCGCTCCGCTCACCGACGCCGGGCAGCCGGGCGTCGAGGTCCGCGCGCCTGGACTCGCGGAAGTAATAGCCCTGGTTGTCGCGGTAACGGCCGCCCGCCGGCCATCCGTCGGCGTCCAGCAGGAGCAGGGTGTTCTGCTGGTGCGCCTCCAGGGCGATGCCGGCCTCACCGTCCAGCCAGAGGACGGGGCTCACGACGTGCTCGAGGTAGCGCAGGAACCACTCGGCGGCGACGGCTCCGCGGGGCCGACCGGTCCGGAGGGCGAGACACGTGACGACTTCGGCCAGCCGGGATCGAAGGACGGAGCCGTGAGTCTCCGGGCGGTCGTGAGCGGTTCCCGACCGTGCGGGTGAGTACGGGCGCGGGGAGACGAATCCGGCGAGGCAGGAGACATCGTCCGAGGGGCTGAACGGGTTGTGGCGGATCACCACGTCCAGTCCGGTCAACGGGGCGCCGTCGGAGCTTCCGAGACCGCCGAAACCTCCGGCGCCATCGGAACTCCCGGATCCATCGGAATTCCCGGATACGCCGGATCCGTCCACAGCGATCCAGGCCGGGTCGCGCACGATGTCGAAGCCCGGGTGAACGGCCCGCCATTGCTGCGCCAGTCCGCTGCGGAGCAGGCGGTGGACCTCGACACCGCGGTGGAGTTCCTTACGGAGGTTCTCGCGACGGGAGTTGGTGATGCGCAGGCCCAGTGACAGCTTGAGCATCGCGGGGGCACTGGACCGGTAGACGGTTCGTACGGAGGAGGTGGGGTGCCAGGGAGCGCCGTGGGCGCCGAGGTCGCGGAGCAGCCCGCTGTCGAGCAGGGCAGCGGTCTCCGGGCGGTGCCGGACCTCGCGTGCCTGCCAGGGATGCAGGGGCAGTAGGGCGTACCCGTCCGGCAGAGACAGGTCAGCCCCGGCCAGGCGTGCGGTGAGTCGGGCCGCGGCGACAGGGCGGCCGCGTTCGGTCCAGGCGGAGTCAGTGGAGAGGACGGAGGAGGCGACAGCCATCCAGTGCAGGGGGAAGGATCCGCCCAACTCGGGCGAGTACAGCCGAGCTTCGGCGTCGGAGAGACCCTCGCGGCTCTTGGCGGTCGGGTGCAGGGGGTGTCCGAGGACGAGTGACTGTTCCGCGGTGAGGAAGAGATCCGGGCCGTCCAGCGGGAGTTGGCGACGGTCGCTGAGGAAGGAGGTGACGCGGCGGAGGGAGTCGGCGACACCCGCGACGAGTTCGACGCCGTCGACACCACGGCCGCCGTTCTCGTAGCCAGGACCATGACCGATACCGTGGCCTTGTCCGTGGCCCTGTCCGTGGCCGCATCCGCGTCCGAGCCCGAGTCCGTCCACGGACGTTTCCCTGGAGAGCAGGGCCGCGATCGTGACGGCGTCGGCCGGTGGGGCGTGGTCCGGTGCGTCGGCAAGGCGCGGGAGGCCGAAGCGGTGCCAGCCCGTCGGGGACCAGTAGCGGACGGGGACGCTCAGGGCCGTGCCGCTGGCGGGCAGAGGGATGCGCAGAACCCCGTCGGCGGGGGCGGGCCGGCCGGTCTCGCGCACCCAGCAGCGCAACAGCGTCTCCACAGCTGCTGCCTGGGCGACGGTGCGCGGATCGGGGTGCTCCAAGGGGTCGGTGACAACCCCGCCAGCCCGCAACTCGGCACCCTGCACCTCACCGCTCAGCCCCTCAGCGAGCTGCGCCACCTCCGGCCTCCGACACGGGACCGCGGAGACCGCCGGGTCCGCCGGATCCACCCGGTTCGCCGGATCCACCCGGTTCGCCGGATCCACCCGGTTCGCCGGATCGACCGGGTTCCCCGGATCCACCGGACCCACCGGATTCGCAAGGCTCGCCGGCACCCCCGCCCCCCGGACATCAGCAGAGCCTCGTCCCGGCGTCATGGTGTGGTCGTCGGGGTTGGGGGTGGCGTTCAAGGCAGGTACCTCGTTGGGTGGTTCCGAGACGGCGGACTGGAAGGCTCACGGCATGAGCGCCCACGGCATGGAGGCTCACGGCATCGACGCTCATGGCGTCTACGGCGCCGCTGCCGTACCCCCACCGCACCGGGCAGCCGCCCGAATCGCGTCGGCCAGGCGGTCCTGCACGGCGGCCGCCTGTTCGTCGGTGATCGTCAGGGGCGGCAGGAGCCGGACGACGCTGGCGTGCCGGCCGCCGAGTCCGACGATGAGGCCACGCCGCAGGCACTCCCGTTGGACGGCGGCTGCCAGTTCGGAGGCGGCGGGAAGAGGCTTCCCCGCAACCCCGGCCTCCTGCCCGACTTCCCCGGCCGCACCCTCGGGATCCACGAACTCCACCCCGATCATCAGCCCTCGACCCCGCACCTCCCCTACGCACGGAAAGTCCCCGACCAGTCCTTGGAGTTGACTCAGCATGCGTGCCCCGAGTGTCGCCGCGCGTTCGGCGAGGTGGTTTTCCCGGACATGGGTGAGAGTCGCCGTGCCGGCGGCCATTGCGAGTTGGTTGCCGCGGAAGGTGCCGTTGGGGGCGCCTGGTTCGGGGACGTCGAGGTCGTCGCGGTGGACCACGACGGCCAGCGGCAGGCTGCCTCCGATGGCCTTGGACAGAACCATCACGTCGGGGGTCACTCCGCTGTGCTCCATGGCCCAGAAGGCGCCGGTCCGCCCGACGCCCGTCTGGATCTCGTCGGCGATCAAGGGGACGGACCGGTCGGCCGTGAGCTGCCGCAGGCGCCGCAACCAGGCATCCGGTGCGGCGATCACCCCGCCCTCGTCCTGGACGGGCTCGACGATCAGCCCGGCGGGGAGTGAAGCGCCCGCCCCGGGGTCGTCGAGGACGGACTCGGTCCAGCGGGCGGCGAGGTCGGCCCCGCGCGCGCCCCCGACGCCGAAGGGGCAGCGATAGTCCTGCGGGTAGGGCAGGCGGGTGACCCGTACGTCGTGGGCGGCGGCGGACGCGTCGAATGTCCCGGCCGCCCTTCCGTGGGAGGCGCCGGTGAACGCGATGAGACCGGTCCGGCCGGTCGCCGCGCGCACCAGTGCGCAGGCTGTCTCCACGGCGTCGCTGCCGGCCGGTCCGCAGAACAGCACGCGGGCCCGGTCGGCGAGCCCTGCGGGCAGGGTGCGGAACAGCTCGGTGATGAAGGCGTCCTTGACGGGGGTGGCCAGGTCGAGGGCGTTCAGGGGCGCGCCGGAGTCGAGGACCTTGCGGATGGCTTCCAGGACGACCGGGTGGTTGTGCCCCAGGGCGAGCGCGCCGGCACCGGAGAGGCAGTCCAGGTAGCGGCGGCCGTCCGCGCCCTCGATGGTCAGTCCCCGGGCCCGCACCGGCACGATCGGCAGGGCGCGGGCGTACGTGCGGGCCGCGGACTCGCGCGCCGACTGGCGTCGCAGAATCCCTTCGTGAGCGGCGCGCGCTCCCGGTGCCGTGCCGTCGACGGCACCGGGGAGGGCCCTCACCGGCATACGCCCCACAGCGGCCTCCTCGGACGCACATCCCCCATGGGTGGTTTCCGTCACGACTTCCCTGACCTCCCACTGGGCACGGGCACACAGGACCGCACACAGACAGCAGGCCCCCAACCGCTACCAACCCCGATCAGCTCACCGGGTTACGGGTTGCCTCAAGATCCTTTCCGTGACGGAACTGTTGCGGTTCCGTCGGGCCGCCCCCACAGCCACCGCATAGTGTGTGGTGCCGTTCCCGGACACCGTGAGCTTGGCCTGAACTCCCCGTGAGTCGGCGGAAACCAGGCGCCGAGTACCGGTTCGTCCATGTTCGTTACGCACCAGGGGGAGTCACATCATGCGATCCACACGGCCGTCGTCCAGCACCAGCCGAGGCGGGAGGGCGCGCCGCGGGAACTCCCCCGTACTGGCCGCGGTGGCCCTCGCCTCGGCGCTCGCACTGACCGCCACCGCCTGCGAGTCGGGCGACGCCGCGGCGGGCGGGGAGACCTCCGCGTCGGCCGGCGCCTCCGACGACGGCAAGCTGAGGATCCCGGACGACATCAGGGACCGGCTCCGCGAGCACGGGATCGACGTCGACAAGTGGAAGAACGGCGCCTGGAAGAACTGGGACCGGGACGACTGGCTGCGCGAGGCCAACGAGTACATCAACCCCATCATCGAGGGGCTCTGGGACCCGGACCGCATGCGGGAGGCCGAGGAGCCCGACCAGGGCGTCGACGACAGCGACCTCTCCGGTGACCAGGGCGTGACCGATCCCACGCCCGAGCCGGTCGAGGCGCAGGCCGTGCCGCCGTCGTACCACGCCAACGCGCCGACGGCCGGGAAGGTGTTCTTCGACTCCCCCAAGGGCTCGGCCGTCTGCTCGGCGACGGTGGTGAAGGACCCGGCCCACCCGGGCAAGTCCAACCTCGTGTGGACGGCGGGCCACTGCGTGCACGCGGGCAAGAAGGGCGGCTGGTACCGCAACATCGCGTTCGTGCCGTCGTACAACGACGACGGCAAGCCGGTCGCGGAACTGGAGAACGCCACCAGGCAGGACGTCGCTCCCTACGGCGTCTGGTGGGGAGACTGGGCGCAGACCTCGGACCAGTGGATCGAGCAGGGCGGTTCGACGGGCGGGGACGGCGCGCCCTACGACTTCGCGGTCATCCATGTGACGCCGGAGAAGGGCAGCGGCGGCAAGTCCCTGGAGGAGACGGTCGGTTCGGCACTGCCGGTCGACTTCAAGGCTCCCGCCGTACCGAAGGCGAAGAGCGTCACGGCGATCGGCTACCCGGCCGCACCGCCGTATGACGGGCAGAAGCTGTACCGGTGCCAGGACCAGCCGGGCCGGCTGTCGGTCACCGCGTCGGATCCGACGATGTACCGCATCGGCTGCACGATGACCGGCGGTTCGTCCGGCGGAGGCTGGGTCGCGACGGGCTCGGACGGCAAGCCCGCCCTGGTGTCCAACACCTCGATCGGCCCGGTGACGTCGGGCTGGCTGGCCGGTCCGCGCCTGGGCGAGGTGGCCAAGGGCGTGTACGACTCGGTCAGCGGGAAGTTCGCGGGCCGCTGACGGCCGGCTGATCAACGTCGGCGGTGGGGTGGCACGCCTGGTGCACCGGCAGCGCACTCGGTGCACCGACAACGCACCGGCACACCGGCGCACCGGCCCGTGGACTCACGGAAACCTTCACCACCCCACCCCGGTACACCCTCAACTCCACGGGCATAGTGGGGTTTCGCGCCGGGGTCGCCGGCGCCCACACCCATGACATGCACACGCAGCACCACACTGTCACGCACCAACGGGGGTCATCGCACCATGCGTTCCACACGTACGCCCGCAGCGCCGAGGCGCGGGCGGCGCACCGCTCTCGGGGCCACCGGGCTCATCGCCGTGCTGGCGCTCACCGTGACCGCCTGTGAGGGTTCGGCGGACTCGGCGAGCGACAAGCCCGACGCCACCACCTCGCAGGCCGCGGACGGCGCCGGCAAGGTCGAGATCCCGGCCGACCTCGCCGGCAAGCTCAAGGAGCACGGGATCGACGTCGACCGGTGGAAGGACGGTGGCTGGAAGGACTGGGACAGGGACAAGTGGCTCAGTGAGGCCAAGGACTTCGTCAACCCGGTGATCGAGGGCCTTTGGAAGCCGGAGCGGATGCAGTCCGCGAAGGAGGCCGACAAGACGGTCACGACGAAGGACGCGTCGGCCGGCCAGGGCGTCAGCGACCCGGATCCGGCGCCGGTCCGGGCACAGGCCGAGAAGACGCCGTACCACCGGAACGCCGCCCCGGTCGGCAAGGTCTTCTTCGACTCCCCCGACGGCCCGGCCGTCTGCTCCGGCACGGTGATCAAGGACGTCAACCACCCGGGCAAGTCCAACCTGGTGTGGACGGCGGGCCACTGCGTGCACGCCGGCGGCAACGGCGGCTGGTACCGCAACCTCGTGTTCGTCCCGGCCTACAACGATCTCGGCAAGTCCGAGGCGGAGCTGAGCAACGCGAACCCGACCGAGGTGGCCCCGTACGGCAACTGGTGGGCGGACTGGGCCTCGACCTCGAACCAGTGGATCCAGGGCGGCTCGGAGACGGGCGGGGACGGGGCGGCGTACGACTACGCCGTGCTGCACGTGAAGCCCGAGCAGGGTGCCAAGTCCCTGGAGGAGACGGTCGGTGCCGCGCTGGACGTGGACTTCTCCGCGCCGTCCGCGGCCGAGGCCGCCAAGATGGGCGCCTGGGGCTACCCGGCGGCGCCGCCCTACAACGGGCTGAAGATGTTCAAGTGCGTCGACGTCCCGGGCCGGTTCTCGCTCAGCCCGAGCCTGCCGACGATGTACCGCATCGGCTGCTCCATGACCGGCGGTTCGTCCGGCGGCGGCTGGTTCCGGGTGGTCAACGGCAAGTCCGTACTGGTCTCCAACACCTCGATCGGCCCGGCCGACAACACCTGGCTGGCCGGCCCGCAGCTGGGCCGCGACGCCGAGGCGCTCTACCAGAACATGAGCAAGACGTACGGCGGTCGCTGACCGGAACATGCTGAAGGCCCGCTCCCTGCGGACAGGGGGCGGGCCTTCTCACATCAGGCCTTCTCACATCTGGGCCTTCTCACATCACGCCCTCGAGCCGTCAGAGCGCCGGCGCCGGGACGTACGGCGCGAGCTCCGCCGCCAGTTCCTCATGCACCCGCACCTTGAGCAGGGTGCCCTCCGGAGTGTGCTCCTTGGAGAGGATCTCGCCCTCGTCGTAGGCACGGGCGACCAGCTTGCCGTGCGTGTACGGCACGAGCGCCTCGATCTCGACCGACGGGCGCGGCAGCTCGTTGTCGATGAGTGCGAGCAACTGGTCGAGGCCCTGGCCGGTGCGGGCCGAGACGGCCAGGGACCGCTTCTCGACGCGCAGCAGCCGCTGGAGCGTCAGCGGGTCGGCCGCGTCGGCCTTGTTGATCACGACGATCTCGGGCACATCGGTGGCACCGACGTCCCTGATCACCTCGCGCACGGCGGCCAGCTGCTCCTCCGGGTTCGGGTGCGATCCGTCCACGACGTGCAGGATCAGGTCGGACTCGCCGACCTCCTCCATCGTGGAGCGGAACGCCTCGACCAGGTGGTGGGGCAGATGGCGCACAAACCCGACCGTGTCGGCCAGCGTGTACAGCCGGCCGCTCGGGGTCTCGGCCCGGCGCACGGTCGGGTCGAGGGTCGCGAACAGGGCGTTCTCGACCAGCACGCCCGCGCCCGTGAGGCGGTTGAGCAGCGAGGACTTGCCGGCGTTGGTGTAGCCCGCGATGGCGACCGAGGGCACCTTGTGGCGCTTGCGCTCCTGGCGCTTGATCTCGCGGCCGGTCTTCATGTCCGCGATCTCCCGGCGCATCTTCGCCATCTTCTCGCGGATCCGCCGCCGGTCCGTTTCGATCTTGGTCTCACCGGGACCACGGGTGGCGAGGCCGCCGCCCTTGCCGCCGCCCATCTGCCGGGACAGCGACTGACCCCAGCCGCGCAGCCTCGGCAGCATGTACTGCATCTGCGCGAGCGCGACCTGCGCCTTGCCCTCTCGGGACTTGGCGTGCTGGGCGAAGATGTCCAGGATGAGGGCGGTCCGGTCGATGACCTTGACCTTGACGACGTCCTCGAGGTGGATCAGCTGGCCCGGGCTGAGCTCACCGTCGCAGATGACGGTGTCCGCGCCCGATTCGAGGACGACGTCGCGCAGCTCCTCGGCCTTGCCGGAGCCGATGTAGGTGGCCGCGTCGGGCTTGTCGCGGCGCTGGATCACACCGTCGAGCACCAGCGCACCGGCCGTTTCCGCGAGGGCGGCGAGCTCCGCGAGGGAGTTCTCCGCGTCCTGTGCGGTTCCCGTGGTCCAGACGCCGACGAGCACGACCCGCTCCAGACGGAGCTGGCGGTACTCGACCTCGGTGACGTCCTCGAGCTCGGTGGAGAGGCCCGCCACACGGCGCAGGGCCGCGCGGTCGGAGCGGTCGAACTGGTCGCCGTCCCGCTCTCCGTCGATCTCGTGGCTCCAGGCGACGTCCTCTTCCATCAGGGCATCGGCCCGAAGACCCTCGGGGTGGCTGTGCGCGAAGCGCTGGGTGTCCTGGGAAGGGGAAGAAGAGGAGGTCATTGGATCCTTACGTAGCTGGGAAACCGTTTACGGCGACGGAGCGCTGCGAGCTTTCCGTCACCGGGCATAACGCGCGAGCGTGCCGGGAGATTCCCGGCGCTCCGTGCCGCGCCGACCTGAAGATAGTCGCACGGCACGGGGCGTCTCGTCACCGTGTTATCGAGCGGCCGGTTTCGCGGGCGCCGTCGGCTTCGCGGCCGGTTTCGCGGGCGCGGCCGGCTTCCAGTCCGGGTGCCCCGGCATCGGCGGGGTCTTCTCTCCGTACAGCCAGCCCTGGAAGAAGCCGTCCAGGTCTCGCCCGGAGATCTCGGCGGCGAGCCGGACGAAGTCCTCCGTCGTGACGGTGTCGTCCCGGTACCGGTCGGCCCAGGCGCGCTCCAGGCGTTCGAAGGCCGGGCGGCCGATCTCCTCGCGCAGGGCGTACAGCACGAGCGCGGCGCCGTCGTAGACGTTGGGCCGGAAGATGCTGGTCTTGCGGCCCGGCTCGGGGGCCTTCGGGGCGGCGGGTGGTCCGCCGGAGGCGCGCCAGCGGTCGGAGGCGCCGTACGCGGCCTTCATACGGTCCCGCATCGGCTTGCCGGCCTGTTCCTCGGCGTACAGCGCCTCGTACCAGGTGGCGTGTCCCTCGTTGAGCCACAGGTCGGACCAGGTGCGGGGGCCGACGCTGTTGCCGAACCACTGGTGGGCCAGCTCGTGGACCATGATCGACTCGACGTACCAGGCGGGGTAGACGGACTCGGTGAACAGCTCGCGCTCGAAGAGGGAGAGCGTCTGGGTCTCCAGTTCGAAGCCGGTGGAGACGTCGGCCATGAGCAGGCCGTACGTCTCGAAGGGGTAGCGGCCGACCTTGCGCTCCATCCAGGCGATCTGCTCCGGGGTCTTCTCCAGCCAGGGTTCGAGCGCCTTGCGGTGCTTGGCCGGGACGACGTCCCGTACGGGCAGCCCGTGGGGGCCGGTGCGGTGCAGCACGGTGGAGCGGCCGATGGAGACCTGGGTGAGCTCGGTGGCCATGGGGTGCCGGGTGCGGTACGTCCAGGTGGTCGACCCGCCGGACCGGTCCACTCCGGCGGGCAGCCCGTTGGCGACGGCCGTGTGACCGTCGGGTGCGGTGACCCGGATGGTGAACATCGCCTTGTCGGAGGGGTGGTCGTTGCACGGGAACACCAAGTGCGCGGCGTCGGCCTGGTTGGCCATGGCGAGGCCGTCCGCGGTACGCAGCCAGCCGCCCTCGCGTCCCTCGGCGGGCACGGGGTCGCTGGTGTGCCACACGGTGATCCGCATCCAGTTGCCGTCCGACACGGAGTCCTCGGGCGTGATCACGAGGTCCTCACCGGCGGTGCTGAAGGTGGCGGGCTCGCCGTCGACCTCGACCGAGTGGACGGTGCCGTGGGCGAAGTCCAGGTTGACGCGGTCCAGGTCGGCGGTGGTCCAGGCGTCGATGGTGGTCACGGCCCGCAGCGGCTCGTCGTTGCTGCCGGGATAGGTGAAGGAGAGGTCGTACGACGCGACGTCGTAGCCGGGGTTGCCCAGGTACGGGAAGAGGCGGTCGCCGACGCCGAGCGGGACGACGGGGGCGGTCGCGGCGACTAGGCAGACGGAAACGGCCGAGGCGAGCAGCGCCGCGGACGTCCGCCGACGACAGGATCGGGAACGAGGGCGGGGGCGGGTGCGATGGGGGGTGAGGCGCATGCCTCACGGCTATCAGCGCGCGCGTGCGCGGCGCGGACGACGCGCGTCCGGCCCACCCGAACCGGGGACCGGAGCCTGCGCCGGGTGCCCCCACGTCAGGCGACCGACGCCCGGGCGGACTCAGCCAGACCCGTAACCGGTGGCCGATGCCCAGTCGGTCTCAGCCGACCCCGTAGCCGACGCCCCAGAAACGGGCTAAGCCGGCTCCGTAACCGGTAACCGACGCCCAGTCGGTCTCGGCCAGCCCCGAAGCCGGTAGCCGACGCCCACTCGGGCTCAGCCGGCCCCGTAATCGGTGGCCGACGCCCCAGGCGGGCTGCCGACCCGTATCCGGTGCCCGGCGCCGTGCGGGCTCAGCCGCCCTGCGTCTGCGGCTGGGCGCGGGTGACGTCGTAGACCCCGGCCACGTTGCGCATCGCGCGCATGAGGGCGGGCAGGTGGGCCGCGTCCGGGAGCTGCACCGTGTATGTGTGCCGGACCTGCTGCTGGGTCGGGGGTTCGACGGTCGCGGAGACGATCTCGGCGCCTTCGAGGGCCATGGCCTCCGTGAGGTCCGCGAGCAGATGGGGACGGACGAACGATTCGGCGACCAGCGTGACCCGGCACTCGGTGGCCTCACCCCAGCGCACGCCCACCTCCGCGCGCCCCGCGTCCTTCATACGCGCCACCGCCGGGCACTCGACGCGATGGACGGTCACCGCTCCCCCGCGTACGGCGAAGCCGGTGATCTCGTCGGGTCGTACGGGCGTGCAGCAGCCGGCGAGCCGGACGGCCGCACCGGGCCGGTCGGTGAGGACGTTGCCGCCGGCATGGCGTACGGCCGCCTGCTCGGGAGCCGACCCGGCCGGATCCGGCGCGTCGGCGGTCGCGGGCCGGACAGCCGCGGCGCGCTCCTCGGCCTGCCGCTCCTCCCGGGCCTCGGTCTGCTGGGCCTCGGCCTGCGCGGGGTGGGCGGCCAGCCAGCGCTGGATGGCGATCCGGGCCGCGGGCGTGTGCGCGTGCTCCAGCCACTCCCGGGAGGGCTCGGACGCCGGGTCCTGGCCCATGAGGAGCTGGACGGTGTCGCCGTCCTTCAGGACGGTGCTCAGCGTCGCCAGACGGCCGTTGACGCGGGCGCCGATGCACGCGTGCGCGTCCTCGCCGTACTGCGCATACGCGGCGTCCACACAGGTCGCCCCCTCGGGCAGGCCGATCGTGCCGCCGTCGGGCCGGAAGACGGTGATCTCGCGGTCCTGGGCGAGGTCCTCGCGCAGGGTCGACCAGAAGTGGTCCGGGTCAGGTGCCGCCTCCTGCCAGTCGAGGAGCCGGGAGAGCCAGCCGGGGCGCGTGGGGTCGACGCGCTCGCCGTCGACCGGGTCGTCGGGGGCCGGTGCGTACGGGTTGCCGAGCGCGACGACACCGGCCTCGGCGACCTTGTGCATCTGGTGCGTGCGGATGAGGACTTCGACGACCTGGCCGTCCTCGCGGGCGACGGCCGTGTGCAGCGACTGGTACAGGTTGAACTTCGGTACGGCGATGAAGTCCTTGAACTCCGAAACGACCGGCGTCATGCAGGTGTGGAGTTCGCCCAGGACGCCGTAGCAGTCGGCGTCCTCGTTGACCAGCACCAGCAGGCGGCCGAAGTCGGAGCCGCGGAGCCGGCCGCGTTTACGGGAGACCCGGTGCACGGAGACGAAGTGGCGGGGCCGGATGAGGACTTCCGCCGGGATGTCCGCCTCGCGCAGCACGGTGCGCACCTCGTCGGCGACCTCGGCGAGCGGGTCGTCCGCGCGGTCGGAGTTGCGGACGATCAACTCCCGGGTGTGCGCGTACTCCTCGGGGCGCAGGATCGCGAAGACGAGGTCTTCCAGTTCGGTCTTGAGTGCCTGGACGCCGAGCCGTTCGGCGAGCGGGATCAGCACGTCACGTGTCACCTTGGCGATGCGCTCCTGCTTCTCGGGGCGCATGACGCCGAGGGTGCGCATGTTGTGCAGCCGGTCGGCGAGTTTGATCGACATGACGCGGACGTCGTTGCCGGTGGCGACGAGCATCTTGCGGAAGGTCTCGGGCTCGGCTGCGGCGCCGTAGTCGACCTTCTCCAGTTTGGTGACGCCGTCGACGAGGTAGCGGACCTCCTCGCCGAACTGCTCGCCGACCTGGTCGAGCGTGACGTCCGTGTCCTCGACGGTGTCGTGGAGCAGGGACGCGGTCAATGTCGTGGTCTCGGCGCCGAGTTCGGCGAGGATCAGGGTCACGGCGAGCGGGTGCGTGATGTACGGCTCGCCGCTCTTGCGCATCTGGCCGCGGTGCGAGGACTCGGCCAGGACGTAGGCGCGGCGCAGGGGTTCGAGGTCCGCGTCGGGGTGGTGCGCGCGGTGCGCGTCGACGACGTGGCTGATGGCGTCGGGCAGCCGGCCGCGGGCGGCGGGGCCGAGCAGCGCGGCGCGGCCGAGGCGGCGCAGGTCGATCCGGGGGCGGGACTTTCTGCGCGGGGCTGTCGGCGTCACCGGCCCTGACACCGCGCCCGGCATCGGGCCTGGGGTCACGGAATTCGTGGCCTCCGCACTCATGGGCACCTCCGGCTGCATGGACCGGCGGACGGGGTGCCCCAGGGCGGACACGGCTCAGGGGGTGGCTTCGGTCCCCCGTCCGGGCCGGTGCTTGATGCTACCGAGCCCACCACGCGTGGCTGACCGCCTCTCGCCGAGCGTGAAACTGATCACCCATTCGAGGGATGAATGTGAAGTTTGCACCCCGGTACGTCGTGGCCCTTACGGTTTCGTTCCCGCCAAGTGGCCGGTTCTTTACGACTGTTTCAGGTCGCGCGGCCGACATCGGGCAGTAATTTCCGGACGGACGGACGGACGGCCGCGCCCGCTTCACGCGCGCGAGGCGGTCGCCAGCCACTCCGCGTCGATCTCGCCCTCGGCCACGATCACCGCAGGGCCTGTCATCTCGATCTCGCCGTCGGGCCGCTCGGTGATCACCAGGGTGCCGCCGGGCACGTCCACGGTGTACGTCGCCGGGGTGCCGGTGGCCGTCGGGTCGGCACCGTCACGGCGAGCGGCAGCCACCGCGACCGCGCACGCGCCCGTGCCGCAGGAGCGGGTCTCGCCGGCACCGCGCTCGTGCACGCGCAGCGCGACGTGCCCGGGGCCGCGGTCGACCACGAACTCGACGTTCACGCCGTCCGGATATGCGATTGCCGGGCTGAAGGGCGGCGGCGAGAGCAGGTCACCGGCGTGGGACAGGTCATCCACGAAGGCGACCGCGTGTGGGTTGCCCATGTTGACGTTCCGCGCGGGCCAGCTGCGCTCGCCGACGCTCACCGTGACGTCGCCCTCGGGGAGCAGCGCCTTGCCCATGCCCACGGTGACGTCGCCGTCCTTGGCGATGTGCACGGTCTTCACGCCCCCGCGCGTGGCGACGGCGAGGTCCCCTTCGGCGACGTGTCCGGCACGCTGGAGGTAGCGCGCGAACACCCGCACGCCGTTGCCGCACATCTCCGCGATCGAGCCGTCGCCGTTGCGGTAGTCCATGAACCACTCCGCCTCGGGCGCCATGGCCTTCGCCTCGGGATGCGCCGCGGATCGCACCACGTGCAGCAGTCCGTCACCGCCGATGCCCGCGCGGCGGTCGCACAGGACGGCGACGGCGGCCGGGGGCAGGTCGATGGCGTTCTCGGGGTCCGGGACGATCACGAAGTCGTTCTCGGTGCCGTGGCCCTTGAGGAAGGGGATCCGCGTGCTCATTCCTCGATCGTACGGGGCGCTCCGCGGGAAGGGCCGTGCGGATTCGCCGTGGGGATGCGCGTGCGTCGCGGTGTGCGGGTGCGTCGTGGCGTCTCGCGCAGTTCCCCGCGCCCCTTACGGGGCGCGCTTCAGCGGAGCCGTGCTACTCGCCAGACCGCCAGTACGACCACCGCCGCCACCATCACCGCGTACCCGAGGACGACCCGCCAGTCCGGTCTGCGGCCCGAGCCCTTGGCCGGCAGGCCCGGCAGGGTGTAGCCGACGCGGCGGGCGGCCATCATGCCCCAGCCGGCCGCGCAGGAGCAGATCAGTAGCCCGAGCATGGCGATCACGGCCCCGCTGTCGCCGAAGTCGAAGGCGAGCGGGAACGCGAACATCAGGGAGCCGAGCGCGGCCAGGCTCACGATGGGTGCGAGCTGCCAGATGCGCAGCCTGCGCTGCGGGCGCAGCTCGACCTCGACCTCGCCCGCGAACATCTCCTCGGGCTCGGGGCCGTCGTCCGTCACACCCTGCGTCTCGTCGGGACCGTCGGAGCTGAGACGGTCCGACTCCTGCTCCGGTCCGTTTCCGTGCTCCGGGTCATCCCGGTACTCCGGGGCATCCCGGCGCTCGGGGCCATCCCGATCGGCGGTGATGTGATCGGTGCCTTGTGCGGTGTCGCGAGGGCCGGCCTCCATCGCCACGCGCCCTCCCAACTAGGACTCAACTCGGTCGATCGAAGCTCGATGATGGCACGCCACCGCAGGCCCGGATGACGGCCTGGGCGTCCCGATGCCATGACGTGATCAGGCTGTAACCGGTCGTTCGACGAAAGACAGCGCGAGCTGCGGAAGTTCCGTGCGATCGGCCGCGGCCCCACTCAACCAGTGCACCCGGGGATCGCGCCTGAACCATGAATCCTGACGGCGCGCGAAGCGCTTGGTGGCACGTACGGTCTCGGCCCGCGCGTCCTCCAGGGTGCACTCCCCGGCGAGCGCCGCGAGCACCTGCTGGTAGCCGAGCGCACGCGAGGCGGTACGCCCCTCGCGCAACCCTTGCGCCTCCAGTGCGCGCACCTCGTCCACGAGGCCGGCCTCCCACATCCGGTCGACCCGGCGCGCGATGCGCTCGTCCAGCTCGGGCCGGGCCACGTCGACACCGATCTGGATCGTGTCGTACACGGAGTCGTGCCCGGGGAGGTTGGCGGTGAAGGGCCTGCCGGTGATCTCGATCACCTCCAAGGCCCGGACGACCCGGCGGCCGTTGCTCGGCAGGATCGCCCGCGCGGCCTCGGGGTCGGCCGCGGCCAGCCGGGCGTGCAGCGCGCCCGAGCCGCGCAGCGTGAGTTCCCCCTCCAGGCGGGCGCGGACCTCGGGGTCGGTGCCGGGGAACTCCAGGTTGTCGACGGCCCCGCGCACATACAGTCCGGAGCCGCCCACCAGGATCGGCCAGCGGCCCTCGGCGAGCAGAGCCTCGATCCGCTCGCGGGCCAGGCGCTGGTACTCGGCGACGGACGCCGTGACGGTCACGTCCCAGATGTCCAGGAGGTGGTGGGGTACGCCACCGCGCTCTTCGGGCGTCAGCTTGGCGGTGCCGATGTCCATCCCTCGGTAGAGCTGCATGGAGTCGGCGTTGACGACCTCACCGCCGAGACGCTGGGCCAGGAAGACGCCCAGATCGGACTTTCCGGCCGCAGTCGGTCCGACGACGGCGATGACGCGGGGGGCGGGGGGTGCGCTGCTCACGGCCCCAGTCTCGCAAACCTCGAACCCTGCTCTCGAACGAGTTACGTGACGCCACGGCCGCGGGGTCGTTGCCCGTTGCGAGGTTCCTGCCGCCGGATCGCAGAGGCGGTGGCCCGGGTCGCGCAAACGGACGCACCGGGCGACGCGGGATTTCGCCCGCACGAGTAACGTATGGAGTGGATATGGGCGTTTTTGCACGACTTCTCCGGCGGTCCAAGGCCACGGAGGCGGCTCCTGCCGCCGAGGCTCAGGCCGATCAGGCGACGGCCGGGACCGAGGCGGAGGAAACGGCAGGGGAAGAGGCGGCGAAGGGGGCTGACGGGGCAGCGGAAGCGGCCGAGCCGGTGGCGGAGGCGGCCGAGGTCACGGAGACCGAAGGCGTCGACATCCCCAAGCAGCAGTCCACCGACAAGGCGGCCGACAACGAGGCCGGCGAGGGCGCCCGCACCTGACCGCCCCGCGCGAGGAAGGTGAACCATGGGTCTCCTGGACAACGTGAAGGCCAAACTGGGCCCGGCCAAGGGCAAGGTCTCAGACCTCGCACAGCGGCACGAGGACAAGATCCAGCACGGCCTCGACAAGGCCGCGCAGGTCGTCGACAAGAGGACCAAGGGCAAGTACAGCGACAGGATCCAGTCGGGCACGGGCAAGGCCAAGGGCGCCATGGACCGACTCGCGCACAAGGGCGACAGCGGGCCGGGCACGGGCGGCACTACGCCGCCGCCGGGCCCGGCCGGCACCATGCCGTCGGACACGGGCCGTACGGCACCGTCGGACACGACCCGCACGGCGCCGCCGGACACGGGCCGCACGGCACCTCCGCGGGACGCCGGAGGCACCCCGCCGCCGGACGCACCACCGCGGGACGCGCCACCGCCCACTTCCTGAGCGCACATCGACGCACCAAGTCCTGACCACACATCGGCACACCGAAGGGCACATCGGCGGACGGCCGCGGAGCACGAGGGCTCCCGGCCGTCCGCCGTTTCCCGTGTCCCGTGTCCCGTGTCCCGCTGCGGTGGCCGTCCTGCCGCCGGTCTACGACCAGCTGGCCACCAGGTACCCCACTCCGTACGGCGCGTCCTCGTACAGCAGTGATCCGCCGAGGTCCGCGCCCTCGGCCGCGCCCGCCAGGACCTGCCAGGGCGCCCGGCCGGAGGCCTTCAGCTCGCGCGCCAGCCCTGTGTCCAGGGCCATCAGCGCGGCCATGTCCGCCGTGCCGAGTGCGCGCGCGGCCTCCGCGTCGAAGGGCGCCGCCCGTTCGTCCAGATACCCCGGGGCCTTGAGCGTCCGGCACGCGCTGGCATCCCCCATCACCAGCAGCGCTACCCGCTCGGCCCGTGAGGCGAGGTCCCGTCCGATCCGGCCGCACCGCTCGGGCTCGAGCCGGTCCCCCACGCCGAGTCCCTCGACCGGGGCGTCGGACCACGCGGTCCGCTCCAGCAACCATGCGGCCACCGCCAGCGAGTACGGCAGCCGTTGGCCCGCGGGCGCGCCCGCGACCCGTCCCAGCCGTACGTCGAGATCGACGCCGAAGCCCCGGAACGAGCCCCGTGTGCCCTCCGGGTAGGCCACGGGCCCGGCACTCTCCACCGGCCCGACGACCACGAGCCGGCCGGGCCGGGCGGCGGCGAGCACGCCCAGCGCGTCCGTACAGGCGGCCCGCGTGGCGTCCAGCTCCGGAGCGGCGCCCGCGGCGACGTCCGGCACCAGTAGGGGCGGGCAGGGGCAGACAGCGGCGGCGACAAGCATGATCGGCAGGGTAACTCAGCAGAACACAGGCCCTGCCAAGCCCAGCGCGGTCAGCTCCGGCCGCGGCCGGCCGGGGCCCGGCTCAGTCGCAGCCACAGCCGCTCGCCGCCACCGGGAGGGGCTCGGGTACACCGATCTTGGGCAGGCCCAGGAGCACGCCGGCCGGCTGGGTCTGCTTGCCCGCCTTCTCGGCGTTGCGCTTCTCCCAGGCGTCGCCCGCGCGCGTGCGGCGCACGTCCAGCACGGGGCCCTCGGCGAGGAGGTGGTGCGGGGCGGCGTAGGTGATCTCGACCGTGACCACGTCGCCGGGGCGGACCTCCTGGTCCGGCTTGGTGAAGTGGACGAGGCGGTTGTCGGGGGCGCGACCGGACAGGCGGTGGGTGCTGTCGTCCTTGCGGCCCTCGCCCTCGGCGACCATCAGCTCCAGCGTGCGGCCGACCTGCTTCTTGTTCTCCTCCCAGGAGATCTCCTCCTGGAGGGCGACCAGACGCTCGTAGCGCTCCTGGACGACCTTCTTGGGGATCTGGCCGTCCATCTCGGCGGCCGGGGTGCCCGGGCGCTTGGAGTACTGGAAGGTGAAGGCCTGGGCGAAGCGGGCCTCGCGCACCACGTGCAGCGTCTGCTCGAAGTCCTCGTCGGTCTCGCCGGGGAAGCCCACGATGATGTCGGTGCTGATCGCGGCGTGCGGGATGGCGGCGCGGACCTTCTCGATGATCCCCAGGTAGCGCTCCTGGCGGTAGGAGCGGCGCATGGCCTTCAGGACCGTGTCCGAGCCGGACTGGAGCGGCATGTGCAGCTGCGGCATCACGTTCGGCGTCTCGGCCATGGCGGCGATGACGTCGTCGGTGAAGTCGCGCGGGTGCGGGGAGGTGAAGCGGACGCGCTCCAGGCCGTCGATCTTCCCGCAGGCCCGCAGCAGCTTGCTGAAGGCCTCGCGGTCGCCGATGTCGGAGCCGTACGCGTTGACGTTCTGCCCGAGGAGCGTGATCTCGGAGACGCCCTCGGCGACCAGGGCCTCGATCTCGGCGAGGATGTCGCCGGGGCGGCGGTCCTTCTCCTTGCCGCGCAGGGCCGGGACGATGCAGAAGGTGCAGGTGTTGTTGCAGCCGACGGAGATGGAGACCCAGGCCGCGTACGCGCTCTCGCGCCGCGTCGGCAGCGTGGACGGGAACGCCTCCAGCGACTCGGCGATCTCGACCTGCGCCTCCTCCTGCACGCGCGCGCGTTCCAGCAGGACCGGCAGCTTGCCGATGTTGTGCGTGCCGAAGACGACGTCCACCCAGGGCGCCTTCTTCACGATGGTGTCGCGGTCCTTCTGCGCCAGGCAGCCGCCGACCGCGATCTGCATGCCCGGGCGGGCGGCCTTCTTCGGCGCGAGGTGGCCGAGGTTGCCGTACAGCTTGTTGTCGGCGTTCTCCCGCACGGCGCAGGTGTTGAACACGACGACGTCGGCCTCGTCGGCGCCCTCGGCGGCGCGGACGTAGCCCGCGTCCTCCAGCAGACCGGCCAATCGCTCGGAGTCGTGGACGTTCATCTGGCACCCGTAGGTGCGTACCTCATATGTGCGCGTGCCGCCCACTGACTGGCTCCGGTCGATGCTGCTCATGGGGACAAGGGTAGGCGGTCGCCGGGAGTGGCTCGGCCGCCTGTGGACAACCCGGGCCCGGGCTCAGGCCTCGATGAGACCGGCGCGGATCGCATACCTGGTCAGCTCCAGACGGTCGCGCATGCCGAGCTTCTGGAGGAGGTTGGCGCGGTGGCGTTCGACCGTCTTGGCGCTGATGAAGAGGAGTTCGCCGATCTCCTTGGAGGTGTGGCCCTCGGCGACCAGCTTGAGGATCTCCTCCTCGCGTTCGGTGATGGCGCGTTCCGGCAGGCCGTCGCCGCGGTGCAGCCGCTCCAGGTAGGAGCGGACGAGGGTCCGCTCGGCGCCCGGGTAGATGAACGGCTCGTCGCGTACGGCCGCCCGGCAGGCCTCGACCAGGTCGCGGTCGGCGACGGACTTGAGGACGTAGCCGCTGGCTCCGGCCCTGAGCGCCTCGAAGAAGTACTCCTCGTTGTCGTACATCGTCAGGATCAGGATGTGCAGGTCGGGCAGCCGGCGGGAGAGCTCGCGGGCGGCCTGGAGGCCGGTCATGCGGGGCATGGCGACGTCCAGGACGGCCAGGTCGACGGCGGTTTCCCGGGCCTTCGCGACGGCCTCGGCCCCGTCCCCGGCCTCGGCCACGACCGTCAGGTCGGGCTCCCCGTCCAGGATGAGACGCACGCCCCGGCGCACGAGGGTGTGGTCGTCGGCGAGCAGGACTCGGATCGGTGTGGACATCAGCGGGGCCCTTCGGTCGCTGGTTCGCGCGAGGTCACCGGGATGCGCAGCCGTACGTCGGTGCCCCCGCCCGGCGCCGGTTCCAGGGTGAGAGCGGCCCCGATCAGCAGCGCGCGTTCGCGCATACCCGTGATGCCGGAGCCCTCGGGGGCGTCGCCGAGGCCCGTGCCGTTGTCGCGTACGAGGAGTTCGACGCCGCCGGGGACCGGCCGGAGGCGGAGTTCGGCACGGTCGGCGCCGGCGTGCCGGGCGGTGTTGGTCAGGCCTTCCTGGGCCACTCGGTAGACGACGAGTTCCGATTCCGGGTTCAGGGCGGGGAGGTCGCCGGTGACGTGGTGGCGCACGGTCAGCCCGTGGGTCGTGAACTCGGCGGCGAGCGAGCGCAGGGCGCTGGCGAGGCCGAGCTCCTCCAGAACGCCGGGGCGCAGCCGCCGGGCGATCCGGCGGATCTCGTCCAGGCCGGCCCGGGTCGCCTCCTGCGCCTGGCCGACCTCGTCGCGCAGGTCTTCGGGCGCCCGGTCCGCGACGCGCTTGAGCTGGAGGAGGACGGCGGTCAGGGTCTGCCCGACCTCGTCGTGGAGCTCCCTGGCGATCCGGTGCCGTTCGCTCTCCTGTGCGGACAGCGCCCGGGCGGCGCCCGCGGCCCGCTCGGCCTCCAGCCGGTCGAGCATCGCGTTGTACGTCGTGATCAGCCCGGCCGTCTCCGCGGGTCCTGCGACCACCGGGCGGGAGCCCGGACGCAGCAGGTCCACGGTGGCCATGGCCCGGTCGAGCCGTTGCAGGGGCCCGAGACCGAAGCGCAGCACGAGCGCGTTGCCGGCGAGCAGCATCGCCAGGCCGCCGAGCAGGACGAGCGCCTCGCCCGCCAGGACGGGGGTCGACACGGTGACCGGGCCGAGCAGCAACGCCGTGGCCACGACCAGGCCGGCCGCGTTGAGCGAGAAGATCCGCCAGAACAACGACACGTTCCTGGATCCGCTCCTTCCGGACTTCGCGTATGACCCGGCTGATCCGGCCTCTGACCCGGCTGATCCGGCCTCTGACCCGGCTGACCCGGCCTCTGACCCGGCTGACCCGGCCTCTGACCCGGCCTTCGCGTCCTCGGCCCTCGCGTCCCTTGCCTGCGCGTCCTCGGCCCTCGCGTCCGACACCGCCCCCTCCACCCTCTCCGGCGACCGGCCGCCGCGCATATCCGTGACGACACCCATGTCGCCACCGTACGGCTGGATGACAGCATGCGGACTTGACCCGTCCGTTGATCGACACCGTTCACCAGACCGATAAAGCCAGACGAACAAGGGGAAGAAACGTGTCAGCTCCGCGCCTGAGGGCGACGCCGCTGCCGGGCATCGGGGTCCAGTACGACCTGGAGACCCGGGAACACCGCCATCTGTCGGTGGTGGCGCACCGCGACGGCACGCGCACGGTGAACGTGTACCGGGCCGACGACCCGGACTCCTGCGCGCAGTCGCTGCGGCTGACCAGTTCGGAGGCGGGGTCGCTGATCGACGCGCTGAAGCCGTCCCACCACAGCCCGAGTCTGCTGTACACCACGGACCTGGGGCTGGTCGCCGAGCGGATCGAGGTGGCCGCGACCTCGCGCTGGAACGGGCGGGTGCTGGGCGACATGCGGATGCGTACGGAGACGGGCGCGTCGGTCGTGGCGGTGCTGCGCCGGGCCGAGGCCATTCCCTCTCCCGCGCCGGACTTCCGGCTGGCGGGCGGTGACACGCTGATCGTCGTCGGTACCCGTGAGGGCGTCGACGCCGCCGCGACGATACTCGGTCGGGAGTGAGCCGGTGCACTCCGCGGTTCTGCTGATCGAGTTCGGTTCCATCATCCTCGGCCTCGGCCTGCTCGGCCGGTTCGCCGCCCGTTTCCGGCTCTCGCCGATCCCGCTGTACCTGCTGGCCGGTCTGGCCTTCGGCGAGGGCGGTCTGCTGCCGCTGGGCGCGAGCGAGGAGTTCGTCGCCACCGGCGCCGAGATCGGCGTCATCCTGCTGCTGTTGATGCTGGGCCTGGAGTACACGGCGAGCGATCTGGTCTCCAACCTCAAGACCCACTACCCGTCCGGTCTGGTCGACTGCGCGCTCAACGCGCTGCCGGGTGCGGCGGTGGCGCTGCTGCTCGGCTGGGGGCCGGTGGCCGCCGTCGTCCTCGCCGGTGTCACCTGGATCTCGTCGTCCGGCGTGATCGCGAAGGTGCTCGGCGATCTGGGCCGGGTCGGCAACCGGGAGACGCCGGTGATCCTCAGCGTGCTCGTGCTGGAGGATCTCGCGATGGCGGTGTATCTGCCCATCGTCACGGCGCTGGTGGCGGGAGCCGGGCTGCTGGCCGGCAGCCTGACCCTGGCGATCGCGCTGGGCGCGGCGGGCATCGTCCTGTTCCTGGCCCTGCGTTACGGCAGGGTGATCTCCCGCTTCGTCTCCAGCGACGACCCGGAGAAGCTGCTGCTGGTCGTGCTGGGTCTGACGATCCTGGTCGCGGGTGTGGCACAGCAGCTCCAGGTGTCGGCGGCGGTGGGGGCCTTCCTGGTGGGCATCGCGCTGTCGGGAGAGGTGGCGGAGGGTGCGCACACGCTCCTCAGCCCCTTGCGTGATCTGTTCGCGGCGGTCTTCTTCGTCTTCTTCGGCCTGCACACCGACCCGTCCAGCATCCCGCCCGTTCTGCTGCCCGCTCTGGGTCTGGCCGTCGTCACCGCCCTGACGAAGATCGCCACCGGCTACTGGGCGGCGCGGCGGGCGGGGATCTCCGTCAAGGGCCGCTGGCGTGCGGGCGGCGCGCTGGTGGCCCGCGGCGAGTTCTCGATCGTCATCGCCGGTCTGGCCGTCTCGGCGGGCATCGAACCGTCCCTCGGCCCCCTGGCCACGGCCTACGTCCTCATCCTGGTCGTCCTGGGCCCGCTCACGGCGCGCTACACGGAGCCCGTGGCGACCTGGTGGACCCGACGCCGCGAGCCACGCCGGGACACGGCACAGACGGCGCCGCGCACCACGGAGGCGGACGCGCAGGTGGCCGACTGAGGGGCGGCGCCGAAGGGGATACGGCAGGGAAGGGCGCAGTGGAGCCGCCGTCGGTGCGGGCGGCGGCTCAGGCGCCTGCGGCCGGTTCCCACCCCTGCTTCCTCAGCACCCCCGGCACATCCGGTGCCTCGTAGTGCTCCCCCTTGAGCACCTTGCCGTCCTCGCGGCGGGAGACGGAGCCGTCGGGACCGATCTTGGTCATGTTGGAACGGTGGATCTCGGTCAGCACCGCGTCGAGGTCTATGCCGTGGACGAGGGCGGTGCCGTACGCCACGTAGACCACGTCGGCGAGTTCGTGCGCGAGCCGGTCGAGCGGGCCCGTCACCGACACCTCGGCGACCTCCGCGGCCTCCTCCGCGAGGAGTTCGCCGCGGTGGGCGGCGAGTTCCGGGGACACCTCCGTCGGGGTACTGCGGGCGTCCAGGCCGAAGGCGAGGTGGAATTCACGGACCAGGTCAGCGGGCGAGGAGCTCATGGGGCCGACTGTAGTGGCCGCCACTGACACTCCCCTCACCCCCCACCGTGTGAGCCCGCCCCTGGTCAGCGGGGCACCACGGCTGGCAGGATCTCGCGCATGCCCAAGACGTTCCCCCCTCTCGGCAGGCGCCGGGCCCTTCAGGGCGGCGCCGCCGCCCTTGTGGTCCTCGGGCTGCTCCTGTGGTGGCTGCGCCCCTGGGCCGAGGAGCCTCCGAGCGGGACGATCAGGTTCAGCACGGGCACCCAGGCGGGGGTCTACCACGAGTACGGCAAGCTCCTGCGCACCGAGATCGACAAGGACATGCCCGATCTGAAGGTGCGGTTGCTGACCAGTGCCGGCTCGCAGGAGAACGTCGCGGACGTGGCGACGGGCAAGGCCGACTTCGCGATCGCCGCGGCCGACGCGGTGGCCACGTACAAGCTCGACAACAGCACGGGCGCCGATCGCCTGCGCGGGGTCGCGCGCCTGTACGACGACTACGCCCAACTCGTCGTACCGCCGGACTCGGACATCCGCTCCGTCGCGGACCTGCGGGGCAAGCGCGTGGCCATAGGGCTGCCGAACTCCGGCGTACGGCTGATCGCGAACGGCGTGCTCAGGGCGGCCGGCATCGACCCGGAGAAGGACATCAAGCCGTCGTCGGACGGCATCGACACCGGGCCCAAACGGCTGGGACACGGGCTCGACGCGTTCTTCTGGTCCGGCGGACTGCCCACGGACGGGCTCAGCCGTCTGGCGAAGAAGTCGGCGTCGGCCTTCCGCTTCGTGCCGATCGACGTCGGCCTCGTGGCCAAGCTGCACGACCAGGGCGGTGCCACGCGCTACTACCGCGCCACAAAGATGCCGGAGTCGGCCTACCCCACGATCCAGCGCGGCGACCCGGTCCCCACCCTGGCGGTGTCCAACCTGCTGGTCACGCGCGACGACCTGGACCCCCGGCTCACCGAGTGGCTGACCCGTACGGTGATCGACAGCCGGGACGGCATCGGCGCGACCGTCCACTCCGCCCAGCTGGTCGACGTCCGCACGGCGATCTACACCGATCCGCTCAAGCTGCACGACGGGGCCCGGCGCTACTACCGGTCCGTCAAGCCGTAGCCCGCCCTCGACCCGGCCTCGGCTTCGGCCTCGGTGACGCGCGTGCCCGAGGCGCCCTCGGCTACGCCGGTCCGACCCTGGGCACCGTCACCGTCACCTTCAGCCCGTGCGGCTCATGATGGTCGTACGCGATCGAACCGCCGCCCGCCGCGAGCAGCGCCCGCGAGATGGACAGGCCCAGGCCCGAGCCCTTGATGTTCTGGTGGCGGCTGCTGCGCCAGAAGCGGTCGCCGATGCGGGCCAGTTCCTCGTCGGTGAGGCCCGGACCCTCATCGGTCACGACGACGGTGGAGGTGTCGCCCTTCGGGGTGACGGTCACCTCGACGGTCCGGCCCTCGGGCGTGAACTTCACCGCGTTGTCGATGATCCCGTCCAGCGCGCTGGACAGCGCCACCGGATCGGCCCACGCGGTCGTCGGCGGGCAGTCGGCCACCAGGCGTACGCCCTTGGCCTCGGCGGTCGGGGACCAGGCCGCGACCCGTTCGGCCGTGAGCTCGCCGATGTCGGTGATCTTCAGATCGGCCTCGGTGTGCTCGGCCAGGGCCAGGTCGAGCAGATCGTCCAGGACCTGCGCGAGGCGTTTGCCCTCGGACTGGACCGAGGCGATCTCCTTGTTGCCCTCGGGCAGCTCGAAGGAGAGCAGCTCGATGCGCAGCAGCAGCGCCGCGAGCGGGTTGCGCAGCTGGTGCGAGGCATCGGCGACGAAGGCGCGCTGCTGCTCCAGCACGTCCTCGACGTTGTCCGCCATCTCGTTGAACGACCGGGCCAGGCGCCTGAGTTCCGGCGGACCGCCGGCGGCGGCGACCCGGGACTTCAGCCGCCCCGTGGCGATGTCGTGGGTGGTGGCGTCCAGCACCCTTACGGGCTTGAGCACCCAGCCGGTCAGCCGCAGGGCGGCGCCGACGGCCAGCAGCATCGCGGCGAACTCCCCCGCGCCGATGACCAGCCAGCCGTGCAGCGTGCGCGAGCGCAGCTGCCCGGTGGGCGAGTCGGTGACGACGACCGCGACGACGTCACCGTCCCTGATGACCGGCGAGGCGACGACCAGGTTGCGGCGCTGCCAGGGCCACACCTGCCGCGGATCGTGGCTGCGGCGGCTGAGCAGCGCCTCGTCGAAGGCGTCGCGTACCTCACCCTCCTTCGGCAGGGACCACCGGGCAGGTGCGTGGGCCATGGCACTGCCACTGCGGTAGAAGACACCGGCACGGATGCCGTAGACCGTGTAGTAGTTGTCGAGTTCGCGGCCGAGTGTGGCCAGGCGCTCGTTCTCGAAAGCGCTGGCGGTCCCGGTGGGCGAGTCGGTGACGAACTGGGCGAGGGCCGCGAAGCGCGCCGTGTCGTCGATGCGGTCGACGACGACCTTCTGCTGCTGGGCGCCGGCCAGGCTGACGGCGAGCGGGACGCCGAGCGCGAGCAGCACCGCCGCCATCAGGACGATCAGCAGCGGGAGCAGACGAGTGCGCACGCGGCCCCGCTATCCGGCAGGCGCGACGAGCCGGTAGCCGACTCCGCGTACGGTCTCGATGAGGGCCGGCATCCGCAGCTTGGAGCGCAGGGACGCCACGTGCACCTCCAGCGTGCGCCCGGTCCCCTCCCAGCTGGTCCGCCACACCTCGCTGATGATCTGCTCCCGGCGGAAGACCACCCCGGGCCGCTGCGCGAGCAGGGCCAGGAGATCGAACTCCTTGCGGGTCAGCTGGATCACGGTTCCGTCCACGCTGACCCGGCGCGTGGGCAGTTCGATGTGCACCGGGCCGAGGCGCAGCTCCGTCTCGATGCCGCTGGAGGTGTCCTCCTGCGAGGTGCGCCGGCTGACCGCGTGGATGCGGGCGAGCAGTTCCCCGGTGTCGTACGGCTTCACCACGTAGTCGTCGGCGCCGAGGTTGAGGCCGTGGATGCGGGAGCGCACGTCGGAGCGGGCGGTGACCATGATCACCGGTGTGCTGGTGCGCTTGCGGATCTTGCCGCAGACCTCGTATCCGTCCTGGTCGGGCAGGCCGAGGTCGAGCAGGACGACACCGAAGCCGTCGACCTCCGGGACCAGCGCCTGAAGGGCCTCTTCGCCGCTGCGCGCGTGCGTGACGTCGAACCCGTGCCGCGCCAGGACCGCCGACAGGGCGGCGGCGACGTGGTTGTCGTCCTCGACGAGCAGCAGTCTCACCCGGGCCCCCTTCGGTTCACTGGTCGTACGATCTATCTGTGTACAAAAACGCGTGCACGCGCGCGCGTGCACCTTGTGCAGTCACGCTGATGGATGAGGACGGCGTCAAGAGGGTTCCGGTTGCGGAGAGCTTCCGTTACCCGGCCGATATGAGCGCTGCCCATAAGTGCTACGACACGTGTCCGATTGCTATCGGATCGTGATGCTCAGATTCCCCTCAGATGTAATGACGCAGGTCGTAGAGGGTTACTACTGTCCTCCGAAACCGAGGAGGACGGAGCCTGAGAGCGATGACCGAAGTATCGGTGGCCAAGGAAGATGTGGCCGCGACCGGAGAACTGGTCGTCCTGAAGAGCGTCAACAAGCACTTCGGCGCGTTGCACGTACTCCAGGACATCGACCTGACGATCGCGCGCGGTGAAGTCGTCGTGGTCATCGGACCCTCCGGGTCCGGCAAGTCCACGCTGTGCCGCACCATCAACCGCCTGGAGACGATCGACTCCGGCTCGATCACGATCGACGGCAAGCCGCTGCCCTCCGAGGGCAGGGAGCTGGCCCGGCTGCGGGCCGACGTCGGGATGGTCTTCCAGTCCTTCAATCTCTTCGCGCACAAGACCGTGCTCGAGAACGTGATGCTCGGCCAGATCAAGGTCCGCAAGAAGGACAAGGCCGCGGCCGAGGAGCGGGCCCGTGCCCTGCTCGACCGGGTCGGCGTGACCGCGCAGGCCGAGAAGTACCCGGCACAGCTCTCCGGCGGCCAGCAGCAGCGCGTCGCGATCGCGCGGGCACTGGCCATGGAGCCGAAGGTCATGCTCTTCGACGAGCCGACCTCCGCGCTCGACCCCGAGATGATCAACGAGGTGCTGGAGGTCATGCAGCAGCTCGCCCGGGACGGCATGACCATGATCGTCGTCACCCATGAGATGGGTTTCGCACGATCGGCCGCAAACCGCGTGGTGTTCATGGCGGACGGCCGAATCGTCGAGGAGGCTGCGCCCGACCAGTTCTTCAGCAACCCGCGCAGCGACCGTGCCAAGGACTTCTTGTCGAAGATCCTGCATCACTAGGGCGCGCGTCGCTCCTGCGACGACCCGCGTCACCCGAAACGACGGTTTTTCTCTTCACGGCAAAGGATGTTCACCATGAAGCTCCGCAAGGTCTCCGCCGCAGCCGCCACCGCTCTCGTTCTCGCCCTGACCGCCACCGCCTGTGGTGGCGATGACGGCGGTGACTCGAACTCCGGCTCCGGCTCCGGCGGCGGCGACAAGATCAAGATCGGCATCAAGTACGACCAGCCCGGTCTGGGCCTGAAGGAGCCCGACGGTTCCTTCTCCGGCTTCGACGTGGACGTGGCGACGTACGTGGCCAAGGAACTGGGCTACAAGCCCGACCAGATCGAGTGGGTCGAGACCAAGAGCGCCGACCGCGAGAACGCGCTGTCCCGCGGTGACGTGAAGATGATCGCGGCCACGTACTCGATCACCGACGAGCGCAAGCAGAAGGTCGACTTCGCCGGTCCGTACCTGCTGGCCCACCAGGACCTGCTGGTGAAGAAGGACTCGGACATCACCAAGGCCACGGACCTGAACGAGAAGAAGCTGTGCTCGGTGGCCGGCTCGACCTCGGCGCAGAACGTCAAGGACGACTTCGCACCGAAGGCCCAGCTGGACCAGCGCGGTGGCTACTCGGAGTGCCTCGCCGCCCTGCAGAGCGGTGCCGTGGACGCGCTGACCACCGACGACTCGATCCTCGCGGGTTACGCCGCGCAGGAGCAGTACAAGGGTCAGTTCAAGCTGGCCGGCCTGAAGCTGAGCAACGAGAACTACGGCATCGGCGTCAAGAAGGGCGACAAGGCGACCCTCGACAAGGTCAACGCCGCCCTCGAGAAGATGGTCAGCGACAAGTCCTGGGACAAGGCCGTCAAGGAGAACTTCGGCCCGGCGAACTACAAGAACG
The DNA here is from genome assembly GCF_055562795.1 of Streptomyces sp. NPDC016851. Lineage (NCBI taxonomy): Bacteria > Bacillati > Actinomycetota > Actinomycetes > Kitasatosporales > Streptomycetaceae > Streptomyces > Streptomyces sp. NPDC016851. The sequence goes on from NZ_JBVHEP010000007.1 coordinate 303,779, forward strand.
AGCCCGCCCCGAAGATCGGCCAGATCGTCCAGTAACGCGGGACTTCGCCGACGCAGGATCCCCGCAGTCCCTGCGGGGATCCGCAGGCGCGCCGCTATCACGTCTCTGACGGCGGCGCGCCACGTCCGCCACCTACGCCACCCACCCGGAAGCGCGGGAGATCGTGTTCGACTTTCTTTCAAAATATGACGACCCGTCCGTGCTGGGCGCTTTCTGGGTCACAATTCAGCTCACCGTCTTCTCGGCCATCGGTTCCCTGATCTGGGGCACCCTCCTGGCGGCCATGCGGGTCAGCCCCGTCCCACTGATGCGCGGTTTCGGCACTGCCTACGTGAACGTTGTCCGGAACATCCCGCTGACCGTCATCATCGTCTTCACGTCGCTCGGCCTCGCCGACATCTTCGGCATGACGATGGGCGCGACCGATGACTTCGAGCTCAAGAACTTCCGACTGGCTCTCCTCGGTCTCATTGCCTATACGGCTGCCTTCGTCTGCGAAGCCATCCGCTCCGGCATCAACACCGTGCCCGTCGGTCAAGCGGAGGCGGCACGGGCCATCGGGCTCAGCTTCAGTCAGGTACTGAGGCTCGTCGTACTGCCGCAGGCGTTCCGCTCCGTCATCGGACCCCTGGCCAACGTGCTCATCGCGTTGACCAAGAACACCACCGTGGCGGCTGCGATCGGCGTGGCTGAGGCCGCCCTCCTGATGAAGGAGATGATCGAGAACGAGGCACAGACGCTGCTCATCGGCGCGATCTTCGCCTTCGGGTTCGTGGTACTGACTCTGCCCACCGGCCTGATCCTCGGCTGGCTGAGCAAGCGACTGGCGGTGAAGCGATGACGTCCGTTCTCTACGACGCCCCGGGCCCGAAGGCCAAGCGGCGCAACCTGCTGTTCTCGGTGCTCTTCTTCGTTCTGCTCGCCCTGCTCCTGTGGTGGGTCTGGCAGACGCTGGACGACAAGAACCAGCTGGAGTGGTCCCTCTGGAAGCCGTTCACCACGTCCGAGGCCTGGACGACCTATCTGCTGCCCGGTCTGGGCGACACGCTGAAGGCCTCAGCCCTCGCCATGGTCATCGCCCTCCCGCTGGGCGCCGTCCTGGGCATCCTGCGCCTGTCCGACCACCGCTGGGTGCGCATCCCGGCCGGCGCCGTGGTCGAGTTCTTCCGGGCCATTCCGGTGCTGCTGCTCATGCTGTTCGCCAACGAGTTCTACGTCCGCTCTACGGGCATCCCCAGCGATGAGCGGCCCCTGTACGCGGTCGTCACCGGACTGGTGCTCTACAACGCGTCGGTCCTCGCCGAGATCGTCCGCGCGGGCATCCTCTCCCTGCCCAAGGGGCAGTCGGAGGCCGCCATGGCGATCGGCCTGCGCAAGAGCCAGACGATGTCGAGCATCCTGCTCCCGCAGGCCGTCACCGCCATGCTGCCCGCCATCGTCAGCCAGCTGGTCGTCATCGTGAAGGACACCGCGCTGGGCGGCGTGATGCTCGGGTTCACCGAGCTGCTCAGCACACGTGCGACGCTCGCGGCCAACTACGCGAACGTCATCCCCAGCTTCATCGTCGTGGCGGTCATCTTCATCATCCTGAACTTCATCCTCACCTCCTTCGCCTCCTGGCTGGAGGGCAGGCTGCGCCGCAGCAAGCGCAGCACAGGGGCTGTTCTCGGTGCCGACAAGGTCGACGACGTGAACGCGGCCGAGGTGGGCGGCACCTACGGCACTGGTGCCGAGGGCAGGCTCTGACGGCCCGCCAACCGGCAGGACTGTGGCCCGCCAGATTTCTGGCGGGCCACAGTCCTGCCGAGACCTGAGCCATCCGGCTCCCGGCCACCCACCAAGTGACGAGCGTGCCGCCCGGCTACCCTTGGTGCGGCGGCATGATCGCCACCGGCCGCCGGTCACTTGACGCAAGCACCGGCAATGGGTTGCATACGTTCTGTGATCGTGCACCCTGCTCCAACTTCCTGTTCACCTACGTCTCTCAGGACATCACCACGGGCAGGGGGCGCCGCGCCGTGGACCCGGTGATCATCGTCGGAGCGGGGCCCGTCGGGCTCACGCTCGCCCTGGCGCTGGCGCGTCAGGAGGTGCCGTGCGTCGTCCTCGACGAGGGGCCGGGCAAGGACGAACCCCGTGCGGCGCGCACCGTCGTCCTGCGCGAGGACACCGCCGCTCTCGTGGAACGGCTGACCGGCGTGCCCCTGTCCCGGGCCGGTGCCCACTGGGCCGGATGGCGGTCGATGCGGCGCAAGCAGGTGATGCGCGAGATCGTTTTCGACGGCACCGAGCCCGCCCCCCTCCACATCGCCCAGCACGTGCTGACCGGCGCCCTGCGCGCGGCCCTTTCCGGCGAACGGCTCGTCAAGGTCGCGGTGGAGAGCCGGCTCGACGACATCGAACAGGAGTCCTCGGGCGTCACGGCCCACACCCGCGGCCCCAAAGGCACCTGGTGGCGCGGCAGTTATCTGGTCGGCTGCGACGGCCCACGCTCGACCGTGCGCAAACTCCAGGACATCCGCTTCCCGGGCCGTACGGCGGTGGAACGTCACGCCGTTGCCGCGCTGCGTACGGAACTGCCCTGGCACGACGAGGCGTTGCTGCACCGCATGCCACCGTGGCGCATGTCGGGCCCCTCGGCAGGTGAGGTCACCGCGCGCCCGCTGCCCGACGGCGTCTGGCGTCTGGACTGGCTCCTGCCGCCCGGCAAGGACCTGGTCACCCCCGAACTGCTGCTGACCCGCATCCGGGAGACCCTGGCCGGCTGGTCGGGCGGCACGACCCCGCCGTACGAACTGCTGGACACCGGAGTCCACACGGTCCACCACCGGCTGGCCCGCCGCTGGCGCGCCGACCGCGTCTTCCTCGCCGGGGACGCGGCCCACCTGCTCGGCGCGCTGGGCACGCACGGTCTTGACGAGGGCCTCAGGGACGCGGACAACCTCGCCTGGAAGCTGGCCCTGGCCTGGCACCACGGGCCGCACGACGCGCTCCTCGACAGCTACCAGACCGAGCGCCGGGCGGTCGTCGCCGCCCGGTTGCGCGCTGCCGACCAGGCACTGCCACTGCTGCGCGGCGGCGGAGGCCTGCGCTCCTACGTCCCCGGCTCGTCCCGGGGCCACGACGCGCTCCTCACGGACGGTCACTTGGGGCATGGCCAACTGGGCGCGCCGGGGGCGTACGCCGACTCGCCCCTCGCGCCCCCACGCCTCGAGGGAGAGACCCCCGTCGACACACCGCCCGGAGCCCCGGTCACCGACGTGCGGGTCACCGCCGAGGACGGCACCTTCGTACGGCTGCGGGACCGGCTCGGCCGCGGCGCGCTGCTCGTGGTGCTCATCGCGCCGGGCACGGGTGTGTGGGAGCGCAAGCACTGGGTCAGCGCCGGCATTATGCCCCGGCTCGCGGCCGCCGTCACGGCACTGCCGCACCCCGCCGAACTACTGGTCGCCGAGAGCTATCCGGGTGCTGCCGCGCACACGGTGCTCCTGGTGCGGCCCGACGGGCACCTCGTCACCGCGCTGAGCGGAGTGCGCCCGGACGACCTGTACGCGGCGGCGGAGGCCGTGGTGGGCGGGCCGGTGAAGGCACGGGCCGAAGCCGGTGCGTCGGCCGGCTCTCGCTGACGCCGGCACCGGGGTGACGTGCTCACTGTCACCGTGCGTCCGCATGGTGACAGTGAGTTGACCGGTCCGGGCGGTCATGGTGTACTCCGGTGCGTGACCGACACCTGTGTGCGCCTGTGGCGGAGGGTCCATATGGACCTCGTCCGCTATGCGGGCTGCGTGTGTCGCCCGTCCTGCTGACTTCGCCTCCCTCTTCCTCTGTGCGCGCGCCGCGCTCTGTCTGCCGCGGCCGACGCGCCTGATCCGCGAACCCTCATCAGGACCGTCAGGACGGCACCCGTGTCTGTATCCCCATCCCCTTCCGCATCCCCCGCTGTCTCCTCTCCGGGATCCGCTCCGGGATCCGCTCCGGGATCCACCCCCGGATCCGCTTCCGGCTCATCGTCTGCCTCCTCCGCCGTTTCGACGCCCGCTCAGGCCGACCTCTTCGACTTCGTGCGGCGTACGGCCGCCGACACCGAACTGATCGCCTCCCTGCCGCTCGACCCGGAAGGCCGCACCTGGGTGCGGCTGGACGGGCCCGGCGGCAGCGAGGCCTGGCTGATCGGCTGGCCGCCCGGCACGGGCACCGGCTGGCACGACCACGCCGACTCCGTCGGCGCCTTCCTGACCGCGTCGGGCGAGCTCAAGGAGAACTCACTTGCCGCGCGGCTGCCCACCGACGGCTGGAAGACGCTGGAGCTCACCGACGGTGTCGACCGCGAACGCCGGCTGCGGTCCGGCCAGGGCCGCGCCTTCGGCCGCCACCACGTCCACGAGGTGCTCAACGAGTCCCCCGACCGGCATGCGATCTCCGTCCACGCCTACTACCCGCCCCTGCCGCGGATCCGCCGCTACAGCCGCAGCGGGTCGATTCTGCGGCTCGAGCAGGTGGAACGACCGGAGGACTGGCAGTGAGCGCGACGCACGAGCGGGTGAGTGACGGTAACGGCAGTGGCAGCAGCAGTGGTGGTGGTGTCCAACGTCCCGTCGGTATTGATGAGTTGCTGGAGCGCGTGCGGGCGGGCTACGAGCGGATCGAGCCGCAGGAGGCGTACGAGGCCGCGCTGGCCGGTGACGCGCTGCTGGTGGACATCCGCTACGCGGCCCTGCGCGAACGGGACGGTCTGATCTCCGGCGCCCTCGTCGTCGAGCGCAACGAGCTGGAGTGGCGCCTCGACCCGCAGGGCAGCCACCGTCTCCCCGAGGCGACGAGCCACGCCCTGCGCGTCGTCGTGATCTGCAACGAGGGGTACGCCTCCAGCCTGGCGGTCCAGTCCCTGCACCAGCTGGGACTGCACCGGGCCACTGATCTGGTCGGCGGGTTCCAGGCTTGGCGGGCGGCGGGGCTTCCGGTGGTGTGACTCCGGGGGCTCGACAGCGGCGCGGCCCCATGAGGGTCGCGCCTCAGACCCCCTCGTCCCCGAGGAACTCCGTGTCCTCGCCCTCCTCCTCCAGCGCCTGCCGGACCACGCGCAGGGCCATGCCCTCGGGGTAGCCCTTGCGGGCGAGCATGCCCGCGAGGCGGCGGAGCCGCTTGTCCCGGTCGAGCCCCCGGGTGGAGCGGAGCTTGCGCGCGACGAGTTCCCGCGCGGTCTCCTCCTCCTGCTCGGAGTCGAGCTGGGAGACGGCCTCGTCGATCAGCGTGGAGTCGACGCCCTTGGTCCGCAGCTCCCGGGCGAGCGCACGCCGGGCCAGTCCCCGGCCGTGGTGCCGGGATTCCACCCAGGCGTCCGCGAAGGCGCCGTCATTGATGAGGCCTACCTCTTCGAACCGCGACAGCACCTCCTCGGCGGCGTCGTCCGGGATCTGCCGCTTGCGCAGGGCGTCGGCGAGTTGCTTGCGGGTCCGCGGGGTCCCGGTGAGCAGGCGCAGGCAGATCGCCCGAGCCTGCTCGACCGGGTCCCCCGGAGGTTCCCCCTGCTCGGCCCTCGACGAGGAGAGAGAACCTCCGCTTTCGGCATCCGCCGCGTCGAAGCCGCGCCGGCGGCGCCCACGTCCACGCCTGCCGGGCGGCCCATCGCCGCGCGAGCCGTCCCTGGAGGAACCGCCTCCGCGTGCGCCTCCAGCCGATGAGCCTCTGCCGGACGGGCCGCCGCCCAGGGAGGCGTCCCCGTACGGCCCGTCAGCCTCGTACCGCCCGTCCTCCCCGTCCACGGCCGAGCCCGTCTCCCCTCCGGTGCCCCTCCCCCGTGGGGCACCGGAGGCGGCGTACTCGTACTCCGCCCAGTCGGTTCGTCGTGTCACGGGTCAGCTCTTGGCTGCGGCGGCCTTGGACTTGGCGGTCTTGGCCGGTGCCGGGGCGGGGACCGCCGCAGCCTCGGCCGGTGCCGGAGAAACCGCCGCGTCCGTGCCCGGCTCGACGGCCGGCTCCTCGGGACGCACGCCGACGCCCAGCTTCTCCTTGATCTTCTTCTCGATCTCGTTGGCCAGGTCGGGGTTGTCCTTCAGGAAGTTGCGCGCGTTCTCCTTGCCCTGGCCGAGCTGGTCGCCCTCGTACGTGTACCAGGCGCCGGCCTTGCGGACGAAGCCGTGCTCCACGCCCATGTCGATCAGGCCGCCCTCGCGGCTGATGCCGTGACCGTAGAGGATGTCGAACTCGGCCTGCTTGAAGGGCGGCGCGACCTTGTTCTTGACGACCTTGCAGCGGGTGCGGTTGCCGACCGCGTCCGTGCCGTCCTTCAGGGTCTCGATGCGGCGGATGTCGATACGCACCGAGGCGTAGAACTTCAGCGCCCGGCCACCGGTCGTGGTCTCCGGGGAGCCGAACATCACGCCGATCTTCTCGCGGAGCTGGTTGATGAAGATCGCGGTGGTCTTGGACTGGTTGAGCGCGCTGGTGATCTTCCGCAGGGCCTGGCTCATCAGACGGGCCTGCAGACCCACGTGGCTGTCGCCCATCTCGCCCTCGATCTCCGCGCGCGGGACGAGCGCCGCGACGGAGTCGATGACGATGAGGTCGAGGGCACCGGAGCGGACCAGCATGTCCACGATCTCCAGGGCCTGCTCGCCGTTGTCCGGCTGGGAGAGGATGAGGTTGTCGATGTCGACGCCGAGCTTCTTCGCGTACTCGGGGTCGAGTGCGTGCTCCGCGTCGACGAAGGCGACCTGGCCACCGGCCTTCTGCGCGTTCGCCACCGCGTGCAGGGTCAGGGTGGTCTTACCGGAGGACTCCGGTCCATAGATCTCCACGACACGGCCGCGGGGCAGGCCGCCCACGCCGAGGGCCACGTCGAGGGCGGTGGATCCGGTCGGGATGACCTCGATGGGCTCATTCGTCCGGTCACCCATGCGCATGACCGCGCCCTTGCCGAATTGCCGTTCAATCTGTGCGAGAGCGGCATCCAGGGCCTTCTCGCGGTCGGTTCCTGCCATGGGTTCCACCCGATTTGCTTGAGTCGATCGCTTCACGTCAAAGACGCTAACGCCTGCCACTGACAATGCGCCTCGACGCACGTCCGGCCTGTGGATAACTCGGGCACTTCTCCACCCAAAGTACGTCGAACTGCCCGTCGTTGAGCTTCGCCGGAGACTCCATAAGAATGGATGTTCGATTTTCGTGTCAAGCGCACCACAGGGCACCTGCGTGACACCCGGCGGCGACTCAGTCCGGGCCCTGCCCGGACTCCCCGTCCTCGGGCCGCTCCGTCCCGGCCCGCCGTACCCACAGCTGCCTCGCGCGCGAGACGAGGCTCGGCCCCTCCCCGCGTCGGCGATGGCCGTGCACCCGGGGGTCGTCCGTGACGGCGTACCGCTTCACGTACGCCCCCAGGAAGGCCTGGAGCGTGGCGATGGCGGGAATGGCGATCAGCGCGCCGACCGCGCCCAGGAGCGCGGTGCCCGCGATGACCGAGCCGAAGGCGACCGCCGGGTGGATGTCGACGGTCTTGGACGTCAGCTTCGGCTGGAGCACGTAGTTCTCGAACTGCTGGTAGATCACCACGAAGATCAGCACCCACAGCGCGTACCAGGGGTTGACCGTGAACGCGATCAGCATGGGCAGCGCGCCCGCGAGATACGTGCCGATGGTGGGGATGAACTGCGACACCAGGCCCACCCACACGGCGAGCACGGGCGCGTAGGGCACGTCCAGGGCCTGCAGGAGGACGAAGTGCGCTATGCCGGAGATCAGTGCCATCAGGCCGCGCGAGTAGATGTAGCCGCCGGTCTTGTTCACGGCGATCTCCCAGGCGCGCAGCACCTCGGCCTGCCGGGCGGGCGGCAGGAGGGAGCAGATCGTGCGGCGCAGTCGCGGGCCGTCCGCGGCGAAGTAGAACGAGAACAGCGCGATCGTCAGCAGTTGGAAGAGGCCCCCGATGACCTGGGCAGAGACGTCCAGGACACCCGTGGCGCTGTTCTGCACGTAGTTGCGCAGCCAGTCGGAGCGCAGGAGGCCCTCCTGGATGTCCACGCGTTTCAGGTCGGTCTTGAAGTGCGTGTTGATCCAGTTGATGACGGAGTCGAGGTAGGCCGGGAAGCCCTCGATCATTTTGATGATCTGGTCCGCGAGGATGGAGCCGAGCAGCGTGACGAAACCCGCCGCCACGATGATCACGCCGATGAAGACGATGAACGTGGCCAGTCCCCGGCGCATCCCGCGCGAGGCCATCCAGCTCACCGCCGGTTCTATGGCGAGCGCCAGGAAGAACGCGATGAGGATGTTGATCAGCAGGCCGGTGAGCTGGTGGAAGGCCCAAGTGCCCAGCTGGAACAGGGCGACGAGGGTGAGTGCGAGCACCAGGGCGCGCGGCAGCCAGCGCGGCATGCGGCCGTTCGCCCCAGTGTCTCCGGCCGGGGGCGGGGGCGGGGCGGGCGGTGTCGTACCGAACGGGGAGGACTGCGGGGCTGCCTGCCCGGTCTCGTCAGTGGGTGCCACGCACCAAGTCTCACCCACGCCACCGACAGCCGTCTGCCCGCCTGCGATCTTCGTGGGCCGTCGGTCAGCGGTCTCCACGACGGGTCAACGCTTCTCCCTCGGCACGTCCATCACCGCGCACACCACCTGCCAGACCTCCTTGGCGCCCCAGCCGGCGTCGAGCGCCTCGTGGACGGTGCGACCGCCGAGCTCCGCCATCACATGGTCACGCGCGAAGGTGTCCGCGTACCCCGGACCGAAGTGCTCCGCCATCCGCTGCCAGAAGACCGTCAACCGCATGACTCCAGTATCCCGCCCCTGAGGGTGGGCCTGGGCCGGGACCGCCTGCCGGCGCCGTGTTCCGTCCTACGGTCTGATCCATGGCCGAAACAGGAGCTCCCTCACTCCCCCAGTCGCCCCCGCCGCACACCCCCGTGGCGCGTGCGGAGCGCTTCGTCTGGCTCACCGCGCGCGTGCTCGAGCAGCGCCTCTTCGCCCACCACTTCCGGGGCGGCGGCGCCGACCCGGTGGAGACCGCCCTGGACGCCTACCGCAACGAGGACGGCGGGTACGGCCACGCGCTGGAGCCCGATCTGCGCGGACCGGTCAGCCAGCCGCTGCACACCGCCCGCGCGCTGCGCGTCCTGGACGCCGTGGGGCGCTGCGCCGGTCAGCGGGTGGAACACGTGTGCCGCTATCTGACGTCCGTCTCCTCGGCGGACGGCGCCCTCCCGGCGATCCACCCCAGCCAGCGCGGCTACCCGGCGGCACCCTTCGTGCCGGTCGTGGACGACCCGCCCAGCGACCTCCTGGCCACCGGGCCGGTGGTGGGGCTGCTGCACCGCAACGAGGTGTGGCACGCCTGGCTGTTCCGGGCCACGGACTTCTGCTGGCAGGCGGTCGAGTCCCTGGAGAAGTCCCACCCGTACGAGATCGAGGCCGCCGTGGCCTTCCTCGACTCCGCCCCGGACCGCCCGCGCGCGGAGGCGGCCGCCGACCGTCTGGGCCGTCTGGTCCGCGAGCACCGTCTGGCGGCTCTGGACCCCGACGACCTGGACGCGTACCCGGTCTCTCCCGGTTACGCCCCGGGCGAGCACCACTTCCCGTACGACTACGCGAGGACACCGAGCTCCCTCGCGCGCGCGTGGTTCACGGACGACGAGATGGCCCGCTCCCTGGACCACCTCGCGGCCCGGCAGCAGGAGGACGGCGGCTGGCCCCTCAGCTGGCGCCGCTGGGCCCCGGCTCCCGCCCTGGAGGCCCGTCCAGCGGTGACGATCGAGGCCCTGCTCACCCTCAGGGCATACGGCCGGGGCATCGGCTGATCAGGCCCCCATGGCCCGCACTCCCGCGGTCACCACCACGGCCGCCGCGACGACGAGCAGGAACGGTGCCCGCAGCATCAGCGCCACGGCGGCGGCTCCGAGTCCGGCGGCCCGCGCGTCCAGGACCAGCGTCTGCCCGTCGGCGAAGGTCTGCTGGGCCGTGAGGGCCGCCAGCAGCGCGACGGGCAGCAGCGCGGCGAGCCGCTTCACGACGGGCCGCTCGAGAGCCCCCGCGGGCACCAGCAGCCCGGCCAGCTTGACGGCGTAGCACCCGAGGACGGTCACACCGATCGCGATCCAGACGTTCACTCCTGCTCCCCCTGTCCCTTGCGACGGCCGTCCGCCCAGAGCACGACCGGCGCCGCCAGCGCGGCCAGCAGAACCGGCACGCCGGCGGGCAGCACCGGCAGCAACCCGAGCCCCAGCAGCACGGCGAGCCCGGCGACGGCCCGCTCGGTGCCGGTCTTCAGCATCGGCGCGAGCAGCGCCAGGAACACCGCGGGTCCCGCCGCGTCCAGCCCCCAGGCGTCGGTGTCCCCGATGGCCTCGGCGCCCAGGGCACCGAGCAGCGTGGTGAGGTTCCACAGGACGTACAGGCTCAGTCCCGTCACCAGGAACCCGATCCGCGCACTGCGCCGCGTGGGCTGTGCTAGCGCGACGGCGGCCGTCTCGTCGATCACCCACTGGGCGGCGAACGGCCGCACCGCGCGCGGGAGGGCCAGCACCTGCGACAGACGCAGGCCGTAGAAGGCGTTCCGCACGCCCAGGAAGAAGGCCCCGGCCGCCGCCGTGAACGGGCCGCCACCGGCCGCGAGGGCGCCCACCAGGGCGAACTGGGACGCCCCGGTGAACACCAGCAGACTGAGCGCGCACGTCTGCATCAGCGTGAGTCCGGCGCCCGCCGACGTCACCCCGAAGGCGAAGCCGGAGAGCCCGACGGCCACCCCGACCCCCAGGGCGTCCCGCACGACGGCCCGGTCCGTCTTCCCACCGGTCTCTGTATCTCCGAGAATTGTCCGATCTGCCACGCCCGCACGCTACGAGGCGCCGCTACCGCAGGTCTTGTACGTTCTTGCGCTCCCGCTGATAGGCCCCGGGAGGCACCCCGACCATCCGGCTGAAGTGCCGGTTGAGATGCGGCTGGTCGGTGAATCCCACGGTCACGGCGACCTCCGAGGGTGCCGTCCCGAGGTCCAGCAGCCGCCGCGCCCGCCGTACCCGCGCGTCCGTGAGCCACGCGTGCGGCGGCATCCCGTAGGCGTCCCGGAAGGCCCGCAGCAAGGCGAACGGGCTGGTCCCGAGATCGGCCGCCAACCGCTCCAGGGTCGGCGGCCGAGCCATCCGCTCCTCCAGCACGGCACGCGCGCGTGCGGCGACCCGGGCCCCCGCCGTCCGCACCTCCCGACGCGGCATGGGCCCGCCGTTCAGCCGCAGCAACCTGGTCACGGCGACCCGCAGCAGTGTGTCCGCGGCCAGCGCGTTGCCCTCGTCGGCGGCGCGCAGCACCTGATGCACCAGCCCGACGGCATACGGGTCATCCACCACCGGGCTGACGAACCCCGGTGTCCCCCGCAGCGTCGTGGTCTCGGCCGCGATCTCCGCCACCACGTCGACGGACGGATACACGGCCCCGTACCGCCACCCCTCGGGCACACCGGCCCGCCCCGTGTGCGGCGTATCCGGATTCACCAGCGCGAGCGCACCGGCGCCCGCGTACTGGTCGCCCCCGCCGTGGTGGAAGACCTCCACCCCGTCGGCGATGGCGGCGATCACGAAGTTCTCGTGCGTATGCCGCACGAACGTCTTCCGCACGTACCGGGCCCGCAGCAGATCCACCCCGGGCAGCTCCTCGTACTGCCAGTGCCGCGCACGCTCGCTCATACGGCCATTGTCCGGTCCCCCGGCCGACCACGAAACGGCAGGCGGAACCGCCTCGGCCTCCCGTTGTCAGTGCCGGGGTGCACGATGGACGCATGCCCAGCAAAGCACCCGGACCCCTGGACGGCTTCTCCCCCGCGACCCGCGCCTGGTTCTCGGGCGCCTTCTCGGCGCCCACCACGGCCCAGTCCGGTGCGTGGCAGGCCATCCACGAAGGTTCGGACGTGCTGGTCGTCGCCCCCACCGGCTCCGGCAAGACCCTGGCCGCCTTCCTCGCCGCCCTGGACCAGCTCGCCTCGACCCCTCCCCCCGCCGACCCCAGGAAGCGCTGCCGGGTGCTGTACATCTCCCCGCTGAAGGCCCTGGCCGTGGACGTCGAGCGCAACCTCCGCAGCCCCCTGACCGGCATCCGCCAGGAATCCGTACGGATGGGCCTGCCCGAGCCCGAGGTCAAGGTGGGCATCCGCTCGGGCGACACCCCCGCCGCCGAGCGGCGCGCCCTGTCCACCCGCCCGCCGGACATCCTGATCACCACCCCCGAATCGCTGTTCCTGATGCTGACGTCGGCCACGCGCGACGCGCTGACCGGCGTGGAGACAGTGATCCTCGACGAGGTGCACGCGGTCGCGGGCACCAAACGCGGCGCCCACCTCGCGCTCTCCCTGGAGCGGCTGGACGAGATCCTCCCCAAGCCCGCCCGCCGCATCGGCCTGTCCGCGACGGTCCGCCCGGTCGACGAGGTGGCCCGATTCCTCTCGCCCCGCCGCAAGGTGGAAATCGTCCAGCCGGAGTCGGGCAAGGAATTCGACCTCTCCGTGGTCGTCCCGGTCGAGGACCTGGGCGAACTGGGCGGCTCCCCGGTGGCGGACGGCTCGGAGGGCGCCGAGCGCCCGTCGATCTGGCCGCATGTGGAGGAGCGGATCACCGACCTCGTCCAGTCCCACCGCTCCACGATCGTCTTCGCGAACTCCCGCCGCCTCGCGGAGCGCCTGTGCAACCGCCTGAACGAGATCGCGTACGAACGGGCCACGGGCGAGACCCTCGACGAGCACCACTCCCCCGCCGAGCTCATGGGCGGCTCGGGAGCCGCCCAGGGCGCACCCCAGGTCATCGCCCGCGCCCACCACGGCTCGGTGTCCAAGGAACAGCGTGCCCTCGTCGAGGAGGACCTCAAGGCGGGCCGCCTCCCCGCGGTCGTGGCCACCTCCAGTCTCGAACTGGGCATCGACATGGGCGCGGTCGACCTGGTGGTCCAGGTCGAATCACCCCCCTCGGTGGCCTCCGGCCTGCAACGCGTCGGCCGGGCGGGCCACCAGGTGGGCGCGGTCTCCACCGGCGTGGTCTTCCCGAAGTACCGCGGTGACCTGGTCCAGGCGGCGGTGGTCACCGAGCGCATGCGGACCGGCGCCATCGAGTCCCTCAGGGTCCCCGCCAACCCGTTGGACGTCCTGGCCCAGCAGATCGTCGCCATGACGGCCATGGACACCTGGCAGTTCGACGACCTCCTCGCCGCCGTCCGACGGGCCGCCCCCTTCGCCTCGCTCCCGGAGTCGGCCTTCACGGCGGTCCTCGACATGCTGGCCGGCCGCTACCCGTCCGACGCCTTCGCCGAGCTGCGCCCGCGCGTGGTGTGGGACCGCGTCACCGGCGAGATCACAGGCCGCCCCGGCGCCCAGCGCCTCGCCGTCACCTCCGGGGGCACGATCCCCGACCGCGGCCTCTTCGGCGTCTTCCTCGCCGGTGCCGACCCGAAGAAGGGCGGCGGCCGGGTCGGCGAGCTCGACGAGGAGATGGTCTACGAGTCCCGCGTCGGTGACGTCTTCACGCTCGGCACGAGTTCCTGGCGCATCGAGGACATCACCCGCGACCGCGTCCTGGTCTCCCCCGCCCCGGGCGTGCCGGGCCGGCTGCCCTTCTGGAAGGGCGACCAGCTGGGCCGCCCGCTCGAACTGGGCCGGGCGGTGGGCGCGTTCCTGCGTGAGGTCGGCTCGCTGTCCAAGGACGACGCCCGGCTGCGCCTCCTCGCCGCCGGCCTGGACGCCTGGGCGGCGGACAACGTGCTGTCGTACCTGGACGAGCAGCGCGAGGCCTGCGGCCACGTCCCGGACGACCGGACGATCGTCGTGGAGCGCTTCCGCGACGAGCTCGGCGACTGGCGCGTGGTCGTGCACTCGCCCTTCGGCGCCCAGGTGCACGCGCCCTGGGCCCTCGCGCTCGGCGCGAAGCTCTCCGAGCGCTACGGGATGGACGCGCAGGTCATGCACGCCGACGACGGCATCGTGCTGCGTCTGCCGGACGCGGACCTGATGGGCCTCGACCTGCTGGACCAGGAGCCGGTGAAGATGGGCCGGGAGTACGACGCCGAGCAGGCCCCCGTGGGCGCCGCCGACGTCGTCTTCGACAAGGGCGAGGTCGATCAGGTCGTCACCGACCAGGTGGGCAGCTCGGCGCTGTTCGCGGCCCGATTCCGCGAGTGCGCCGCCCGCGCGCTGCTGCTCCCGCGCCGCAACCCGGGCAAGCGCACGCCTCTGTGGCAGCAGCGCCAGCGCGCCTCCCAGCTACTCCAGGTGGCGAGCGAGTTCGGCTCGTTCCCGATCGTCCTGGAGGCGGTCCGCGAGTGCCTCCAGGACGTCTTCGACGTCCCCGGTCTCGTCGAGCTGATGGGCGACCTGGAGTCCCGCAAGGTGCGCCTCATCGAGGTCAGCACCCCCGAGCCGTCCCCCTTCGCCCGCTCTCTCCTCTTCGGCTACGTCGCCCAGTTCCTGTACGAGGGCGACTCCCCGCTCGCCGAGCGCCGGGCCGCCGCCCTGTCGCTGGACTCACGGCTGCTGGCCGAGCTGCTGGGCCAGGCGGAGCTGCGCGAGCTGCTCGACGCGGAGGTGCTCACGGAGCTGGAGCGGGAGCTTCAGTGGCTCACCGAGGACCGCCGCGTCAAGGACGCCGAAGGGGTCGCGGACCTCCTCCGCCTCCTCGGCCCGCTCACGGACGCGGAACTGGCCGAGCGGGGCGCCGAACCGCAGTGGGCTGAGGACCTGGCCGGCGCCCGCCGGGCCATCCGGGTCCGGATCGCGGGCAGCGACCACTGGGCGGCGATCGAGGACGCGGGCCGGCTGCGCGACGCACTGGGCACCGCCCTGCCGGTCGGCGTCCCGGAGGCCTTCACCGAGCCCGTCAAGGACCCGCTCGGCGACCTCCTCGCGCGCTACGCCCGCACCCACGGCCCGTTCACCTCGACCACTGCGGCGGCCCGCTTCGGCCTGGGCGTGGCCGTCACCGAGGGCGCCCTCCAGCGGATGGCCGCGGCGGGCCGGGTCGTCCAGGGCGAGTTCCACCCGGCCGGGATCGGCCAGGAGTGGTGCGACGCGGCCGTGCTGCGCCGGCTGCGCCGTCGTTCCCTGGCCGCCCTGCGCCATGAATTGGAGCCGGTGCCGCCGGCCGCGCTCGCCCAGTTCCTTCCCCAGTGGCAGCACATCGGCAAGGGGCACTCCCTGCGCGGCATCGACGGCCTGGTGCGCGCCATCGAGCAGGTGCAGGGCGCGTCCGTGCCCGCCTCCGCCCTGGAGAAGCTGGTCCTGCCCTCGCGGGTCGTGAACTACAACCCGGCCATGCTGGACGAGCTCACCGCCGCCGGAGAGGTCGTCTGGGCCGGGGCGGGCTCCCTCCCCGGCAAGGACGGCTGGGTCTCCCTCTACCTGGCGGACGCGGCCCCCCTGCTCCTGCCGCCGCCGCACCCCTTGGAACTGACCGCCCTGCACCAGTCGGTCCTGGACATCCTCTCCGGCGGCTACGGCCTGTTCTTCCGCCAGATCGCCGACCAGGTCCGGGCCACCACCCACCCCGACGCCACCGATCCCCAGCTGGCCGACGCGCTCTGGGACCTGGCCTGGTCCGGACGCCTGACCAACGACACGCTCGCCCCCATGCGCTCCCTGCTCGGCTCGGGCCGTACCGCCGGCTCCACAGCCCACCGCGCCAAGCGCGCGGTTCCGCGCGGCCGCTACGGCTCCCTGACGGCCGCGGCCCGGCCCGCCTCCCGCTCCGGCCCGCCGACCGTCGCCGGCCGCTGGTCCCTGCTCCCGGCCCATGAGCCGGACCCGACGGTGCGGGCCCACGCCCTCGCCCGCACCCTCCTCGACCGGCACGGCGTGGTGACCAGGGGCGCGGTCTCGGCGGAGGGTGTCGAGGGCGGCTTCTCGGCAACGTACCGCGTCCTGTCCGTCTTCGAGGAGAGCGGCCAGGCCCGCCGCGGCTACGTCGTGGAGGGCCTCGGCGCCGCGCAGTTCGCGATGGACGGCGCCGTGGACCGCCTGCGCGCGGTGGCCAACGCCCGCGACCGCGGCGAAGACCTGCCGGGCCCCCCTCCGGGCCCCGACCTCGATCCGTTCCCCGCCCAGGACTTCCCCGCCCAGGACTTCCCCGCTCACGACTTCGCCGCCCATGACTTCACCGCCCATGACTTCACCGGACAGGACGACGGACTCCCGTCCCATGAGCACCCCCGCGACCCAGGCGACTCCGGCGCCCCCGGCCCTGACGGCTTCCCCAGCCTCGGCCCCGCCTACGTGACCCCCACCCCCCAGCCGTCCCGGGACGAGTACGTCTCGCCGCGGGACTTCGCCCCGCAGGACCCCCCGCCCTGGCAGAACGGCGGGCGCGCACCGTACGCCCCCGGATCCCCGGGCCGCCGCACCCGCCCGGACCCCGCCTCCCGGGCCGTCGTCCTCGCCGCCGCCGATCCGGCGAACGCGTACGGCGCCGCCCTGCCCTGGCCCGAGCCCCCGACCGGCGCCGGTCACAAGCCGGGCCGCAAGGCGGGCTCCCTGGTGGTGCTCGTCGACGGCGAACTGACGCTCTACATGGAGCGCGGCGGCAAGACCCTGCTCGCCTGGGCCACCGACCCGGACGGCGACCCCACCGACGACCCCCGCCTGCGCGCCGCGTCGGAGGCCCTGGCCGCAGCCGCCCGCGCGGGCTCCCTCGGCACGGTCACGGTGGAGCGCGTCAACGGCGCCCAGGCCCTGACCTCCCCCATCGGCACCCTCCTGGAAGGAGCGGGCTTCATCGCGACCCCCCGTGGCCTCCGCCTGCGCGCCTGATGGTCCCGGCGACGTGCCACCCTTGACCCATGCCCGAAGGTGACACGGTCTGGCAGACCGCGAGCCGGCTGCACAACGCCCTCGCGGGCAAGGTGCTGACCCGCAGCGACCTCCGGGTGCCGCGACTGGCCACGGCCGACCTCACGGGCCGTGCGGTGCTCGACGTCACCCCGCGCGGCAAACACCTCCTGACCCGCGTGGAGGGCGGCCTGACCCTCCACTCCCATCTGCGGATGGACGGCTCCTGGAAGGTGTACGAGAACGGCCGGCGCTGGAGCGGCGGCCCCGGCCACCAGATCCGCGCGATCCTCGGCACCACCGACCGCACGGCCGTCGGCTACCGCCTCCCTGTCCTGGACCTCCTGCGCACCGCCGACGAGCACCGCGCGGTCGGCCACCTCGGTCCCGACCTCCTGGGCCCGGACTGGGACCCCGACCGGGCCCTCGCCAATCTCCTGCAGGACCCCGCCCGCCCCTTGGGCGAGGCCCTGCTCGACCAGCGCAACCTCGCCGGTATCGGCAATGTCTACAAGAGCGAGCTCTGCTTCCTGCTCGGGATCACCCCCTGGCTCCCCGTCGGCGACCTGCCCGCCGAGCGCGCCGCCCAGCTGCCAGCGCTCGCCAAGAGGCTGCTGGAGACCAACCGCGACCGCCCGATCCGCACGACGACGGGCCGCCGCGGCCAGGACCTCTTCGTGTACGGCCGGGCGCCCCGCCCCTGCCTGCGCTGCCACACCTCCGTCCGCGTCGCCGACCAGGGCGACGGCTCCCGCGAACGCCCCACGTACTGGTGCCCCACCTGCCAGCCGGGCCCCGCCCCGGCCCCTGCCCGGCGCGGCCGCAGTAATTGACGGCCCGTCAGAAACACTCGTACGGTCCCTGTATGCCCGTCACGGCGTACGACCTCACCGGCCGCACCGCGTTCGTCACCGGAGCCGCGAGCGGCATTGGCCGCGCCTCGGCGCTGCTGCTCGGGGAGGCGGGCGCCACCGTGCACTGCGCGGACCGCGACCCCGAGGGCCTGCACGAGACGGCAACCCTGATCAAGGACGGCGGCGGCACCGCCCACACCCACGAGCTCGACGTCACCGACCGCGCCCGGCTGAGGCAGGCCATCACCTCCTGCGAACGCCTGGACGTCCTGGCCGCGGTCGCCGGGATCATGCACAGCAGCCCGGTTCTGGAGACCCGGGACGAGGACCTCGACCGAGTACTCGACGTCAACTTCAAGGGAGTGCTGTACGCCTGCCAGGAGACGGCCCGCCTGATGATCGCCCGGGGCACCGGGGGCAGCATCGTCACCATGGCCTCGGGCGCCGTCGACACCGGCGCCCCAGGGCTGCTCTGCTACGGCGCGGCCAAGGCGGCGGTGGTCCAGCTGACCAAGACCCTCGCGGCCGAGGTGGGCCGGCACGGCATCCGCGTCAACACGGTCGCGCCGGGCTGGATCCGCACCCCCATGACCGACCGCCGCGACAGCGAAGCCCAGGCGAAGACAGAGGCGGTCATGGCCCGTATGTCACCCCTGGGCCGGGTCGGCGCCCCCGAGGACATCGCCCACGCGGTCCTGCACCTGGCCTCCGACGCCTCGTCGTTCACGACGGGCCAGATCATCCGCCCGAACGGCGGCGTTGCGATGCCCTGGTGAGTCCCCGGACCGCGGTATGGCGATGCCCTTGGGTAAGACACAGACACATCTGGCACACCCGCACACCCGCGCACCGTCCCCCGCACCCCGAAGCATCCCGCCACGGCATCACCCCCTCCGCGACACCACACCCCGGC
Organism: Streptomyces sp. NPDC016851; assembly: GCF_055562795.1. Lineage (NCBI taxonomy): Bacteria > Bacillati > Actinomycetota > Actinomycetes > Kitasatosporales > Streptomycetaceae > Streptomyces > Streptomyces sp. NPDC016851. Next base: position 322,323 of record NZ_JBVHEP010000007.1, read on the forward strand.
CTCCTACCCCCAGCACCCTCCGCCACCGCCCCGTACTCACAGCCCCCTCCGCCCGCCCCTTCGGCATGCAGTGCACCGGCAGCACGCTCAGCCCCCATCCCCCGGCCGCGACCGTCGCCTCCAGCACCCCGGCCCCGGGCGCGACCACCAGCCGCAGCACCGCCCACCACCACAGCGCTCCCAGCCCCAGCACAGCTCCGCGGGCCCCCCAGCGCCCTATCCCCGCCATGGCCGCCACCTCCAGCCCGACGCTATTCGGCCGCCCGGGCCGGCGGACAGGGCGCACCAACGGCACACAGGCGCACCGCGCGCCCCACTGCGCCGAGCTACGAGACCGCGAGCCGCGAGACCGCGAGCCGCGAAACCCCGAACGGCGAGCCCTCCGGCCGGCCCGTCGCCCGCTGCCGTGCCCGCTGCGGTCACCCGTTCTCGGCCTGGAACATCCAGTGATGCTTCTCCAGGTCCGCTGTGATCCCGATGAAGATGTCCTGGCTCACCGGATCCGGCTCACCGGTCGCCTCGACCCGTTCCCGCATCCGGGCGATCACCGCACCCAGCGCCTCGACGAGCGCCCCCACGGCGGTCGTGTCGTCGACCCACCCCTCGGGGGTCACACCGATCCCGCTGCCGACGGCGACCGTCGCGGCCCGCCCGTCGGGGGAGATCCCGAGCGCCGCGGAACGCTCCGCCACTGTGTCGGAGTACTTCCGCGCGATGTCGACGACCTCGTCGAGCTGGAGATGCACGGAACGGAAGCGCGGTCCCACCACGTTCCAGTGGATCTGCTTCGCCACGAGGGCGAGGTCCACCAGGTCGACGAGGGCGCCCTGCAACGCCTCGGACACGGTCTTCAGGCTCGCGTCGGACAGCGGGCTCTTCACGACGTACATCCGCACCTCCGTTGGCTTTCCCCGGCCATCCCCTCAACGATGACCGTCACAAGCCCCACGGGCAAACGCAGACAAATCGGCCCTAAAACCGCCCGACCGTCTGCGGGCAAGCGAAAACCCCGACCGTCACTCCTCCGGATCTCCCGGAGAACCCCGGCCGGGGCCTCACCAGTGTCGACGCCTGGTCAGCGCCGCTCGTTCATGCCACGCACGCGCGAAGCGTCACGCGGCGACGACGTCCACCGCCTCGGCGGGCGCCTTGATGGTCACCCGTTCGGGTGGCACACCGGTCACCGAAACGGAACCCAGCATCGGGCGAACCGGCGTGGGCACAGGTTCGCTGGGGGTGGCCGCAGCGGACTGGGCCAGCTCGGCCAGGGCGAGCTCGTCGCTCACTTCCCGCATGAGCTCGGACATCCGTACGTCCAGCGCGTCGCAGATGGCGGAGAGCAGTTCGGAGGAAGCCTCCTTCTGCCCCCGCTCCACCTCGGAGAGATAGCCGAGTGAGACTCGGGCGGACGAGGAGACTTCGCGCAGAGTACGGCCCTGGCGCTGGCGCTGCCGACGCAGCACGTCACCCAGCAGGCGACGGAGCAGAATCATCGGTGGCTCCCTCCTCGGACCGCGTAGCCGCATCCATTACGCCCCACCGTACCGCCTTGCGCCGCGGCCGTGCGGGGAGCGATGTCGTGTTCACTCAGGGCTGCAAACATCAAAACCCCCCGTTCCGTTCCGTATCCTGTGCCCGCTCATTCCCAGTCTGTTCGCCCGCAAGCTCCTCCAGGAGCAGTGCGAGTACGCTCCGTACACTCTCTCTACGAATTTCCTCGCGGTCGCCGTTCAACCGCAGAGCCTCCACTTTTCCGCCGCCGGCAGAACCGGAATCGGTCCTCCGGGGTCCGTCCACGGCGACGAAGACCGTCCCGACGGCCTGCCCGTCCTGCGGCTCGGGACCCGCGACACCGGTGGTCGCGACGCCCCAGTCCGTGCCGAGCGCCTTGCGCACTCCGGCCGCCATCTGGGCCGCGACCTGCGGATCCACCGCTCCTCGCGCCGCCAGCAGGATGGCGTCGACCCCGAGCAGTTCCTGCTTCAGCTCGGTGGCGTACGCCGTCACCGAGCCCCGGAAGACCTTGGACGCCCCGGGGACGGATGTGATCTCCGCCGCAACGAGACCACCGGTCAGCGACTCCGCGACGGCGAGCGTCTCACCCTTCACCGTGAGTAGTCGCACCACGTCGGTGGCCGTGGAACTCACGCTTCCTTCTCCTCCAACGCGGCCTTGCGCTCGGCGATTCCCTGCCGGCGCAGCACAATGGCCTGTTTCACATAGTCGAGCCCGGTCACCACGGTCAGAACGACCGCCGCGGCCATCACCCAGAACCTCAGGGTGGCCAGCCACCCCGTCAGTGCCAGCACATACATGCCCACGGCCACGCCCTGGGTGAGCGTCTTGAGCTTGCCTCCGCGGCTGGCGGGGATGACGCCGTACCGGATGACCAGAAAACGCAGCAGGGTGATCCCGAGTTCCCGGCCGAGGATGACACCGGTCACCCACCACGGCAGATCGCCGAGCGCGGACAGACAGATCAGCGCCGCCCCCATGATCGCCTTGTCGGCGATGGGGTCGGCGATCTTCCCGAAGTCCGTGACGAGGTTGTACCTGCGCGCCAGATGACCGTCGAAGAGGTCGGTGATCATGGCGATGGCGAAGGCCGCCCAGGCGAGGGCCCGCCATGCCGGGTCGTACCCGCCGTCCGCCAGCATCAGCGCGACGAAGGCCGGTACGAGGATCAGCCTGAGCATGGTCAGGAGGTTGGCGACGTTCCAGACGCTGGCCTGGTTGACGGCCGCGGCCGCCAGCTTCCCGCCCCGCGCCGGCTTCCCGTCGTCCTGCGCGTCGACGACGGTGCTCTCGGAGCCGTCACCGACAGCGGCCCCGCTGTCACCCGCATCGGACGCCGCACCACGCCCGGTACCCGGCGTCGCGCCGGCCGCCGCACCCTGCCCTGCAGCCGGCGCGGCACCGGTCACCCCGCCCTCGGTCGACCGCGCGGCCGACCGGCCCACAGAAGCCCCGGGAACCTTCCCCGAGGCCGCACCGGCCGCGGCCCTCCTCGCGCCGGAGGGGCCTCCCGCCGCGGATGCCGGAACACCGGTCATCTGCCCGCCTCCTCACTCCACGCCGGCGACGCGTACGAGCCCTGAAGCGGCTCGGCCACCAGGTCGACGCCCTCGGTACCGACCACCTTCGCCTCGACCATACGGCCGCTGCTCAGACCCGCGCCGCTCGTGAGCAGCACCTGGCCGTCCGTCTCGGGCGCCTGGTGCGCCGCGCGGCCGTACACGCCCTCCTCGTCGTCGACGGACTCGACGAGCACGTGCACCGTCTGGCCGACGCGCTCCTCGGCGCGCTGCGAGACGAGTTCCTCGGCCAGCCGCGAGACGCGGGCCAGCCGCTCGGCGACGACGTCCTCGTCGAGCTTGTTCTCGTAGGTCGCCGCCTCGGTGCCCTCCTCGTCGGAGTATCCGAAGACGCCGATGGCGTCCAGCCGCGCGCCGTTCAGGAACCGCTCCAGCTCGGCGAGGTCGGCCTCGCTCTCGCCGGGGAAGCCGACGATGAAGTTGGAGCGCACGCCGGCCTCGGGCGCCTTGCTGCGGATCGTGTCGAGCAGTTCCAGGAACCGGTCGGTGTCGCCGAAGCGGCGCATCGCGCGCAGCACGCCGGGCGCGGAGTGCTGGAAGGACAGGTCGAAGTACGGCGCGACCTTCGGGGTGGACGTCAGCACGTCGATCAGGCCCGGCCGCATCTCCGCGGGCTGCAGGTAGCTCACCCGGACCCGCTCGATGCCGTCCACGTCGGCGAGCTCGGGCAGCAGCGACTCCAGCAGGCGGATGTCGCCGAGGTCCTTGCCGTAGGACGTGTTGTTCTCGGAGACCAGCATGATCTCCTTCACGCCCTGCTCGGCCAGCCAGCGCGTCTCGTTCAGCACGTCGCTCGGACGGCGGGAGATGAAGGAGCCGCGGAAGGACGGGATGGCGCAGAAGGAGCAGCGCCGGTCGCAGCCGGAGGCCAGCTTCACCGAGGCGACCGGGGAGCCGTCCAGACGGCGCCGCAGGGGCGCACGCGGACCGGAGGCCGGGGCGAGACCTTCCGGAAGGTCGGCCGGGGCGTGCCCGGGCAGCGCGACCTCGGTGGCCGACTCCTGCCGCTCGGCCGGGCTGATCGGCAGCAGCTTGCGCCGGTCGCGCGGGGTGTGCGAGGCGTGGATGCCGCCGTTGAGGATGGTCTGGAGCCGGTCCGAGATGTCCGAGTAGTCGTCGAACCCGAGCACACCGTCGGCCTCCGGGAGGGCCTCGGCGAGTTCCTTGCCGTACCGCTCGGCCATGCAGCCCACCGCCACGACGGCCTGGGTTCTGCCGTGTCCCTTGAGGTCGTTGGCCTCCAGGAGGGCGTCGACGGAGTCCTTCTTGGCGGCTTCGACGAAGCCACAGGTGTTCACGACGGCGACGTCCGCGTCCTCGGCGTCCTCCACGAGCTGCCAGCCGTCCGCCTCCAAACGGCCTGCGAGCTCCTCCGAGTCCACCTCGTTACGGGCGCAGCCAAGGGTGACGAGTGCGACGGTACGGCGTTCAGGCATGGGCTCAAGAGTACTTCGTCCCGCTGACACCCCACGTCGACGGGGTTGGCCGTTTCCGGACCAACCCCGTGGCGAGTGCACCTCTCGGACCGGTTATCCGGCCTCGGGGTCACCCTTCGTGTAGGTCAGGCGCTCCACGGCGCCCGGCTGGAAGTCGTCCTTGATCTTCTTGCCGTTGACGAAGAGGTCGATCGCGCCGGCGTCCCCGAGGACGAGGTGCACCTTCGAGCTGTCCTGGAAGGTCTTGGTCTCGCCCTGCTTGAGGACGCCGTCGAAGATCAACCGGCCGTTGTGGTCCTTGGCGGCGATCCAGCTGCGGCCGTCGGCGGCGGCCACCTGGACCGTCACCTTGTCCTGGGGCGCGGCCGCGATGGCGCTGTCGGACGCCTCGGGCTTGGGGTCGGCGGGCTTCTTGGTCTTGGTGGTCGGGGAGGCGGAGCCGCCGGTGGTGGGTGTGGAGCCCTCGGCCACGTTCGCCTCGCCGCCGCTGTCGCCGCCGCCCTGGAACATGGTGAAGCCGACGAATCCGATCACGGCGACGATCGCCGCGACCATGGCGGCGGTCCAGTTGGGGCCCCGCCGCTCCGGGCGGATGCGCTCCGCCTCGAAGAGGGGAGCTGCCGGGGTCGGAGCCGGGCGCCCGCCGTGCTCGTCGCCGTACTGGGCGAGCAGCGGTGCCGGATCGAGGTGGACGGCCTTGGCGAGGGTCCTGATGTGCCCCCGGGCGTAGACGTCCCCACCGCAGGCGGTGAAGTCGTCCGCCTCGATGGCGTGCACGATGTTCATGCGGACCCGGGTGGCGCTACTGATGTCGTCGACGGTCAGCCCAGCGGCGATACGCGCCTGCTGAAGGGCACGGCCGATGGAGGGGCGGGCTTCCTCGCGGTCTTCTTCGACGCGCTCGTCTTCGAACGGACGCTCGTCTTCAGGGGAGTTGCCGATGGACACGGGGGCGCCTTTCGAGCGTGTAGCCGCCTGTGCTGGAGGTTCAGTCTAGGGGGGGTACAAAAGGGTGGGGCAACCGGGCGGTGGCACTTTGTACGCCATCGGAATGGCCCGACATTCCGATGGTGGGGAAGCTGTTCCTCGCTTCCCTCAACTTGACGTACGCCGAAGGGAAACGGTTGCTCAAGGATCCCTTACGGGTGAGTCACGATCCGGACACCCGATTGCAGTACGACTCGGCGTGGCGGCCGTGACCCACTTCCCTACCCTTCAGACTCCCCCCGGATCAGCGCCAGCACGCCATCCAGCTCATCAGGCTTCACAAGAACGTCACGAGCCTTCGAACCCTCGCTCGGCCCGACGATGTTCCGGGACTCCATGAGGTCCATCAGCCGCCCGGCCTTGGCGAAGCCGACGCGCAGTTTGCGCTGCAGCATGGACGTCGACCCGAACTGCGTGGAGACGACCAGCTCGGCCGCCTGGCACAGCAGGTCCAGGTCGTCGCCGATGTCCTCGTCGATCTCCTTCTTCTGCTTGGTGCCGACGGTGACGTCGTCCCGGAAGACGGGCGCCATCTGGTCCTTGCAGTGCTGGACGACGCCCGCGATCTCCTCCTCGGTGACGAAGGCGCCCTGCATACGGGTCGGCTTGTTGGCGCCCATCGGCAGGAACAGCCCGTCACCCTTGCCGATGAGCTTCTCGGCGCCCGGCTGGTCGAGGATGACCCGCGAGTCGGCGAGCGACGACGTGGCGAAGGCCAGTCGCGACGGCACGTTCGCCTTGATCAGGCCGGTGACGACGTCGACCGACGGCCGCTGTGTGGCCAGCACCAGGTGGATGCCGGCCGCGCGCGCGAGCTGCGTGATGCGCACGATCGCGTCCTCCACATCCCGCGGCGCGACCATCATCAGGTCGGCGAGCTCGTCGACGATGACCAGCAGATACGGGTACGGCTGGAGCTCGCGCTCGCTGCCCTCGGGCGGCTTGACCTTGCCCTCGCGCACGGCCTTGTTGAAGTCGTCGATGTGCCGGTAGCCGTAGGCGGCCAGGTCGTCGTAGCGCAGGTCCATCTCCCGCACGACCCACTGGAGCGCCTCGGCGGCCCGCTTGGGGTTGGTGATGATCGGGGTGATCAGGTGCGGGATGCCCTCGTAGGCGGTCAGCTCGACCCGCTTGGGGTCGACGAGGATCATCCGGACGTCCTCGGGGGTCGCCCGCATCATGACCGAGGTGATCAAGCAGTTGATGCAGGACGACTTGCCGGAGCCGGTGGCGCCGGCGACCAGCATGTGCGGCATCTTCGCCAGCGAGTGCATGACGTAGCCGCCCTCGACGTCCTTGCCGAAGGCGACCAGCATCGGGTCGTCGTCCTCGGCGGACTCCGCGAGCCGCAGGACGTCACCGAGGTTGACCATCTCCCGGTCGGTGTTCGGGATCTCGATGCCGACCGCGGACTTGCCGGGGATGGGGCTGATGATCCGCACGTCCGGGCTGGCGACGGCGTAGGCGATGTTCTTGGCCAGCGCGGTGATCCGCTCGACCTTCACGGCGGGGCCGAGCTCGATCTCGTAGCGCGTGACCGTCGGCCCGCGCGTGAAGCCGGTGACGCTGGCGTCCACCTTGAACTCGGTGAAGACGTTGGTCAGCGCGGCGACTATGGCGTCGTTGGCGGCGCTGCGCGCCTTGCCGGGGCCCCCGCGCGTGAGGAGGTCGAGGGAGGGCAGGGCGTACGTGATGTCCCCGGACAGCTGGAGCTGTTCCGCGCGCGGGGGCAGGTCGCGGGGCTTGGCGGGCGGGGACTTGGTGAGGTCGCGGACGCCCGCCTTCGGCCTCTCCTGCTCGGGCTGGTCCTGCTTGAGCTTCTCCTGCTGGGGCCGGGCGGACGGGACGGGCGTCGGCGTGGTGGGCTCGCGGTCCCCGACGGTCACGCCCTGGGTGAGGTCCGCGACGATCGGCGAGGGCGGCATCCCGTGCAGCACGGCGCCGTCCAGCGCGGCGGCCGCCGCCGCGGCGACGTCCACGGCGTCCATGGGCCGGTCCATGTCGGGCTGCGGCACGGCGGACCGCCGGGGCCGGCCGCGACGCCGGGAGAGCGCCTCCTGCTCGGCGCTGTCGGGGTCGTACGCCGCGGGCGCCGGCGTACGCCTGCCGCGCGGGCGCGCGGGCAGCGCCTCCCGCCACTGTTCGTCGTAGCGCTCGTCGTCCTCGGCGAAGCCGAACTCGTCCTCGGCCGGGTCGCGGACGATCCCGAGCCGCACCCCGGCCTGCCGCAGCCGCTGCGGGATGGCGTTGACCGGGGTGGCCGTGACGACCAGCAGCCCGAAGACCGTCAGCAGCACGAGCAGCGGCACGGCGAGCATGTCGCCCATGGCGTACGACAGCGGGGTCGCCATGGCCCAGCCGATGAGGCCGCCGGCGTCCCTTATGGCTTGCATGCCCTCGCCGCGCGCCGGTGAGCCGCAGGCGATGTGGACCTGGCCGAGCACCCCGATGACGAGCGCGGACAGGCCGATGACGATGCGTCCGTTGGCCTCGGGCTTCTCCGGGTGGCGGATGAAGCGCACGGCGATGACGGCGAGCAGGATCGGCACGAGCAGGTCGAGCCGGCCGAAGGCACCGGTCACCAGGATCTCGACCAGGTCGCCCACGGGGCCCTTCAGGTCGGCCCAGGTGCCCGCGGCGACGATCAGCGCGATACCGAGCAGCAGCAGGGCGACGCCGTCCTTGCGGTGCGCCGGGTCGAGGTTCTTGGCGCCCTGCCCTATGCCGCGGAACACGGCGCCGACGGCATGTGCGACCCCGAGCCACAGGGCGCGCACGAGCCGGTAGATGCCCCCGGTAGGGCTCGGAGCCGGTTTGGGCGCGGCTTTCTTCGCCGCGGCCTTCTTGGCGGGCGCCTTCTTCGCGGGAGCCTTTTTGGCAGCGGCCTTCTTCGCCGGAGCCTTCGCCGAACCGGCCGCCTTCTTCGCGGGCGGCTTCTTGGCTGCGGAGGGACGTGAGGCCATGGGTGTGAGGTTACCGGGGGAGACGACAAGGGACACGTGTGCCTACGGCTTCACCCGTTCGTGTCGCTCCGGGAGAGGCGCAGAACTGACGCGGGCTCATCGGCGCGCAACCACGCCTGCCCGGGCGTCAGTTCTGCGAGGACACCGACGACGTGCTCCCGGTGCCCGGCTCCAGCGCGTCCAGCGCCCGCCGCAACCCCGTGAGCTTGCGCTCCAGATGAGCCGCCGTGGCCACCGCCGCCGCGTCCGTCGAGTCGTCGTTGAGCTGCTTGGTCAGCGCCTCGGCCTGCTCCTCGACGGCCGCGAGCCGCGCGGAGAGCTCGGCGAGCAGCCCGGCCGACTCCTTGGCCTCGCCGTCCGCGTCCTTGCCGTTGCCCTCCAACTGGAGCCGCAGCAGCGACGCCTGTTCACGCAGCTGGCAGTTCTTCATGTACAGCTCGACGAAGACGGAGACCTTCGCGCGCAGCACCCACGGGTCGAACGGCTTGGAGATGTAGTCGACCGCGCCCGCCGCATACCCCCGGAAGGTGTGATGCGGCCCGTGGTTGATCGCGGTGAGGAAGATGATCGGGATGTCCCGGGTCCGCTCCCGCCGCTTGATGTGCGCGGCTGTTTCGAAGCCGTCCATGCCCGGCATCTGGACATCCAGCAGAATGACCGCGAAGTCGTCCGTGAGCAGCGCTTTGAGCGCTTCCTCCCCGGACGATGCCCGCACCAGCGTCTGATCGAGCGCAGAGAGGATCGCCTCCAGCGCAAGCAGATTCTCCGGCCGGTCATCGACCAGGAGGATCTTGGCCTTCTGCACCATGGCCCGCCCTCCTCGCCCCGGCTTGGGGCCTCCCCTGTCCGCAGGACCTGGGGTCGCACCGGTGGGTGCCGCCCCAGGGGACGACTCCCTTGCGCCGCCCGTCCTTGTGCCGGTCATCGTAGCCGCACCCTGCCTGTCGCCACACCCTGTCACCGGGATGTCACTGTGCACGTAGCAGAAACGCAGCAGGAGACCAGAAGGTTCCCCAGATCTCGTACTTCTACACGACTATGCGCACACTGAGTTCGCAACTCCGTGTGAACACCGAACCTTCCCGCCAACGTTGCGTAACGGTCCAACGTTCCCCTCATTCCCCTCGCATCCACTGATCCATCACCGTCAGCAGGTGATCGGGGTCGACCGGCTTCGTGACGTAGTCGGAGGCGCCCGACTCGATCGCCTTCTCCCGGTCGCCCTTCATCGCCTTCGCGGTCAGCGCGATGATCGGCAGCCCGGCGAACTGCGGCATCCTGCGGATCGCCGTGGTCGTCGCGTACCCGTCCATCTCGGGCATCATGATGTCCATCAGGACGACCGCCACGTCCTCGTGCTGCTCCAGCACCTCGATGCCCTCACGGCCGTTCTCCGCGTACAGCACGGACAGGCCATGCTGCTCCAGGACGCTGGTCAGCGCGAAGACGTTGCGGATGTCGTCGTCGACGATCAGGACCTTCTGGCCGCCGAACCGGATGCCGCGCCGCGGCTTCGGCGCCGCCTCCTGCTCCGCCGGCGTCCACTGCTCCGGCTGCGCCGGGCGCGGAGCCAGCTCCGGCATCCTGCGCCGCCGCCGGAACAGGGCGGCCGGCCCGTTCTGCGTCTCGCGGTACGACTTGACCTCGGCCGGGGTCTCGGACTCCACCTCGGACAGCTCGGACATGTCCGACGTCGAGGCCATCAGGTCACCGGGCTCCAGGGACGGCAGTTGCTGCTGGTAGCCCTGCGGCGGCAGTTCGCTGGGGTGCAGCGGCAGGTACAGCGTGAACGTCGAGCCGCGGCCCGGTTCGCTCTGCGCGTGGATCTCACCGCCGAGCAGCTGGGCGATCTCCCGCGAGATGGACAGCCCGAGACCCGTACCGCCGTACTTGCGGCTGGTCGTGCCGTCGGCCTGCTTGAACGCCTCGAAGATCACCCGCATCTTGCTGGACGCGATGCCGATCCCGGTGTCGGTCACGGAGAACGCGATCAGTTCGGCGTCCGGGTCGGTCAGCGACCCGGTCTCCAGCAACTGCTCCCGGATCTTCTGCGGCACGTCGTCCCGCGCCGGCCTGATGACCAGCTCCACCGACCCGGAGTCGGTGAACTTCACCGCGTTGGACAGCAGGTTGCGCAGCACCTGCAGCAGCCGCTGCTCGTCGGTGTGCAGTGTCGCCGGCAGCTCCGGCGAGACCCGTACGGACAGGTCCAGGCCCTTCTCCGCGGTCAGCGGGCGGAAGGTGGCCTCCACGTAGTCCACGAGCTGGACGAGCGCGATCCGCGTCGGGGAGACGTCCATCTTGCCCGCCTCGACCTTCGACAGGTCGAGGATGTCGTTGATGAGCTGGAGCAGGTCGGAACCGGCCCCGTGGATCGTCTCGGCGAACTCGACCTGCTTCGGGGAGAGGTTCCCCTCGGCGTTGTCGGCGAGCAGCTTGGCCAGGATCAGCAGCGAGTTGAGTGGCGTCCGCAGCTCGTGCGACATGTTCGCCAGGAACTCGCTCTTGTAGCGCATCGACACCGCGAGCTGCTCGGCGCGCTCCTCCAGGACCTGCCGCGCCTCCTCGATCTCGGTGTTCTTCACCTCGATGTCGCGGTTCTGCTGGGCCAGCAGCTCGGCCTTCTCCTCCAGTTCGGCGTTGGACGCCTGGAGGGCCTTCTGCCGCTGTTCCAACTCGGCGGAGCGCTCACGCAGTTGCTCGGTCAGCTCCTGCGACTGCGCCAGCAGCAACTCGGTCTTGGTGTTGACGGAGATGGTGTTGACGCTGGTGGCGATCATCTCCGCGATCTGGTTGAGGAAGTCCTTCTGGATCTGCGTGAACGGCGTGAAGGACGCCAGCTCGATCACGCCGAGCACGCTGCCCTCGAACAGCACCGGCAGCACGATCACCTGCGCGGGCGGCGCCTCACCGAGCCCCGAGGAGATCTTCAGATAGCCGCTCGGCGCGTTCTCCACCAGGATCGTGCGCTTCTCCTCGGCGGCCGTCCCGACCAGCGCCTCACCGGGCTGGAACGACGTCGGCATGGAGCCCATCGAGTAACCGTACGAGCCGAGCATGCGCAGCTCGTACTGGTCCTCGTCCGCGGCGCTCATGTCCTCGCCGTCGACGAGCGGCATCGCCACGAAGAACGCCCCGTGCTGCGCGGAGACCACCGGCGTCAGCTCACTCATGATCAGCGAGGCCACGTCCTCCAGGTCCCGGCGGCCCTGCATCAGCGCCGAGATCCTCGCCAGGTTGCCCTTGAGCCAGTCCTGCTCCTTGTTGGCGATCGTGGTGTCGCGCAGGTTGGCGATCATCTTGTTGATGTAGTCCTGGAGCTCCTGGATCTCCCCGGACGCGTCCACGTCGATCTTCAGGTTCAGGTCGCCACGGGTCACCGCGGTCGCCACGCGCGCGATGGCACGCACCTGCCGGGTCAGGTTCCCGGCCATCTCGTTCACCGACTCGGTCAGGTCCCGCCACGTGCCATCGACGTCACGCACGCGTGCCTGACCGCCGAGCTGTCCCTCCGTACCCACCTCGCGGGCGACTCGGGTGACCTCCTCGGCGAAGGACGACAGCTGGTCGACCATCGTGTTGATGGTCGTCTTCAGCTCCAGGATCTCGCCGCGCGCGTCGATGTCGATCTTCTTCGTCAGGTCACCCTTGGCGATGGCCGTGGTCACCATGGCGATGTTGCGCACCTGTCCGGTGAGGTTGGACGCCATCTGGTTCACGGACTCGGTCAGGTCCTTCCACGTGCCGGCCACACCCGGTACGTGTGCCTGCCCGCCGAGGATGCCGTCCGTGCCCACCTCACGGGCCACCTTGGTGACCTGCTCGGCGAACGAACTCAGCGTCTTCACCATCGTGTTGATGGTGTCGGCGAGCTGCGCGACCTCACCGCGCGCCTCGATGGTGACCTGCCGCGTCAGGTCACCGTTGGCGACCGCCGCCGAGACCTGGGAGATGTTCCGCACCTGAGTGGTGAGGTTCTTGGCCATCAGGTTGACGTTGTCGCTCAGGTCCTTCCAGATGCCCGTGACACCCGGCACGTGCGCCTGGCCACCCAGGATGCCCTCGGTGCCCACCTCACGGGCCACCCGGGTCACCTGCTCGGCGAAGGAGGACAGCTGGTCGACCATCGTGTTGACGGTCGTGACCAGTTCGAGGATCTCGCCCTTGGCGTCGACGGTGATCTTCTTCGACAGATCGCCCCGGGCGACCGCGGTCGTGACCTCGGCGATGTTGCGCACCTGGATGGTCAGGTTGTTGGCCATGCCGTTCACGGACTGGGTGAGGTCCTTCCAGGTGCCGGAGACGCCCTGCACCTCGGCCTGGCCGCCCAGGATGCCCTCCGTACCCACCTCACGGGCCACACGCGTGACCTCCTGGGCGAACGACGACAGCTGGTCCACCATCGTGTTCAGGGTGTTCTTCAGCTCCAGGATCTCGCCGCGCGCGTCCACGTCGATCTTCTGCGACAGATCACCCCGGGCCACCGCGGTCGCCACCTGCGCGATGTTGCGCACCTGCGCGGTGAGGTTCCCGGCCATGCCGTTCACGGAATCGGTGAGGTCACGCCACACACCTGCGACACCGGGCACCTGCGCCTGACCGCCCAGCCGGCCGTCCGTACCCACCTCGCGCGCGACCCGGGTCACCTGGTCGGCGAAGGCCGAGAGCTGGTCGACCATCGTGTTGATGGTGTTCTTCAGCTCCAGGATCTCGCCGCGCGCGTCCACGTCGATCTTCTGCGACAGATCACCCCGAGCCACCGCCGTCGTCACCTGCGCGATGTTGCGCACCTGGGAGGTGAGGTTCCCGGCCATGGAGTTGACGGAGTCGGTGAGCTCCTTCCACGTGCCGGACACGCCGTCCACCTGGGCCTGACCGCCGAGACGGCCCTCCGTGCCCACGTCCCGGGCCATCCGGGTCACCTGGTCGGCGAAGGACGACAGCTGATCCACCATGGTGTTCACGGTGTTCTTCATCTTGAGCATCTCGCCGGAGACGTCGACCGTGACCTTCTGCGAGAGGTCACCGTTGGCCACAGCCGTCGTCACCTGCGCGATGTTCCGCACCTGTCCGGTGAGGTTCCGGAACGCCGTGTTGACGGAGTCCGTCAGGTCCTTCCACGTCCCGGCCACACCCGGCACCTGCGCCTGACCGCCCAGCTCACCCTCGACACCGATCTCGCGGGCCACACGGGTCACTTCAGCACCGAAGGCGGAGAGCTGGTCGACCATCGTGTTGACGGTGTTCTTCAGCTCCAGCATCTCGCCGGCCACGTCCACGGTGACCTTCTGCGACAGATCACCGTTGGCCACGGCCGTCGTCACCGCGGCGATGTCCCTCACCTGAGTGGTCAGATTCCGGAAGACCGTGTTCACCGAATCGGTGAGGTCCTTCCACGTCCCCGCCGCACCCGGCACATTCGCCTGACCACCGAGCCGCCCCTCGGCCCCGACCTCGTTGGCCACACGCGTGACCTCGTCCGCGAAGATCCGCAGCGTCTCGGTCATCTGGTTGATCGTCTCGGCGAGCTGCGCGACCTCGCCCCGCGCCTGCACGGTCACCTTCCGCGACAGGTCACCGTTGGCGACCGCCGTCGTCACCTCCGCGATCCCGCGCACCTGGGCCGTGAGGTTCCCGGCCATGGTGTTGACGGAGTCGGTGAGCTCCTTCCACACGCCGTCCACCCCGGGCACCTGCGCCTGCCCGCCCAGCGCACCCTCGGTGCCCACCTCACGGGCCACCCGGGTCACCTCGGAGGAGAACGCCGACAGCTGGTCCACCATCGTGTTGACGGTGTTCTTCAGCTCCAGCATCTCGCCGGCCACCTGAACCGTGACCTTCCGGGACAGATCACCCTTGGCGACCGCCGTCGTCACCAGCGCGATATCCCGCACCTGAGCGGTGAGCCGGTACGCCATCGTGTTGACGGAGTCAGTGAGATCCCGCCACGAACCCGACATACCACGCACACGGGCCTGCCCGCCCAGCTTGCCCTCGGTGCCCACCTCACTGGCCACACGCGTGACCTCGTCGGTGAACGTCGACAGCTGGTCGACCAGGTTGTTGACGGTCCTCCCGACCTTCAGGAACTCGCCGCGCAGCGGCTGCCCGTTCCCGTCCGGCACCTGCGTCCGCAGCTCCATACGCGGCGACAGATCACCCTCGGCCACCGCGGACAGCACCCGGCTGACCTCGGAAACCGGCCGCACCAGGTCGTCCACCAGGGCATTCGAGTTGTCGATCGCGGTCGCCCAGGAGCCCTCACAGGCCCCCGTCTCCAGCCGCTCGGTGAGCTTGCCCTCCCGGCCCACCATCCGCCGCACGCGCGAGAGCTCACCCGTCAGATGCAGATTGCGGTCGGCCACCTCGTTGAAAACCGCCGCGATCTCGGCCATCACGCCGTCCCCGGACACCGTGAGCCGCTTGCGGAAGTTGCCGTCCCGCATCGCCACCAGGGCGACCATCAGCCGATTCAGGGCTGCCGTGTCCACCTCAGTCGTGCCACTGCGCACTTTTCCCTGGTTGCTCGGGGACTGTCCGCCTTTCGCGCGCGTCCTCTTGCCACGCGTCGCTGCGCCAGACTCCACTGTGTCCCTCCCGCAGGGGTCGACCATCACTGCTGTGCTGGGGTACCACGCTCGGCGTACCGGTTACTACTGCGTATTCTCCGCCCTGCATACCAGGCCGTGCCCAGGGGGCTGCTGCCCCCCGTACGCAGAAGACACTCAGCCTGCCCGGACTTTCACAAGAAGCTTGCCCAGTGTTTCACCCTGCCCGAACCAGGCCATAACAGTTCGGCAGCTTCGCACACCGTCCGCACACCCTCCGGACGGAAACACTGCAGACCGGCATCCGCATGGACCGCGAAGGTAAGTAACCTTGCATCCGGCTGTCCAGCCGCGCCGGTTCGTCCGGCCTGGGCGGTGGCACGAAGACGAGCGGGCATCGGAGGGGCGGCCGCACACATGACCACCGGACTGATCCCTGGGGGACAGCCCCCGGACCCCCGGCCGACGGGCGGCCTGCCGCAACAGCGGCGCGAGCCGGTCGGCCACGCAGCCCAGCACGTCGAGAACCGGTCGAGGAGTTCTGTGATCACCGCGCGCGCGGCCGCCAGTTTCGAGCCCGTCGGGCGATCTGTCGCGAGCGCCCGCTCCTTCGTCCGCGACACCCTCCAGGGCTGGGGCTTCGCGGACATCGTCGACGACGCCGTCGTTCTCACCAGCGAACTGGTGACCAACGCCGTGGTCCACGCCGGCACCTCCGCCGACCTGCTCTGCCTGCGCACCGACGAGGGGGTGCGCATCGAGGTGGCCGACCGGTACCCCGAGCGTGAGATCCCGCTCCAGGCCTCGGCGATCAACATGGGCAGCCCCGACCGCGAGGGCGGACGCGGCCTCCAGCTGTGCGCGGCCCTCGCCGGCCGCTGGGGCGTCGAGTACACCCCCACCCACAAGACCGTCTGGTTCCAACTCGACCTCCCGGCCCGGGCCGTGGGCACCCGCGCGGCGGGCCCGGCCCTCCCCGCCGACCTCCTCCCCCTCGCCGACGGCCGCGTCCGCGTGGCCGTCGTCCAGATCGACCGCACCGGCCACATCACCGCCTGGAACGAGGACGCCGAGGACCTCTTCGGCTACCCGGCCGAGCAGGTCACCGGCAAGCCCCTGACCGACCTCGCGGCCTGGCCGCACACCCCGGGCACCAGCACCGGCATCGCGGAGGCACTCCGGCTCTCCCGCTGGGAAGGCAGCTACGGCATCCGCGCCGCCGACGGCCGCGTGACCCCCGTCTACGCCTCCCACCTGCGCGTCCGCGACACCGGCGGCGAACCGTCAACCGTGTGCCTCCTGGTACGGGACCACGAACGGGCCGTTCTCCAGACACCCCTGCGCGTCCCCGCCTCCGACACGGGCACCACCTCCGAGGGCCAGAGCACCGACCCCTTCGAGGTGTTCATCGGCTACCCCGCCCCGGACGACCTCGACGGCCTCCTCCAGCGCACGGTCGAACGCGCCCGCGACATGCTCGACGGCGACTCCGCGTTCCTCCTGCTGGCCACCGACGACGAGACGGAACTGGAGGTCCGCGCCTCCACGGGCCTGCCCTCCGCCCGCCAGCGCTTCGCCCGCGTCCCCGTCGAGGCGGGCTCCGGCCGCTACGGCTCCGCCCGCATGCCGGCCGTCCACGACGACCTGACGGCGGTCCCCGGCGCGGTGCCACTGCTGAACGGCACGGGCATGCGCTCGGTCGTCACGGTCCCGCTGAAGGTCGAGGGCCGCCTCACCGGCTCCCTCGGCGTCGCCGCCGAAGCCCCCGGGAGATACTCGAACGAGGAAGCCCTGCGCCTCCAGTTCGCCGCCGACCGCATCGCACTCGCCGTCGAATCGGCCCGCCTCGGCGAACTGGAGCGCCTGCGCCGCGGCTCCCTGAACTTCCTGGTCGAGGCCTCCGACCTGCTGGCCGGCACCCTGGACCGCGACCAGACCCTGGCCCTGATGGCCCAGATGACGGTCCCCACCCTCGCCACCTGGTGCGCCGTCTACACGATCGCCCACCAGGCCTCCGAGCCCTACCTCTCGTACGTCCTGCACGAGGACGAGGAACTCATCGACGGCATCAAGTCCCTGCTGTCCAAGGTCCCCCCGCCCGACCCGGTCCCCACCCCCGGAGCCCGCGTCTGGACGGCCCCCGCCGAGGTGGCCCACCAGGCCGCCCTGCGCAGCTCCATGCGCAGCCTCGGCCTCAGCGGCGGCCCGACCCACCAGGTCACCCCCGGCATCGGCCCGACCCTCGCCACGGCCTCCGCGGTGGGCGGCGAGACAGTCGTCCTCCCCCTGGTCGCCCGCAACCGCGTCATCGGCATGCTCACGCTCGGCAAGCCGACCGACGAGCACTTCCGCCAGGAGATCCTGGAACTCGCCGAGGACCTGTCCCGCCGAGCCGCCCTGGCCCTGGACAACGCCCGCCTCTACTCCGAGCGCACGGCCATCAGCCAGTCCCTCCAGCGCAGCCTCCTCCCCCCGGAACTCCCCACGATCGAGGGAGTCGAGGTCGAGGTCATCTACCGCGCCGCCGGCGAGGGCAACGAGGTCGGCGGCGACTTCTACGACGTCTTCCCCATCAGCGACGGCGCCTACGGCTTCGCCATCGGCGACGTCTGCGGTACGGGCCCGAACGCGGCGGCGGTCACCGGCCTGGCCCGCCACGCCCTGCGCCTTCTGGCCCGCGAGGGCCTCAGCGGCCCGGCGGTCCTGGAGCGCCTCAACTCCGCCATCCTCGACGAAGGCGCCCGCAGCCGCTTCCTCACCCTCCTCTACGGCGAGATGCGCCCCCAGGAGGACGGCAGTGCCGAACTGAAGGTCGTCTGCGCCGGCCACCCGCTCCCACTGCGCCTGCGCCAGGACGGCTCGGTGGAACCGGCAGCCGAACCCCAGCCGCTCCTCGGTGTCATCGACGACCTGGAGCTCTACGAGCAGACGGTCACCCTCGACCCGGGCGATGTCCTGCTGTGCGTCACGGACGGCGTCACCGAACGCCGTGAAGGCGCCCGCATGCTGGGCGACGACGGCCTCGCCGACGTCCTGACGACCTGCACGGGCCTCACGGCCGGCGCGGTCGCGGCCCGCATCATGCGCGCGGTGGAACGCTTCGCTTCGGACGCCCCGTCCGACGACATGGCGATCCTGGCGATGCGCGTCCCGGGCCTCCACAAGGACTAGGACATGAAAAAGGCCCCACCCGTGAGGGTGGGGCCTTTTCTGCTGGAGCCCCCAAACGGAATCGAACCGTTGACCTTCTCCTTACCATGGAGACGCTCTACCGACTGAGCTATAGGGGCCTGTCGCTTTGCGGGGTTTCCCGCGCGGCAACGGAATAGATCATACCCCGAACAGACCCGTGCTCCCAACCACGTCAGAAAGCGGGCTGGAGAAGCCCTCCCAGGGCATTACAGGCGGACACGATCCGCTGCATGTCCCGCTTGGTCAGGGTCGCGTCCACCGGCAGTGCGAGCGTCTCGTCGGAAGCCCGCTCCGTCTCCGGAAGCGAAACACACCGCCGGAATTCGGGCAGTCGATGTACCGGAGTCTTCACCGGAACCCGGCACTCGACTCCCCTGCCCCGCACAGCCCGCGCGAAAGCGTCCCGGTCCGGCCGTCCATTGCCCGGGACGCGCACGACGTACTGCTGATACGTGTGCCCGTCACCGTCGTCCGGCGTCCGCACACCCCTCAACTTGGCATGGAGATAAGCCGCCCGCTCCCTGCGCTGGGCTATCTCGTCGTACGGCGCCTCGGACTCCCCCTGCTCCAGCACGAGCAGCCCGTGCCGCGCTCCCAGCGCGTGCAGCCGCGCGATATCGGCGAGCCGCCCGAAGCGGTGGACCACCACGACGGCCGCGGTCCGCGGGGTCAGCGCCGCTTCCACAGCGGAGGCATCGAGGCAGTAGCTGACCGGATCTATGTCGGCGAACACCGGCAGCGCCCCGGCCTTGGCCACGGCCTCGGCGACCTCGACGTTCCCGAAGGCCGGCACGACGACTTCGTCACCGAGTCCGACACCGGCGGCCCTGAGCATTGCAGCAGTACCCATGCTCTGGATGCTGATCGCGCAACGTGAACTTCAAGTGACGGAGAACAAAAAAGGGCTGGACCCGTAACCGAAGTTACGGGTCCAGCCCTGTCAATAATTGTTCGGCGGCGTCCTACTCTCCCACAGGGTCCCCCCTGCAGTACCATCGGCGCTGTAAGGCTTAGCTTCCGGGTTCGGAATGTAACCGGGCGTTTCCCCTACGCTATAACCACCGAAACACTATGAAACTGTGGAACTATGCCGCACCACACCCGTGACCAGGGCATGGGGCCGTTCGTGGTTTCAGAACCAACACAGTGGACGCGAGCAACTGAGGACAAGCCCTCGGCCTATTAGTACCGGTCAACTCCACACGTTACCGTGCTTCCATATCCGGCCTATCAAC
>NZ_JBVHEP010000008.1:0-84695 GCF_055562795.1 Streptomyces sp. NPDC016851
TTTGGGGTGCTCTCCGCCGCCCGGTGGGGGGGGGGGGGGGGGGCCCCCCCCCCCCCCGGGGGGGCCCCCCCCCCCCCCCGGGGGGGCCCCCCCCCCCCCCCCGGGGGGGGGGGGGGGGGGCGGCGCGGCCCCGTTGTGCCGGAACATCCGGTCGGGTGGAACGTGCGGTCGGATGGAACGTGCGGTCGGCCGGAACGCCCTGTTCGTCAGAACGTCACGTTTGTTGGTACGTCCTGACAAAGCTGTTGACATCGCCCGGAGGCCCCCGCATAGTACCTGCCACTAGAGCGCGCTAGTGACGCGCTCCAGTTGCCTCCCGGACCGGGCACGGCCCGCTCTCCCCAGCACACCGAGGTGCACCCGACATGCGCAGACACCACAGATCCGCCGCCCTGACCACCGCCGCCCTCGTGGGCGCCCTGCTCGCCGCCGGCTGCTCCAGCGGCTCCGGCGGGAAGCAGTCCGAGACCGGCGGTGACGACGCCGCCGCGGGCAAGGCCACCACCCCGCGGATGACCGTCGCCCTGGTCACCCACGCGGCACCCGGCGACACGTTCTGGGACCTGATCCGCAAGGGCGCCCAGGCGGCTGCCGCGAAGGACAACATCAAGCTCGTCTACTCCAGCGACCCGGTCGCCGGGAACCAGGCCAACCTGGTGCAGAACGCCATCGACCAGAAGGTCGACGGCATCGCGCTCACCGCCGCCAAGCCCGACGCCATGAAGGCGGTCGTGGCCAAGGCCAAGGCGGCCGGCATCCCCGTAGTCGGCTTCAACTCCGGCCTGGACAACTGGCGGGAACTCGGCATGCTCGAGTACTTCGGCCAGGACGAGAACATCGCCGGCCAGGCCTTCGGCGAGCGCCTCAACCAGCAGGGTGCCAAGCACGCCGTCTGCGTGATCCAGGAGCAGGGCCAGGTCGCGCTGGAGGCGCGCTGCGCCGGCCTGAAGAAGGGCTTCAAGGGCACGACGGAGAACCTGTACGTCAACGGCACCGACATGCCCTCCGTGAAGTCGACCCTGACGGCCAAGCTCCAGAAGGACTCCAGCATCGACCAGGTGGTCACACTGGGCGCGCCGATCGCCATGACCGCGGTGCAGTCGGTCAAGGACGCGGGCAGCAAGGCCAAGGTGGCCACCTTCGACCTCAACAAGGACCTCGTCGCCGCCATCCAGGGCGGGGACATCCAGTTCGCCGTCGACCAGCAGCCCTACCTCCAGGGCTACCTCGCCGTCGACGGGCTGTGGCTCTACAAGACGAACGGCAACTTCAGCGGCGGCAGCACCGCTCCCGTGCTCACCGGGCCGGCCTTCGTCACGAAGGACAACGTCGACAGCGTCGCCGAGTTCGCCAAGAAGGGCACGCGCTAGGGGTGTCCGCAAAGTCCCGTCGTCCGCCCGGAGGGCGGGCCGCGCGGCGTCCGGTGCGTGCTCTGGGGGTCCCCCCGGCCGAAGGCTGGGGGAGTGCCGGGCGGACGCCCGCGTACTGGTTGCACGCGGGTGTTCGGCCGGTGCGGCGAGTGGGGGCACCTCCCACGCCCTTAAGGCAGTGGGGGAGCGTGCCGGGCGTCGCGCGGCAGGCGGGACTTTGCGGGCACGCGCTAGGCGGGCAGAACCTGGGAACCCTCCGCCGGGGCAGGCCCGCTCGTCCCCCGCACCACCAGCTTGGGGTCCAGCACCGCCTCCCTCGGCGGCAGTTCCCCGTTCTCCAGCCGTTCGACGGCGAAGCGGACCGCGTGCTCGGCCATGAGGACCGCGTCCTGGCGGACGGTGGTCAGGCCGATCGGCATCAGGTGGGAGAGGTGGCTGTCGTCGTAGCCGACGACGGACAGGTCGCGCGGGACCTCGACGCCCGCCCGGGTGAGGGCCATCAGCAGCCCCATCGCGCAGCGGTCGTTGCCGGCGAGGACCGCCGTCGGCAGCGGCCGCCCGCTGTCGCGTTCGGCCAGCAGCAGCCGCCCGGTCTCGATGCCGGACTCCTCGGTGTGCTCGCCGGGAATCACCCGCGCCCGGTCCTCCAGTCCGTGGCGGCGCATCGCGGCGCGATAGGCACGCCGCCGCTCCGCCGACCCGGGACCGCGCCCGCCGTCGATGTGCACGATCCGGCGGTGCCCCAGCTCCACCAGGTGGTCCATGGCCTGCCGGACGCCCTTGCCCTCGGCGGAGTGCACGAAGTCGACATGGGCCTGGGGCACCCGGCGGCTGATCGAGACGGTGACCGTGCGCTGTCCGAGCTCGGCGACGTAGGCGGGGTCCGCGTCCGGGCCGAGCAGGATCACCGCCTCGCAGCGGTGGCTGAGCAGCGCCTCGACCGCCTTGGCCTCGCTGCGGCCGTGGGTGGCACCGGAGAGCAGGACGTCGTAACCGAGCCGCTCGGCCTCGGGGTAGATGCCGGTGATGAGGTCCGTGTGGAAGGTCTGGTGCACGGTGAACATCACGCCGAGCGTGCGGCTGCGGCCCCGGGCCAGCAGCCGGGCCGCACTGTCGGGCCGGTAACCGATCTCGTCGGCGACGCGCAGGACCCGCTCCCGGGTCTCCTGGCTGGCTCCCGCCTGGTTGCGGAAGATGATCGAGACGAGCGCGCGGGACACGCCCGCCTTCTCGGCGACGTCCGCCATCGTGGGCCGCTGCCTGCCCGATGCATCCACGTGTGAACCCACCCTCCGACGCCGACCACCTTACGGGTGCCCCGTGCAAGGCCCGTACCAGGACTCGGCAATCTCCCGGCAACAACCTATTGACATGACATTTGGACAGGGGTCATCGTACTCGAACTAGAGCGCGCTAGTAGAGCGCATCAGTTCACGCCTGCCCCCTTCCTCTCCCCGAAGGACTCTCACCATGGCAACGGTGCCAGCCCCGCTGCGTACGACCGTCGGCAACCTGTGCCTCGGCTCCGCCCCCGACTCCTGGGGCGTCTGGTTCCCCGACGACGAGCACCAGGTGTCGTACACCCGCTTCCTCGACGAGCTCGTCCAGGCCGGATACGAGTGGCTGGAGCTCGGCCCGTACGGCTACCTCCCCACCGACCCGCGGCGGCTGAAGGCCGAGCTGGACGCCCGCGGGCTGAAGGTCTCCGGCGGTACCGCGTTCGGCGCGCTGCACCGGCCCGATGCGTGGGACGAGATGCTCGCCCATGTCCGGCAGGTCGCCGAGCTGACCGCCGCCGCGGGCGCACACCACCTCGTCTTCATCCCGCCGATGTACCGGGACGAGAAGACGGGTGCGTTCACCGAGTCGCCCGAGCTGACCGCCGAGCAGTGGGCCGGGTTCGGCCGGGCCGCCGACCGGCTGGGCCGGCTGCTGCTGGAGGAGTACGACGTACGGCTGGTCGTCCACCCGCACGCCGACAGCCACATCCAGACGCAGCCCGAGATCGAGCGGCTGCTGAACGAGTCCGACAGCCGTTACACGAACCTCTGCCTGGACACGGGGCATGTCGCGTACGGCGGCGGGGACAACCTCGATCTGATCCGTCGCTTCGGTGAGCGGGTCGGCTACGTGCACATCAAGCAGATGGACCCGGAGATCCTGGCGCAGGTCGCGGCCGAGGACCTGTCCTTCGGCGAGGCCGTGAAGCGCGGGGTGTGCGTGTCACCACCGGCCGGGGTACCGAGGCCGGCCGACGTGGTGGGTGAACTCGCCAAGCTCGACGCCGAGTTGTTCGTGATCGTCGAGCAGGACCTGTACCCGTGTGCTCCCGGGGTGCCGCTGCCGATCGCGGTCAGCACCCGTGAACACCTGGCCGGCTGCGGCCTGTCGGGTACCCGGCGCCCGAACATCGACAGGTAAGGAGCGGCCCATGGACGTCACCGACGACACGACACCGGCCCCCGTCCCGCCCCCCGCCACCGCCGTCGCGGACGACGCTCCCCCGGCGGTCAGGCGGCGGCTGAGGCTGATCACGATCATCGCCACGTTCGGTGGTCTGCTCTTCGGCTACGACACCGGCGTCATCAACGGCGCCCTGCCCTACATGACCGAGGACCTCGGTCTGACCCCGGTCACCGAGGGCATGGTCACCAGCTCACTGCTGCTGGGCGCCGCGCTGGGCGCGGTGACCGGCGGCCGGTTGTCGGACGCGCGCGGCAGGCGGCGCAACATCCTGCTGCTGGCCGTGCTGTTCTTCGTCGGCGCGCTCGGCTGCACGCTCGCCCCCACGACCGAGGTGATGATCGTGGCGCGGTTCGTGCTCGGTCTCGCGGTCGGCGGCGCGTCGGTGACCGTGCCGGTGTATCTCGCCGAGGTGTCCCCCGCCGAGCGGCGCGGTGCCCTCGTCACCCGCAACGAGCTGATGATCGTCAGCGGTCAGCTGCTGGCCTTCACGTCCAACGCGATCATCGCCCAGGTCGGCGGCGAGTCCGGCGGTGTGTGGCGCTGGATGCTGGTCATCGCCACGCTGCCGGCCGTGGTGCTCTGGTTCGGCATGCTGGTGATGCCGGAGAGCCCCCGCTGGCTGGCCTCGCAGAGCCGCTTCGGGGAGGCCCTCGACGTCCTCAGGCAGGTGCGGTCGCAGGCCCGGGCCGAGGCCGAGCTGAAGGAGGTGTCCGCGCTCGCCGTCAAGGACGAGCAGGCCAAGCTCGGCGGCTGGCAGGACATGAAGAGCACGCCGTGGGTGCGCAAGCTGATGTTCGTCGGGTTCGGCATCGCGATCGTGCAGCAGATCACCGGCGTCAACACGATCATGTACTACGGCACGCAGATCCTCACCGACGCCGGTTTCGCCGCCGACAGCGCCCTGACGGCGAACATCGCCAACGGTGTGATCTCGGTGCTGGCCACCTTCGTCGGCATCTGGCTGCTGGGCCGCGTACCGCGCCGCCCGATGCTGATGACCGGTCAGGCCGGCACGACCGCCGCCCTGTTGCTGATCGGCGTCTTCTCCCTGGTCCTGCCCTCGGGTGACGCGCGGGCGTTCGCGGTGCTGGCCATGACGGTCACGTTCCTCGCGTTCCAGCAGGGCGCGATCTCGCCGGTGACCTGGCTGATGCTGTCGGAGATCTTCCCGATGCGGATGCGCGGCTTCGGCATGGGCGTCGCGGCCGTGGTGCTGTGGCTGACCAACTTCGTCATCGGGCTGGTCTTCCCATCCCTGGTCTCCGGGATCGGGATCTCCAACACCTTCTTCCTGTTCGTGGTGGCGGGGCTGCTGTCGCTCGCCTTCGTCAAGCGCTACGTCCCCGAGACCAAGGGCCGGACCCTCGAAACCCTCGAAGCCGAACTCCGCACCCGCTTCTCCTGACCCTCCCTTCGAAGGAACGACCATGACCGTACGTGTAGGCGTCATCGGCGCCGGAATGATCGGCCAGGACCACATCCGGCGGCTCACCGAGGTCGTCATCGGGGCCGCCGTCACGGCCGTGACCGACATCGACGCCGGGCGTGCCGCCGAGGTGGCGGCCCGGGTGGGTGCCACCGCGCTGCCCACCGGCGCGGAGCTGATCGCCTCCCCCGACGTGGACGCCGTGCTCGTCACCTCCTGGGGGCCCACCCACGCCGAGCACGTCCTGGGCGCGATCGCGGCCGGCAAGCCGGTGTTCTGCGAGAAGCCCCTGGCCACGACCGCCGAGGACTGTCTGCGGATCGTGGAGGCCGAGCGGGCGCACGGCCGGCGGCTGGTGCAGGTGGGCTTCATGCGCCGCTTCGACGCCGGCTACCGCCAGATGAAGGAGGTCCTGTCGACCGGCTCGCTCGGGGCCCCGCTCATCGTGCACTGCGCCCACCGCAACCCGACCGTGCCGGAGGCGTACCACTCCGCCATGGCCGCCCAGGACACCGCCGTGCACGAGATCGACGTGCTGCGCTGGCTGCTCGACGACGAGATCGTCTCCGCGCAGGTGGTCACCCCGCGCGCCACGAGCAAGCGGTTCCCCCATCTGAAGGACCCTCAGATCATGATCTTCGAGACGTCCGAGGACGTCCGGATCGACCTGGAGGTCTTCGTCAACTGCCAGTACGGCTACGACATCCAGTGCGAGGTCGTCGGCGAGGACGGCCTGGTGCGCCTGCCCGACCCGGCGGCCGTCGGGATCCGCACCGCCGCCCGGCACGGCACGGATGTCCTCCAGGACTGGAAGGACCGGTTCGCGGAGGCCTTCGACACCGAGTTCCGCGAGTGGGTCGCCTCGGTGGCCGCCGGCACCGAGCCCACCGGCCCGTCCTCCTGGGACGGTTACGCCGCCACCGTCATCACCGACGCCGCCGTCCGGTCCCTGGAGACCGGCGGCGAGACCGTCACCACCGACATGAAGCCCCGCCCCGCGTTCTACGGAGGGACCGCGTGAAAATCGCCCTCGACCCCTATATGTTCCGCTCCCTGCCGATCGACGACATGGTGCGCACGGTGGCCGAACTCGGCTATGAGTACATCGAGTTGTCGCCGCGCGCGGAGTTCATGCCGTTCTTCCTGCACCCGCGTGCGGACGACGCGCGGGTGGCTGAGCTGAAGCAGTCGCTGCGCCGGCACGGTGTGCGGCTGTCCTCGGTGCTGCCGCTGTACAAGTGGTCCTCGCCGGACGAGACCGAGCGGCAGGCCGCCGTCCGCTACTGGAAGCGGATGATCGAGATCACCGTCGAGCTCGAATGCCCACTGATGAACTCGGAGTTCAACGGCCGGCCCGAGCGCGCCGCCGAGAGCGAGGCCGCCTTCTGGCGCTCGCTGGAGGAGCTGCTGCCGGTGTTCGAGCGCGAAGGCATCGCTCTGAACCTGGAGGCGCACCCGGACGACTTCTGCGAGGAGAACACCCCCGCCGTCGATCTCGTCCGCGCGATCAACAAGCCGTGGGTGAACTACCTGTACTGCGCCCCGCACTCCTTCCACCTCTCCGGGGCCTCGGAGGTCGGCGCCGACATCGCGGCGATGATGCGCTACGCCGGTGACAAGCTCCAGCACGTGCACATCGCGGACTCCTTCAACCACAAGGGCTCGTCCGGCCTGCGCTACATCCTCAACCCGCCGGGTACGCCGGCCCGGATCCACCAGCACCTGGACATCGGCCAGGGCGAGGTCGACTGGGACGCCTTCTTCGGCACGCTGCGCGAGCTGGGCTTCGACGGTGTCGCCACGTCCTGCGTCTTCGCCTGGGAGGAGCGCGCCCGGGAGTCGTCGGCGTTCATGCTGGACCGCATCCGCAAGGAGCTCGCCGCCTGAGCGGCGTCCTGAAACCTCCGGCCGGGGCCCCCACTGCGGGAGGGCCCCGGCCGGAGCCCGTCTCAGGAGCTCGTGAGGACCACGAGCCGCTGGGTCGCCCGGGTCATCGCGACATAGTGGTCGACCGCTCCCTCGATGCCCGTGCCGAAGTCCTGCGGGTCGACGAGGACGACCAAGTCGAACTCCAGCCCCTTCGACAGCTCCGGGGTCAGCGACCGCACGCGGGAGGACGCCGGGCGGAAGGCGGGATCGCCGATGACACAGGCGATCCCGTCGGCGTGTGCGGCCAGCCATGTGTCGAGGACCGAGCTCAGCTCCGAGACCGGCCCGTACGCGACGGGAACGCCGCCGCTGCGGATCGACGTCGGTACGTTGGCGTCCGGCAGCGCGGCCCGGATGACCGGCTCGGCCTCCGCCATGATCTCCGCCGGTGTCCGGTAGTTGATGCTCAGCGAGGCCAGGTCGACCCGGTCGAACCCGACCCGCTCCAGCCGTTCCCGCCACGACTCCGTGAAGCCGTGCCGGGCCTGGGCGCGGTCCCCGACGATGGTGAAGCTGCGCGACGGGCAGCGCTGCAGCAGCATCTGCCACTCCGCGTCGGTCAGTTCCTGCGCCTCGTCCACGACGATGTGCACGAACGGTCCGGCGAGCCGGTCCGGGTCGGCGGTGGGCAGGGCACTCTCGTCCACCAGGGAGTTGCGCATGTCCTGCCCGTGCAGCATGACCAGCACGCCTTCGCCGTCGTCGTAGCTGTGGGCCTCCAGCAGGTCGTCGATGACGTCGGCCATGCGCTCGCGCTGGGCGGCGACGGCGGCCTCCCTCCGGCGCGCGCGGCGGGACGCCTCCGGGTCGCCGAGCCGCTGCCGGGCCGCGTCCAGCAGGGGCAGGTCGGACACCGTCCAGGCCTGGGGCTGCGCGCGTTGCAGCGTGCGCACCTCGTCGCGGCTGAGCCAGGGAGCGCACATTCGCAGATAGGCCGGTACCGACCAGAGGTCGCCGACGAGGTCGGTGGCCTCCAGGATCGGCCAGGCCCGGTTGAAGGCCGTGAGCAGTTCCCGGTCCTGTGCCAGCGACTTGCGCAGCAGGGCCTCGGAGACCTCGCCCTCGTGCTTGTCCACCAGGATGGTGAGCAGTTCCTCCCAGACCTGGTCGCGGGCCTCGTTGTGCGGTGTGCCGGGTTCCGCCGCCTCGAACGCCACCGCCCAGTCGGCGGCGCTCAGGTGGACGTCGGACCAGTGGGTCGTGACCGTCCTGGCCTCGGTGGGCGGTTCCTCGTAGAACCGGACGGCCTTCTCGATCGCGCGCACCATGTCCGCGGACGACTTCAGCCGGGCCACGTCCGGGTCGGTCTCCTCCCCCGCCGTCGCTCCCTCGTCGACGAGGTCCCGCAGGACGCAGGTCTGCACGCCCTCCTCGCCGAGACTGGGCAGGACGTCGGACACGTAGGACAGGTAGGGCCGGTGCGGTCCGACGAACAGCACGCCGCCCCGGCGGTGCTGCCCGAGGCGCGGGTCGGAGTAGAGGAGGTAGGCGGAGCGGTGCAGGGCGACGACGGTCTTGCCGGTGCCCGGCCCGCCGTCGACGACGAGGGCGCCGCGCGAACCGGCGCGGATGATGGCGTCCTGGTCGGCCTGGATGGTGCCGAGCACGTCCCGCATCCGGGGCGAACGGTCGGTGCCCAGGCTGGCGATGAAGGCGGACTGGTCGTCGAGCGCGGCGTGCCCGTCGAAGGCGTCGGCGGTGAACACCTCGTCCCAGTAGTCGCTGATCCGGCCGTCGCTCCAGCGGTACCGGCGACGGCTGGCGAGCCCCATCGGGTTGGCATGGGTGGCCCCGAAGAACGGTTCGGCCGCGGGGGATCGCCAGTCGACCAGCAGGCGGCGACCCTCACGGTCCGTCAGGCCGAGCCGTCCCACGTACACGGGCTCGGAGTCGTCGGTGGCGACCATGTGCCCGAGGCACAGGTCGAGTCCGAAGCGGCGCAATGCGCGCAGGCGGGCGGTCAGCCGGTAGATCTCGGCGTCCCGGTCCATGGCCTGCCGTCCCTTGCCGCCGGGGGCCCTGCGCTCGGCTTCGAGACGCTCGGTCAGTTCGGCGATCGACTGCTCGAGGCAGTCGGCGACGGCGGCGAAGTGCCGCTCGTCCCCGGCGATCAGCGCCGGGTCGGCTTTGTGCGAGAGGCGGTCGGGAAGGTCGAACGCGCTCGTGGTCAGGGGGGTCACGTCATGCTCCCGTTTCCGCAGGTCGTGGGCCTAGGCGGGACAGTTTGCGGGAGACATGGGGCCTTGCCGCAAGACCCCCTGTGTGTTATAGCTTGAGAGTGGCAAGGAGAGGACTCCTTGCCTTTCTTGTTGCCTTGTTTGTTGCGGGCCGCCGTTCGGGCCAGGTCACACCGGTCCGGGTGCCGTCATCCAACGCCACTGGGTGAACTCCTCCAGACTGGCTGTGCCGCCGATCCGGGAGCCGTTGCCGGAGATGCCCATGCCTCCGAAGGGGGCGTTCGCGGCGTCCTTGGCGGAGACGTCGTTGATGTGGACCATGCCGGTGCGCAGTCGCCCGGCGACAGCGGTCGCCCTCGGTACGGATCCCGAGTGCACGGCGGCCGTCAGGCCGTAGGCGGTGTCGTTGGCGATCTCGACGGCCTCTTCCTCGCTGTGAAAGGGAATGACGGGGGCGACGGGACCGAAGATCTCCTCGGTGAACGCGGGCATGGCCCGGTCCACGCGGTCCAGGACGGTGGGTGGGTAGAAGAGGCCGTCGCGGCGGCCGCCCGTGAGCACCCGCGCCCCGCCGGCCACGCTCTCGTCGACGATGCGCTCGATCCTGGTGGCCAGCCGCTCGCTGATGATCGGGCCGACGCTGACGCCCTCCACGCGGGGGTCGCCGATGCGCAGGGTGCGCGCGTGTCCGATCAGCGCCTCGGTGTACGCCTCGACCAGGTCGGCATGGACCAGGTGGCGGCCGGCGGCGACGCACGCCTGTCCCTGGTACCCGAAGGTGCTCACGGCTCCGGCCAGGGCGGCCGCGTCCACATCGGCGTCCTCGAGCACGACGAGCGAGTTCTTGCCGCCGAGCTCCAGGGCGACCCGCTTCAGCCCCTCACCCGCCACACGGGCCACGACGCGCCCGACCTCGGCGGAGCCGGTGAAGGCGACCATGGCGACATGAGGATCCTCCGCGACCGCCTGCCCGGTCTGCGCGCCGCCCGGCAGGACGTGCAGCACCCCGTCGGGAAGTCCGGCGTCCTCGAAGAGCCGCGCGACGAGGACTCCCCCGGACACCGGGGTGAGGGGGTCGGGCTTGAGCAGCACGGTGTTGCCCAGCGCCAGTGCGGGCGCCAGCGCGCGCATCGCGAACAGCAGCGGCGCGTTCCATGGGTTGATGACGCCGACGACGCCGAGCGGCACCCGCCACGCCAGACTCGTTCCGCCCGGGGTCTGCGGGGCCAGGACCTCGCCCCTGGGCAGGGACGCGAGTCCCACGGCGTGCGTCAGCTGGGCGAGGGCGGCGGTGATCTCGTAGTCACCCTTGGCGGGGACGCCGGCCGACTCCCGCACGATCCAGTCGCGGACTGCGGCGCTGTGCTCACGCAGCGCGGAGGCTGCGCGCAGCAGGACGTCGATGCGGTCGGATGGAGCAGCCGCGGCCCAGTCCCCGGCGGCTCGGGCGGCCCGGGCGCCGGCCCGGGCGACGTCCGCGGAGGAGGCGACGCCGACCTCGGCCAGCACCTGTCCCGTGGCCGGTTCGATCACCTGGCGTGTGCCGCCCTCGGACGCGCGCCAGCCCGCGCTGTAGATCTTCCCGGTCCATTCGGCCGCGTCCGGCCACCTCGTGCCGTTGCCCTCCATGGGTGCCGCCCTCCGTCCGGGATCGGTGCCGCCGTCCTGACATGAGGACCGATACACGCCTGTCTGTCACTCTTGTTGTCTAGTGTCGTAATAGTGAAGGTGCGACGCACCTCCGGCGCAAGGGGCTCCTGGGCACAGGCCGCCAGGGCGGGATTGAGGGCAGATGACGTCATGACCGGATCCGCGTCCGCCTCGGACGACGGCCCGAGCGCCGGGTCGCAGGACCGTTTCAACAATGCGGCGACGGCCAGGGTCGTCGTCGATGACCTCGGTGTCGTGACCGCGTGGAACGAAGGGGCGCGGCGGCTGCTCGGGTACCGGGCCTCCGAGGTGGTCGGCCGGAAGGCGGCCGCGCTGCTCGCGGACGCCGCTCCCCTCGATGTGGTGGACTCGCTGGCCGGCCAGCGCAGGTGGAGCGGGACGGCCACGCTGCTGCACCGGGACGGCCACCGCCTCACCGTCGGGCTGCTGGCCCATCACCGGACGGTCGACGGGGACGACTGGCTGCTGGTGTCACCGGTGGCCCGACCGGCGCCGACCCCTGAGGACGACGCGTTCGTGCGGCGCAGTTTCGCCCAGGCTCCCTACGCCATGGCCCTGTACGACACCGGACTGCGGTTGCGGTGGGCGAACGCGGGCATGGAACGTGTGCTGGGCCTGTCCGAGCGGGAGATGCGCGGCCTGCGGGTGACGGAGATCGTCCTCGACCCGGAGAGCGAACGGGCCGAGCAGGGCATGCGAACCGCACTCGAGACGGGGTGTCTCCAGGAGCTCGGAGCCGCCCTGCACCTCGCCGGCCATGAGCGGGAGAGCGTGTGGTCGGTGTCCCTCGTCCCCGTACGGGGCTCCGACGGCCGGCTCGAAGGTGTCCTGCTGTCGGCACACGACGTGACGGAGCAGCACCTCGCACGGCAGCGACTGGTCCTGGTCAACGACGCCAGCCTGCGGATCGGCAGCACCCTGGACCTGCCCCGTACCGCCCAGGAACTCGCCGACGTGGCCGTCCCGCGATTCGCGGACTTCGTCACGGTCGATCTGCTGCCGGCGATCGAGGGGGGCGAGGATCCGCCGCAGGGTTCTCCGCACGGTCCGGTGATGCTGCGCCGGGTCGCCTGTCAGTCGGTGCTGGAGGGCTGCCCCGAAGCCGTGGTGCCGTTCGGGACCGTGACGCCCTACCCCGAGGGTTCCACCGCGGCGGAGTGCCTGGCCGCCGGGCGGCCGCTCATCGAGCACATCACGCCCGCCGCCCTGGAGGATCTGGACCGGACGGCCCCGGACCGGGCCGAACGCATGCGGCGGTTCGGGTTCCACTCGGTGCTGGCGGTACCCATGCGTGCGCGTGGCCTCACCTTGGGCGTGGCCACGTTCTCCCGCCATCGCCGGCCCCAGCGCTTCCAGCAGGACGACCTGCTGCTGGGCCAGGAGATCACCGCTCGCGCCGCCGTGTGCATCGACAACGCCCGGCGGTACACCCGCGAACGCGACACCTCCCTCACGTTGCAGAGCAGCCTGCTGCCGCAGCGTCTCCCCGAGCAGGCGGCTCTCGATGTCGCCTCCCGTTATCAGCCCGCCAGCACCCGGGCCGGTGTCGGCGGCGACTGGTTCGACGTCATCCCGCTCTCCGGTGCCCGGGTCGCCCTCGTCGTCGGTGACGTCGTGGGCCACGGCATCCAGGCCTCGGCGACCATGGGGCGGCTGCGCACCGCCGTACGCACGCTGGCCGATGTCGACCTTCCCCCCGATGAGTTGCTGACCCACCTCGACGACCTGGTCAACCACGCTGCCGGCGGCGGCGACACCATGGCCCCGCTGGACGGCGACGTCGGCGCCACCTGTCTCTACGCCGTCTACGACCCCGTCTCGCGCCGCTGCACGATGGCCCGCGCGGGCCACCCCGGACCGGCCCTCGTGGCGCCCGACGGCACTGTCGAGTTCCTCGAGGTCCCGGCAGGCCCTCCCCTCGGCCTGGGCGGCCTGCCCTTCGAGTCGACCGAGCTGGAGCTGGCCGAGGGCAGCCTTCTCGTCCTCTACACGGACGGGCTCGTCGAGGCCCGCGGCCGGGACATCGACGAGGGGATCGCCGCCATGCGCGAGGTGCTGCGGCGACCGGCTCAGGATCTGGAGGCCGTGTGCGACGCCCTGTTGAGCACCCTGATCGCGGATCGCCCCTCCGACGACGTGGCACTCCTGGTGGCCCGCACCCGAGCCCTCGACGCCTCGCACGTGGCGACCTGGCCGGTGTCACCGGACCCCGCCGCGGTCGCGGATGTACGCAAGACCGCCTGCCGGCAACTGTCCGAGTGGGGCTTGGACGATGCCGTGTTCGTCACCGAGCTGGTCGTCAGCGAACTGGTCACCAACGCCATCCGATACGGCCGGCCTCCCATCGAACTCAGACTGATCTACGACCGCACCCTCATCTGCGAAGTGTCCGACGGCAGCAGCACCGCGCCCCACCTGCGCCGGGCCCACACCTTCGACGAAGGAGGACGCGGGTTGCTGCTCGTCGCTCAGCTCACCCAGGGCTGGGGATCCCGTCAGATGACCAACGGCAAGACCATCTGGGCTGAACAGTCACTTCCCGGCGAGTGAGAGGCGCAGGAGGCCTGACCTCCCCCGCGGCCGGTGCCGTGTGACACGCTCTTCGGCGAGCGGGCGGCCGAGGAACGGCCGTCGGCTGTCACGGCACCGTGGAGAGGCGACGGCATGCGCATAGGACTGCTCGGCACCGGCCCATGGGCGCAGATGGCCCACGCACCCGCCCTCAGCGGGCACGACGAGCTCGACTTCACGGGCGTGTGGGGACGCCGCCCCGAGGCGGCGAAGGAGCTGGCGGAGCGGCACGGCGTCCGGGCCTACGACGACGTGGACGCCCTGTTCGCCGGCGTGGACGCGGTCGCCGTGGCACTGCCTCCCGAGGTGCAGGCCGACCTCGCCGCGCGGGCGGCGCGGGCCGGGTGTCATCTGCTGCTCGACAAGCCCCTGGCGCCGACGGTGGAGCAGGGCCGGGCGGTGGTCGAGGCCGTCGAGGAGTCGGGGGTCGCCTCCATCGTGTTCTTCACGGCCCGCTTCCAGCCCGAGCCGGCGGCGTGGATCACCGAACAGGCGGCGGTGCCGGGCTGGTTCACGGGGCGGGCGCAGTGGCTCGGGGCGGTGTTCAGCAGCAGCGAGAGTCCCTTCGCCACGCCGTGGCGGCGGGAGAAGGGCGCCCTGTGGGACGTCGGGCCGCACGCCCTGTCCGTCCTGCTGCCGGTCCTCGGCGACGTACGACGCGTGACGGCGGCGGCGTACGGCCCCGGGGACACGGCTCATGTCGTCCTCGACCACAGCGGCGGCGCGTCGAGCACGCTCACCCTGAGTCTGACGGCACCGCCCGCCGCGTCCGGTGCCGCCGTGGAACTCCTCGGGGAGGCCGGGGTCGCGGTCCTGCCGGAGAGCTCCGACGGGGCGGTCCCCGCGCTGATGCGGGCCGCGGACGCCCTGCTCACCGCCGCCCGGACCGGCCGCCCGCACGCGTGCGACGCGGTGTTCGGCCTGCGGGTCACGGAGATCCTGACGGCGGCCGACGACCTGTTGAACGGCGGCGCGCGTTAGTCCTGGAAGACGGCCGGGTTTCTACGCCGGTGCGAAGTTGAGGCGTTCCCTGACCACCGGGAAACCGGCCTTGGTGAAGTTCGCGGCCATGGGGAAGTTGCCCTGGTCCGTTGCTGCCGCGATGAACTCGGCGCCCCGCTCGGCCAGGAAGTGGGTGCACTCGGCCAGCAGGTCGTAGGCGTAGCCGCGGCCCCGCTGATCGGGCAGGACCCCGATGAAGCCGATGCACGGGCCCGACGGGTTGTGGGCCGGGATGTGGATGCCGACCGGTTCGCCCTGCCGTGTGGAAGCGACCTGCCACCACTCGCGGGGTGAGGGGCACCAGTGGAAGAAGTCGAGTTCCTCCTGGGCGGCCTGGTCGAGTCCGCCCTGCTCGACGGCTTTCAGCGCGTGCGCGTCCAGCGTGACGGAGTGGATGCGGCGCAGCGCGTCGAAGAACACGGCGTCGTCCGGTTCGGCGCGGAACACCAGGCGCCCGGGCCGCTCGGGCAGACCGCGGTCGGGTGTCCACCGGTACAACAGGCGTTCCACCAGGAGGTCGTAGCCGGCCTTCCGTGCGGCGGCGGCACGGGTCTCGGCCGCGCCGCGCAGAGCCGGGTCGTCGCGCCAGCCCGCGGGCAGGTTCAGTTCCAGTTCCACCTGCCAGGGGGCGGAGCGCAGGAGGGCGGCGCCCGCTTCCTCCTCGCCTTCCGTCACGTCGAACCAGTTGAGGCTGAGGGGCTCGGTGTCGTCGGGGCCGCCCCACCAGGCGCCGCGGGCCACGACCCTGCCGTCGCGCAGGGCCACCCGCTTCCAGTCGGGACGATGCCGGGTCAGCCGGTGGCCCTCACGGGCGCCCAGCGGATCGGGCAGGGTGTCGAAGAGATCGGCGTCGCTCGCGTCGAGCGCGCGGATGACCGGATCGGTCACGGAATTCCTCCGGGATGCATGCTGCGGACAGCCATGGCTTGTCGGACGCGCCTTAAGTGGCCCTTAAGAGCCGGTTAAGCGATCAACGATGTCCCCAAGTGGCGGCTTCAGCAAGGGATTTCCGCGGGACGGACGGGTTGGCGAGGGCACGCCCCCTCCGTAGCATCCGTCACACGCATCCGCGTGAGAGCGCTCTCAAGAAGCCCAGGAACCCGCACCCCGTACCACAAGGAGGCCCCCCACATGACTCCTCGTCACCGACGCCCGCTCACCCGCCGTACGCTCCTCGCCGGCCTCGGCGGCGCGGTGGTCGCCGCTCCGGCTGTCGCCGCACTGGCCCCCCACGCCCTCGCGGAGACCACCGGGAGCACGATCGGAGGCAAAGCCGGAAGCAAGGCCGCGCCCGAGGCGGCGGCTTCCCTCCCGCTGACGCTCGTCAACAACAGCGGGTCCTTCGGCAACGCGAGCGTCCACGTCTACGTCGTGGGCAACGCGGACGGCCGGCAGGTGCGCCTGACACCGGAGGGCACCCTGGCCCCGGTGGCCCTGTCGGACAACGGGCCCGACGGCTTCACCGACTACGCGATCTCCCTGGCCGGCAGCGGCGAGACGCGGTTGTCCCTGCCGTACATGTCGGGCCGGATCTATGTGTCGCTGGGCGCGAAGCTCAAGTTCAAGGTCGTCGCGGACGGGGCGGGCCGGCCGGCGCTCCAGTACCCCGCGGGCTGGGTGACGTCCGACCCCAACTACGCGGCGCTGCACGACTGTGCCGAGTTCACGTACAACGCGTCGGGGATGTTCTGCAACACCACGATGGTCGACATGTTCAGCGTGCCGCTGAGCATCCGGCTGACCGGCGCGAAGGACCAGACGACGGGCACGCTGCGCGACGGGGGCCGGGCGGCCGCGTTCGCCGCCGTGCGGGAGGTCCCGGAGTTCGCGCGGCTCGTCGTGGACGACACGCGGATCATCGCCCCCGGGCACGGCCTGGACGCAGGTCTGTTCGCCGAGGACTACTTCGCGCCCTACATCGACGAGGTGTGGAGCACGTACACCGGCAAGGACCTCAGGGTGACCACCAACGCCGGTACGTTCACCGGGCGGGTGCGCGGTGAGCGGCTGTCGTTCACCGGGCCCGCCGAGGTCTCCTTCGGCAAGCCGTCCACCCGGGACGTGCTGTTCTGCGACGGTGCCCTCGCCGCTCCCAACGACGGCACGACGGGGCCGGTCGCCGCGATCCTTGGCGCCGGGTTCAACCGCTCGACGCTGGTGAGCTCCGCGGCCCAGCCGACGGCCGACGCCGCGTCCTTCTACCGGGCCGGCCTCACCAACCACTACGCCAAGGCCATGCACGCGGCCGCGCAGGACGGCAAGGCGTACGGCTTCGCCTTCGACGACGTGGCCGACTTCGCCTCGTACATCCAGGACACGGCGCCGACGGGGCTGCGGCTGACGCTCACGCCGTTCTAGCGGGGCGGCGGGCCGTTTCGGCGCGGGCCCGGAGTGCGGTGCCGGGTGGGGCGTAGCAGCGTGGTGGTGTGAATGGTGCGCACGTCCGGCTGCCGCGCCGGGACCGGGACCTGGACCGGCGGGGCTGGCTGCGGGGCGCGCCGCCGCCGGTCTGGGCGCGGTTGCTGCCGTCCGTGCTGCTGGCGGGCGTCTGCACGGCCGAGCTGATCAGTCCGGAGCCGCTCGACATCGGATTCCTGCTGGGTGCGATCCCGCCGCTGGCCGTGCTGGCGCACGGGCCGGTGATGACGGCGGTGCTCGGCGCACTGGCGGTGGTCGTGCTGACGGTGCCGGTCTTCCGGCTGGACGACCCCGGCAGCACCGATCTGCTGACCGTGTGCTTCGTCGCGGTGCTGAGCGTGCTGCTGTCGTACGTGCGCAGCAGGCGTGACGCGCAGTTGGTCACCGAGCGGGCCGTCGCCGAGGCCGCGCAGCGGGCCGTGGTGCCGCCGCTGCCGGAGCGGGTCGGGCCGGTGCGGTGCGCGGGGCTGTACCGGGCCGCGCAGAGCGGGACGCTGGTCGGGGGCGACTTCTTCGACGTACGTGCGTGCCCCTACGGCGTACGGGCGGTCATGGGCGATGTGCAGGGGCACGGGCTGTCGGCGGTGGCCACGGTCGCGTCGCTGCTGGGGGCGTTCCGGGAGGCGGTGCTGGACCAGCCGGACCCGGAGTCGGTGGCGGCCCGGCTCGACCGGAGGCTGGTGGTGGACTCCGCGGCCGAGCCGCATGCCGAGCTGTTCGCGACGGCGGTGTTGATGGACTTCTCCGCCGACGCCCGTGTGGTGCGGATCGTGGCGTGCGGGCAGTCCGGGCCGTTGCTGTTGCGGGACGGGCGGGTCGTCGAGCTGGACGTCGAGCCGTGCACGCCGTTGGGGCTGGGCCTGGCCGAGGCCACCGCGGCGAAGGTCGTCTCGGTGCGGCTGCGGCCCGGGGACCGGCTGTTCCTCGCGTCCGACGGTGTCACCGAGGCCAGGGACGCGGGCGGGGTGTTCTATCCCCTCGCCGAGCGGTTGCCGGGCCTCGCGGACGATGACCCGGCGGCGCTGGCGGAGCGGGTGTGGACCGACCTCGTCCGGCACTGCCCGGATGTGCGGGACGACGTCACGATGCTCGTGCTCGCGCCCCGTCCGCGGGGCGAGCCCTGACGGCGGCCGGGGGGGGGGGGGGGGGGGGGGGGGGGGGGGGGGGCGGGGGGGGGGGGGGGGGGGGGGGGGGGGGGGGGGGGGGGGGGGGGGGGGGGGGGGCGTGCCGCGCCCCCCCCCCCGCGCCCCCCCCCCCCCCCCGCCCCGCCCCCCCCCCCCCCCCCCCCCCCCCCCCCCCCCCCCCCCCGGCGGGGCCGTACGACCGGTGCGTCAGTCCTTGATCGTGCACTCGTTGCCGAACGCCGGGTTCAGCAGGCCGATCACGTTGATCGAGTTGCCGCAGACGTTGGCGTCGATGTCGATGGGGATCTGCACGACGTTGCCGGAGAGGAAACCGGGGCTGTTGGCGGCGATGCCCACGGGATCCGAGTCGGCGCTCGCCGTACCGGCGCAGGCCAGGAGGGCGGCGCAGGCCAGGCCGATCGCGGCGGTCACACGTGTGCGCATGGGAAAGCTCCTGTCAGTCGAGGAACACGTGCCTCCACGGTCGCCCGGCACATGGAAAGACGACAGCGGTGAGCGTCCGAACGGGGGGCTGGTGGGCCTGACCGGTGGCTTTCGGGGCTGGGGACTTCCCGGGGCGGGAGGTTTCGATGCTCGGCGGACCAGCGGCTGCGGGCCGCTGGCAGAGCGGGCCCGGAGCCGGCCGCGGGCCGGGCTCCTGCAGGCCGCGGGCCGGGGGCCAGCAGGCCGCGGGCCGGGGGCTGGCAGGGCAGGGCCCGGGATGCCCGCCAGGGCCGAGAGCCGGGGTCGGCAGGCTCGGAGGTCGGAAGGGCCGAAGGACTGGAGGGCCGAAGGAGCTGGCAGACGCGTGGCCTGGAGCCGGAGTCCGGTGGGCCCGGGCGGACAGGTGGGTTTGGCGGGCACATGCGGCGGGAGGCTCAGAGACCGGCCAGCCACGGATGGGCGGGGTCCGGAGGAGCCAGCAAGCCAAGGGATCCGGAGGCCCGGAGACCGGGGCCGGGGCCGGGAATCCCGAAGGACGGGAAACCCGGAGACCCGGGGCCGGGAGCCCGAGAGGCCCGGAGGCCGGGAAACCCGCAGGCCCGGGGGCCCGGGGGCCCGGGGGCCCGGATGCCGGGATGCCGGGATGCCGGGATGGCAGGAATCCCGCAGGCCGGGATGCCGCGAAACCCGGAAGCCCGGAGGCCCGGAGGCCCGGAGTCCGGGAAACCCGGAAGCCCGGGGGCCCGGAGTCCGGGAAACCCGGAAGCCCGGGGGCCCGGAGGCCGGGATGGCAGGAAGGCCCCCACGTTCGCCGGGTCCATCCGCACGCACCGGCAGGCGCGGGACATCCTGGGCAACCCGGCCCTGACCGTCTACGACAACCCGCACTCGTTCCTGATGTGCGTCTACAACCGCGACCGCGCCCTGTGTCACCGGCTCGATGTCAGCGACGCCCCGAGCCTGGACCGATGCCAGCCGACCTGCGCGAACATCGCGCGCACGGACCGTCACGCCGACGAACTCGTGCAGTACGCGCAAGTGTTGGAGAAACAGGCCGCCTCGGAGGCAGCGCCCGGCCCGCTCGCCGACCGGCTCACCCGGCGCGCTGAGCATCTCCGTGACCTGGCTGACCGCCATCGCCACGGCCGCATCGACCACCAGGAGCAGACGTCATGAGCCCCATCCCAGGCGAGCGTGACCTCATCCGTGCCGCGATGGACCGCATCCTGGACGGTGCGCCCAAACGCTCCAACGGCGCGCTGACGATCGTCGCTCTCGCGCTCGAAGCCGGTGTCCCACGCAACGCACTCACTCAGCGGCACACCGACCTGAAGAACGAGTTCTACGCCAAGGTCCGCGCCCGCGGCGGCACCCCGGACAGCGAGCAGCGGCTGCGCAAGCAGGTCCGCAAACTCAAGGAGCTCCGGGCTGCCGACGCAGTGGAGATCGCCCGCCTGAAAGCCGACGTCGAAGGCCTCGTCGGGGCTCTTCACGAGGCCACAACCGAGAACCAGCTCCTGCACCGGCAGCAGGCGGAGAGCACCTCTGTGGTCCGTGCACTGCCCGTGCAACTCCAGCGCCCTACGACACGTACGGAGCCCGGCCACCGGAGGGGCGAAGGGAAGTGAGAACAATGATCTCCGTCAGGGATGCGGTCAGCGGTAATGGCGGAAGTATTGCCGGAGGTCGCCGATGAGGAGGTCGGGCACGTCGAGTGCGGCGAAGTGGCCGCCGCGCTCGAAGACCGACCAGTGGACGATGTTGTTCGCGCGCTCGGCAATGGTGCGTACCGACTGGAAGTTGTAGGGGAACAGGGCGACCCCGGTGGGGGTCGGGTTGGGTGTCTCCGGGTTGCCGGCCTCGCTGTGGGCGTCTTCGAAGTACCAGCGGGCCGAGGATCCGGCGGTCCGGGTGAACCAGTAGATCGAGGTGTTGGTGAGCAGTACGTCGCGGTCGCGCGGCTCGGGGGGCGCGAAGCGGCCGAGACCCATGAGGGGGTCGTTGATCCAGGCGAGCTGGCCGACGGGCGAGTCGGTCAGGCCGTAGGCGAGGGTCAGGGGCCGGGTCTGGTGGACGCCCTGGTGGCTGGAGTGGTCGTTGAATTCCGCCATGAACGCCAGGCGATCCTTCTCGGTGTCGTTGAGACCGTCCAGTTCGCCCGGTGCGCCGGTGGGGAAGGCCCAGATCTCCAGGACGTGGATGGCGAGCAGCCCGGCGGGCTGTGCGATCCCCATCTGGCGGGTGACGAACGAGCCCACATCGCCGCCGTGCGCGACGTAGCGCGGGTAGCCGAGGCCGTGCATCAGCGTGTCCCAGGTCCGGGCGATGCGGGCGCTGTCCCAGCCCGGTGTCGTGGTCGGGCCGGAGAAGCCGAAGCCCGGGAGAGAGGGG
Source organism: Streptomyces sp. NPDC016851 (assembly GCF_055562795.1). Taxonomy (NCBI): domain Bacteria; kingdom Bacillati; phylum Actinomycetota; class Actinomycetes; order Kitasatosporales; family Streptomycetaceae; genus Streptomyces; species Streptomyces sp. NPDC016851. Next base: position 20,990 of record NZ_JBVHEP010000008.1, read on the forward strand.
ATGACCACGTCGAAGGCGTCGGCCGGGTCGCCGCCGTGCCGGCGCGGGTCGGTCAGCGGGCCGATCATCTCGGCGAAGTCGGCGAAGCTGCTCGGCCAGCCGTGGGTCAGGATCAGCGGCAGCGCGTTCGGTTCGGGCGAGCGGACGTGGATGAAATGGACCCTCTGATCGTCGATGGTGGCTGTGAACTGCGGGAACGCGTTGAGCGCCGCTTCCTGCTTGCGCCAGTCGAAGCCGTCGCACCAGTAGGCGGCCAGGTCCTTGGTCCAGGCGAGGTCGCTGCCGTGGGTCCAGCCGGAGCCGGGGATCGTGTCCGGCCAGCGGGTGCGGGCGAGGCGATCCTTGAGATCGTCGATCTCGGCGTCGGGAATCGCGATGGTGAAGGGTGTGACGTCCAGGCTTGTCATAGCGGTCTCCTGTAGCGAGCTATCGATGGATCTGTGTGATGGATGGGATCGGACAGGGTCGATTTGGACGTGCTCCTCCCTCGCCTCCAGCCTGGGGCAGGGCGGTGTGCGGGTCGGCTTGGGCTACTGCACCCGGGCGCCCGTGTCGGCCCGTGTTTTCGGGGGTCCGTTCGGCGTCCGCACGCTGGTGGCGGCCGGGGTCGGGTACGGCAGGTCCGGCGCTGTCAGTGGACGATGACCGGCACCGTCGGCCCGTCCTGGACGGCCTCGCCGGACCCGGCGGCCGTGCTGGCACCCGGGCGTCCGGCGTTGATGAAGGTCACAGCGATCACCGCGGCCAGGACGAGAATGGCGACGGCGCACCAGATCGCGTCGGTGTAGCCGTGCACCATGGCCTGCATCTGGACCAGTTGCTGCGACCGGCCGTTCGCCCCAGCGGCGGCGGCGCTGTGGTCGGTGAGGTAGGAGGCGGTCGCTGAGGCGGCGATCGTGTTCAGCAGGGCCGTGCCGATCGCACCGCCCACCTGCTGTGAGGTGTTGACCATCGCGGAGGCGACACCGGCGTCCCGCGGCGCGACGCCCTGGGCGGACAGCGCCATGGCCGGCATGAACGCCGTGCCGATGCCAAGGCCCAGCAGCAGCATCCCCGGCAGCACGAATGAGGCGTACGCCGAACCGGTTTCCAGCTGGGTCAGCAGGAACAAGCCCGCAGCGGCGACCAGGAACGCGGGGGCCATCACCAGCCGGGGTGCGAGGCGGGTGACCAGCCGGGTGCCGATCTGGGCGGAGCCCGTGACCATGCCCACGACCAGGGGCAGGAAGGCGAACCCGGTGCTGATCGGGGAGTAGCCCTTCACGATCTGCAAGTAGTAGGTCAGGAAGAGGAAGGTGCCGAACATACCGATGATCGCGAGGCCCAGGGAGAGGTAGGCGCCGCCGCGGTTGCGCTCGGTGAGCACACTCAGCGGCAGCAGCGGGGCCTTGGACATCGCCTCGACGAAGACGAAGGCCGCCAGCAGCACCGCCGACGCGACGAACAGGCCGACCGTCACCGCATCGCCCCAGCCGTCGGTCTCGGCGCGGGTGAAAGCGTAGACGAGACAGACCAGGCCCAGGGTGGACAAGACGACACCGGGAAGGTCGAGCGGCGAACGGTTGCGCCCACCCTCGGGCTCATGGATGACGAAGTAGGCGCCGGCCGCCGCGACGATCGCGAAAGGGATGTTGACGAAGAACGTCCAGCGCCAGTCCAGGTACTCGGTGAGCACGCCACCGAGGATGAAGCCGACAGCGGCGCCGCCACCGGAGATCGCCGTGTAAATGCCGAACGCCTTGGCGCGCTCCCTGACGTCCGTGAACATCACGGTGAGCAGGGAGAGCGCGGCGGGCGCGAGCAGCGCGCCGAAGACGCCCTGCAGGGCGCGGGCGCCGAACATCATCGCCTCATTGGTGGCCGCGCCGCCCAGCGCGGAAGCGACGGCGAAGCCGCCCAGGCCCACGACGAAGGCCTTCTTGCGGCCCCACAGGTCGGCAATCCGGCCGCCGAAGATGAGCAGGCCGCCGAAGGCGAGGGCGTAGGCGGTGACGACCCACTGCCGGTTGCCGTCGGAGATGCCCAGGTCCTGCTGGGCGGAGGGCAGGGCGATGTTCACGATGGTGGAGTCGAGGACGACCATCAGCTGGGCCAGTGCGATGAAGACGAGCGCTTTCCAGCGGTTGGCGTCCGGTGCGCCGGGAGCCTTTGAGGCTACTTGAGACATGGGGGTACCCACTTCGGGACTTCAGGACGGAAACATGGGGCGGACGAAAAGGAACGGCTCGTCGGCGCTGACGGCCGGAATCTCGACGCGAGGTCTCCTGCCCGAGCTATCGCTGGAGCTTTGGGACGGAGCGCATCAGACAGCGGTGTGAACGCACTGTTCGGCTTGGATTCGCTCAGGCTGACGCATTCGTCAGGTGGCGGCCGCGCGGGCCAGATCGGCCAGCTTCAGCACGGTGTTCCAGTTGCGCGCCGTGTTGGGCACGCCGATGCCCTTGTCGAACCGTGCCGCCAGGTTCCTGCCGTCGAAGCCGCCCGGCGTGTGGATATAGGCGACCCTGTCGATGACGGCGAACCCCTCGCCGGGCGCCGCAAAGGCGCGCAGCGCCTCCACCTTCTCCGGCTCCGGCTGCCCGGCCAGAACCGCCACGTGGAAGAACTTCGGCACGGCGACGGCGTCCGGGAACGGATTGGCCTCGATCAGCCCCTCCCATTCGGCGAGCGAGACGGCATGGATGTCCTTCTCGAAGCCGAATTCCCGCACGCAGATCTGCGCGATGCGCTCCACCACTGCTTTCCGCGAAAGGTCGCTCTCCACGATCGCGTTACCGCTGCTGATGTAGGTGGCGACCTTGGCGAAGCCCGCCTTGGCAAGCTTTTGGCGCAGCGGCGCAACGGGAAGCCGCGTCGCGCCGCCCACACCGCGGAACAGGATGATCCAGACCGTCCGTGCGTTCATGTCTGAAACGCTATCCGCAATTAAGGTCAGTTCCTGTCCTCGTTTGCTGGCAGAATGAATTCCATGCTCGACACGTCGGCGCGCCTCCTGCGGTTGCTGTCCATCCTCCAGAGCCGCCCCGAATGGACCGGCCCGGAACTCGCCGAGCGCCTCGAGGTGACGGTGCGGACCCTGCGCCGGGACATCGCCCGACTCCGCGAACTCGGCTACCCGGTCCAGGCCACCGTGGGTGTCGCCGGCGGCTACCGGCTCGGCGCGGGCTCGACGCTGCCGCCGCTGCTGCTCGACGACGACGAGGCGGTCGCGATCGTGCTGAGCCTGCGCACAGCCACCAGCCACACCGTGACCGGCATCGCGGAGACCTCGCTGCGTGCCCTGACCAAGCTGGAGAGGCTGCTGCCCATCCGGTTGCGCCGGCGCACCGCCGCCCTCCGGGAGACCACCATCGCCCTGACCAGCCAGGCACCCACGGCCAGCCCTGAGGTGCTGACGGTGCTCGCCGAGGCCTGCCAGGCTGCACACCTGCTCACGTTCGGCTACCGCGCCCACAACGGCGAGACGAGCTTCCGCCGAGTGGAGCCGCACCGGCTGGTGCACACCGGCCGCCGTTGGTATCTCGTCGCCCGCGACCAGGACCGCGACGACTGGCGCACCTTCCGCGTGGACCGCATCGACGATCCCCGCTCGACCGGGATCAGGTTCGTTCCCCACGATCCGCCCGACGCCGCGGCCTATGTCGCCGACGCGGTCACCGCCGCCCCCTACCGCCACCGCGCCCGCATCCTGGTACGGGCACCGGCGGCCACCGTCGCCGAGCGGGTCTCACCTGGCACCGGGACCATCGAAGCGACAGACCCCGACAGCTGCCTGCTGACCATCGGCGGCGACTCGCTCCCGCTGCTCGCGATGAACCTGGCGCTGCTTGGCCACGACTTCATCGTGCACGAGCCCACGGAGTTGGTCGAAGAGCTGGGACGGCTGGCAGACCGGCTCGGCCGGGCCCACCAAGCCTCCGCGCAGTAGCCGCGCAACTCCTACCTCAAGCGCAGCCACCCCCGCGTGACGCACCGCCCTTCAACACGTCGAACTGACAGAGAAGGCCCTGCGAGCTTGCCGCAGGGCTGGCGCAGGGCTCTCAGCAGGGCCTGCGGCCGGCTGTCCGCGGAGGTTGCGGGGTCGGGGCCGGGCTCTCCGGATGCACAGTGGGCTCTCGCGTTGAATGGTGGTCCTGGGCCCGTTTTTCAGCACCGGGGCCGCACCAGCGATCCGGACCCTAGGAGCAGAGAACATGTCGACTTCACAGCCCGAAGCGTCCCGGCCGCCCGAGGACCGCACCACCCCGGACCGCCTGCTCCACGCCCGCACCGGCACCGACGTGTCGCCGGAGGACCTCGTCCTCGCCTCGGGCAAGGACCTCACCCCGCGCACCCTGGAATGGGCCAGGCGCAAGCTGGCCGCGGAGGGCCCGGCCGCGCTGGAGAAGCTGCTGCCGTAGCCCCCGCCCGGAGGTCACGCCCTGTCGTCGTCCTCCGGGAGGGCGCTGTCGTCCTCCACCACGTGGACCGCCGCCTCCTCCGCACCGGCCGCACCCCCGTCGATGCCGATGTCCGTCGCGACGGTCTCCTTCGTCGTGTCCGGGTGGGCGCCCTCGTCCGGGGCGACCAGGCGGCCCGCACGGGCGGTGCCCGCCTCGGGGTCGACCGGCTCGCCGTCGCTGTCGGGGGTGTCGCCCACGCCGTCCCCGGCGGGCTCGGCGGACACGTCGGGGACCTCCTGGGAGAGGCGGTCGTCGAGCGTCTCGCCCTCGTGCTGCTCGGCGGCGGTCGTGCCGCGCTTGGTGACGCCGAGCGGCTTCTCCGGCGGGGAGTAGCCCTCGTCGAGCGTGTCGTCGTAGGTCCGTTCGTCGACGGCGTCCTGGAGGTCCAGAGGCGCGGCGTCCTCCTGCTCCTCGTTGCTCCCGGTGGGCTGGTACGCGTCGTCCGCCATCGGCTCGGGGCGCATCGGTTCCGTGCCCATCACTTCTGCCTCCCTGTCGCGCTGCGTCGACTCGTTCGTCTCATGTGCCCGTTCCGCGTTTCCCGTTACGCGGGCTCTAACCTTCCCGCCCCGGCCGGGCCAGGCCACCCGTCCACTTGTCCTCGATGCGCCCGAGCCTCCACACCAGCAGCGCGACGACCCACGTGGCGACGAACAGCGCCACGACGACGTATCCCAGGACGTTGAGGTCGAGGCCGGAGATCCAGTCCCAGAAGGGGCCGTGCAGGCCGAGCCGCGTCACGAGCAGACCGAGGAGTTCGACGGTCCCGATGAGCAGCGCCACGGCGACGGACAGGCCGGTGATCGTGAGGTTGTAGTAGACCTTGCGGACGGGCTCGGAGAAGGCCCAGCCGTAGGCGAAGTTCATGAACGAGCCGTCGATGGTGTCGAGGAGGCACATCCCGGCGGCGAACAGGACGGGCAGGCACAGGATCGCGTACCAGGGCAGACCGGACGCGGCGCCGGAGCCGGCCAGCACGAGCAGGGCGATCTCGGTGGCGGTGTCGAAGCCGAGGCCGAAGAGGAGGCCCAGCGGGTACATCTGCCCGGGCTTGGAGACCGACTTCATGACACGGCCCAGGAGCCGGTTCATGAAGCCGCGGTTGTTCAGCTGTTCCTCCAGGGCGGCCTCGTCGTAGTGGCCCGAGCGCATCCGGCGGAAGACCTTCCAGATGCCGGCGAGGATGACGAGGTTGACGGCCGCGATGAGGTAGAGGAACGTCCCGGAGACGGTCGTGCCGATCAGCCCGGTGACGTCGTGCAGCGAGGAGCCGCCGTCGCGGACCGGTCCGGCCAGGGTCTTCACGCCGAGGGTGAGCAGGAAGGCCAAGACGAGGACGACGCTGGAGTGGCCGAGGGAGAACCAGAAGCCGACCGACAGCGGACGCTGCCCCTCGCCCATCAGCTTGCGGGTGGTGTTGTCGATGGCGGCGATGTGGTCGGCGTCGAAGGCGTGCCGCATGCCGAGCGTGTACGCGGTGACGCCGATGCCGACGCCGAAGGTCTGCGTGCCGATGGCGCGGTGCTCGGGGGCGACGATCGCGACGAGGGTGACCCAGCCGATCACGTGCAGGGCGACGATGACGGCGGCCATCCCCCCGGCCCTGGTCCACTCCTGCCGCGTCATGGAGGTACGGACGCGGTGCCGGGCCGTGCGCTGGGCCGCGGCCGGGGCGGGGAGGGGTGGAGTGGACTCAGGGGCGGCCGCCATCGGGGATGGGTCTTTCTGTCGGACCGACGGCTGCGGGGAGCAGCCTTGCGCCATCCTCCAGTACCTGCAATCCATGCGCAGTAAAGCCCGCGACAGGTCTTGTCCATGGAAGCGGAAACTCCGCGGGAGCATAGGCTTCCTCGACCCGGACGCCCCGCGGCCGGGGGGTCACACCGCGGCGTTCGGTCCGTCCGGCCGGCCGCGGCGCTGCTCGACCATCTCGCGGCTGAGCTCCTCCGTCTCCGTCTCCGGCAGCCGCTCGAAGCCGTCCTCGGTGATGACGGACACGACGGGATAGATGCGGCGGGTGAGGTCCGGACCGCCGGTCGCGGAGTCGTCGTCTGCCGCGTCGTAGAGCGCCTGGAGTGCTGCCAGCGCGGCCTCGCGCCGGGTCAGTCCGGGGCGGAACAGCTTCTTCAACGCGCCCCGGGCGTACGGCGATCCGGAGCCCTCGGCGTGGAAGCCGAACTTCTCGTAGCGGCCGCCGGCGACGTCGAAGCCGAAGATGCGGCCCTGTCGGCCCTCGGGAGCCGCGGGGTCGTAGCCGGCGAGCAGCGGGACGACGGCGAGGCCCTGCATGGCCTGGCCCAGATTGCCCCGGATCATCGTGGCCAGCCGGGTGGCCTTCGCGGCGAGGGTCATGGGGATGCCCTCGACCTTCTCGAAGTGCGTCAGCTCGACCTGGTAGAGCTTCACCAGGTCGAGGGCGAGCCCGACGGAACCGGCGAAGGCCACGGCGGTGTGGTCGTCGGCGGGGTGCACCTTCTCCAGGTCCCGCTGGGCGATCAGGTTGCCCATCGTCGCCCGCCGGTCGCCCGCGATCAGCACGCCGTCGCCGAAGGTGAGGGCCAGCACGGTCGTGCCGTGCGGGGCGCCCTCGGCGCGGACGCCGTCCGGGAGGACCCGGCGGGTGCCCAGCAGTTCGGGGCGGTGGGCCGCCAGGAACTCGGTGAAGGACGAGGAGCCCGGTGTGAAGAACTCCTCCCCCAGCCGGCCCTCGTGGTCGATCCCCGTCATGGCGTTCCCCCCTCGTCCGTGACCCTCGTCTCCCGACTCCTACCTGGACCACGCGGGGGGGAAACGCGAGTTGATCCCTCAGTGGCCGCTGTTCCCCGGCGCAGGCGGTGCGACGCGGACGTCCAGGTCCGAGATCCGGTGGACGGGCCAGGTGCGGGCGTAGCGAGGCGGGGTGCCGCCGGCCGGTGCGATGTGGGCGACCGGGAGACGGTCCGCGGTACGCAGGATGTCCGCCACCGTGGTGTTCTCGTTGTGGCCGGCCGTCGCGCCCGAGGAGCAGCCGGTGTAGTAGCCGATCGGGATGGCCTCGTGGCCGGTGAGCAGGCAGGGCGGGCGGACGCCGAGGCGGTGCAGTTCTCCGGCGGTGCGGTCCCAGTCGCGGCGGCTCTCGGTGTTGCGGGACACGGCGCCTTCCAGGACGGCGATCTGCACCGCCAGATGCCCGGCCAGGCCGAGCGCGACCAGCGTGGCGGCCACCGGCCGCCACTTCCTGCCCGGGGTTCTGACCAGGTGCCACAGGGCGTCGGCGACCGGGATCGCGAGCAGCGCGTAGGCCGGCTGGAGGAAGCGGGGCGCCGCGTAGCCGATCATGAACAGGTACGGCAGTGCGGCTGTGGCGGCGCAGGCCAGGGGGATCAGGGTCCGTCCCAGGCGCCGGGCCCGGGCCGCGACGACCAGGCCGAGTCCGGCCAGGACGGGCAGGGTGAACCACCAGACGGTGACCAGGGGGTTGGGCATCGGCACGGTGCACGGCCGGCACAGGGCCCGTCCGCCCAGGCTGCGCAGCTGGTCGTCGACGGCGATCTGCCAGCCCAGCCCGCCCTGGATGCGGGAGGCGTCCGACAGCCGCTGTCCGAGGCCGCCGTGGCCGAGGTAGGCCTCGATCACCCACTCGACGGCGCCGGCCGCGAGGCCCGCGGCGAGCGCGAGGAGGAGTCGCCAGTGGCGGCGGACCAGGGTGAGGACGAGCAGCGGCACGGTCACCCAGACCGCGTCGGTGGGCCGCATCCACGCCATGAGGGCGGCGCCCGCGGCGATGCCCCACAGCGCCGCCCGGGCGGAACGGTCCGCCCGGGCCCGCAGGAAGCAGCCCACGGTGATCAGGGCGCCGATCGCGACCCAGTAGTTGGGCATGGCCTGCGGACCGTAGAAGAGGGTCACCCACAGGGAGGCGAAGAGGGCGCCGCCGAGGACCAGGACCCGGGTCGGGAACAGGCCCCGCCAGGCGCGCAGGGCCAGGAAGAGGGCGACGCCGGACAGCAGCGCGAGGTAGACGCGCAGCAGCGGGACGGACGACGACCAGGACGCGATCGGCGCCACGAGCAGGGAGACCCCCCGGGAGCGCGGGGCACTGAAGAAGGCCGCCGGGGTGTGGGAGGTGACCTGGCTGACGTAGACGATCTCGTCCCAGCCGAGGCCGAGGACGGGCCGGACGAGGACGAGTTGCGCGAGGACGAAGACGGCGGCCAGCGCGGCGAGAGGTCTGTCGACGCGTCTCCTGCGAGGTGTGCCCGACGCGGCCGCCTGTTCGCGTCTTCGCATACGAACAAGAATGGCGTTGGCGCCGTCGGACATCGTCCACCCCTTACCCCTACGCGCGCAGGGACGCCGTGACCCCCACGGCCCGCGAGCCGGACCTGGAGGTCCGATAATCGGATAACACGGCCAAACTAACCCGCGGGGTGGGGACGCGCAGACCGCAATTCGGCCAAGTGCCTGACCCGATCAGGAGGTCAGCGGGCGTTCGGGGTCCGGTGCGGGGGCTGGCTCGGGGCCGGACGCCGGGGCGGCGCGGGTACGGGGCGGGTAACGGGGGCGCCCTCACTCACCGTCACCTCGGTGCCGTGGTGGCGGATCGTCAGCGGCGGGCCCGAGCGCAGGGTGTACGTGGCCTGCCCGGCGGTCAGTTCCACCCGCAGGCACCGGCCGAGGAACCCGACCGAGAAGGCCAGCCGGCTGTACCTCTCGGGCAGGCGCGGCGCGAACCGCAGGCCGCCGTCGGCGCACCGCATACCGCCGAACCCGGCGACCAGCGCCATCCAGGTGCCGGCCAGCGAGGCGATGTGCAGTCCGTCGCGGGTGTTGTGCTCCAGGTCCCCGAGGTCCATCAGCGCGGCCTCGGCCGTGTAGGCGCAGGCCAGGTCCAGATGGCCGGTCCGGGCGGCCATGACGGCCTGGACGCAGGCCGACAGGGAGGAGTCCCGTACGGTCAGCGGCTCGTAGTAGGCGAAGTTGCGGGCGATCTGCTCCTCGTCGAAGTACTCCTCGAAGAAGCTGCCGCAGGTGTACATCGCCAGCACCAGGTCCGCCTGTTTGATCACCTGCTTGCGGTACAGGTCGAAGTACGGGAAGTGCAGCATCAGCGGGTACTGGTCGGGGCCGGTGCGGTCGAAGTCCCAGCGCTGGTAGCGGGTGAAGCCGGCGTGCTGCTCGTGCACGCCGAGTTCCTCGTTGTAGGGGACGTGCACGGCCTCGGCGGCGTCCCGCCAGGCGGCCCGCTCCTCCTCGTCGGCGCCGAGCCGGGCCGCCTCGTCGGGGTGGCGTTTGCAGGCGTCGGCGGCGGCCAGCAGGTTCGCCCGGGCCATGAGGTTGGTGTACGTGTTGTCGTCGGCGATCGCGCTGTACTCGTCCGGTCCGGTGACGCCGTCGATGTGGAAGACGCCCCGGTCGTCGTGGTGGCCGAGGGAGCGCCACAGGCGGGCGGTCTCCACCAGCAGCTCCACACCGACCTCGCGCTCGAACTCCTCGTCGCCGGTCGCCGCCACGTACCGCACGACGGCGTCCGCGATGTCGGCGCCGACGTGGAAGGCGGCGGTGCCGGCCGGCCAGTACGCGGAGCCTTCCGAGCCCTCGATGGTGCGCCAGGGGAAGGCGGCGCCGCGCAGGCCGAGCTGGGCCGCCCGCTCCCGGGCGGCGGGCAGGGTGTCCAGGCGCCAGCGCAGGGCCTCGGCGGCCGCGGCCGGCGCGGTGTAGGTCAGCAGCGGCAGCACGAACGCCTCGGTGTCCCAGAAGGCGTGGCCGTCGTAGCCGGAGCCGGTGAGTCCCTTGGCGGGGATGGCGCGCTGTTCGGCGCGGGCGCCGGCCTGCAGGACGTGGAAGAGGGCGAAGCGGACGGCCTGCTGGATCTCCTCGTCGCCGTCGACCTCGACGTCGGCGCGCGCCCAGAAGTCGTCGAGGTAGGCCCGCTGGTCCTTCAGCAACCCCCACCAGCCGCTGTGCGCGGCCGCCGCCAGCGCCGCCTCGACCTGGTCGCTCATCGCGGGCCGGGAGCGCGCGCTGGACCAGCCGTGCGCGACGAGCTTCTCCACCCGAAGCCGCTCCCCCGGCTCCAGCACGGAGGTGATGGTCAGCCGGGCCACGTCCACGTTGCTCTCGCTGCTGGTGGTGGTCCGTTCGGGGCCGGTGACGAGGTGGTCGGCGGCCACGGCGACGCGCAGGCCGCTGCGCCGGGTGCGGTGGACCAGGCGCAGCCTGCTGCCCGAGGCGAGGTCCTCCTCCGGTTCCAGCGGCGACTTCAGCGCCCGTGCGGCGCGCGGGTCGCCGTCCGGCTCGGGCAGGCTCTCGTTGGCGACCAGCTCCGACTGGACGACCACGCGGGTACGGCTGTCGACGGGCTCCACCTCGTACGCCACGGCGGCGATCGCCCGCTGGGTCAGGGACACCAGCCGCGTGGAGCGCACCCGGACCGTCGAGCCGGCCGGGGAGGTCCACTCGCAGACCCGTTCCAGCACGCCGCGCCGCAGGTCCAGGGTCCGCTCGTGGGTGACGAGCCGCCCGTAGCGCAGGTCGAACGGCTCGTCGTCGACCAGCAGGCGCAGCACCTTGCCGTTGGTGACGTCGATGGACGTCTGGCCGGACTCGGGATAGCCGTAGCCGGCTTCGGCGTAGGGCAGCGGGTGCAGTTCGTGGACGCCGTTGAGGTACGAGCCGGGCAGGCCGTGCGGTTCGCCCTCGTCGAGGTTGCCGCGCCAGCCGACGTGGCCGTTGGACAGGGCGAACACGGACTCGCTCTGGGCCAGCAGGTCGAGGTTGAGCTCCGTCTCGCGCACCGTCCAGGGTTCGACGTTGTACGCCCGCTGTGTGATCACCGCGTGCCCCCCAGTTCGGCGAGGTCCTTCACCACGACGTCGGCGCCGTGCGCGTACAGCGCGTCGGTCTGTCCCACGCGGTCGACGCCGACGACGTATCCGAACCGGCCCGCGCGGCCCGCGTCCATGCCGGCCAGGGCGTCCTCGAAGACGGCGGCCTCGGCCGGTTCGATGCCGAGGTCCTCGGCGGCGGCCAGGAACGTGTCGGGGCGCGGTTTGCCGCGCAGCTTGCGCTCGGCGGCCACCACGCCGTCGATGCGGACGTCGAAGAAGTGCTCGGCGCCGATCGAGCGCAGCACGTCACGGCAGTTGGCGCTGGAGGAGACGATCGCGGTGCTCAGGCCGTGCGCCCTGACCGCCTCCAGATAACGCAAGGTGCCCTCGTAGGCCTCGACGCCTTCGGTGCGGATCTTCTCCAGGACCAGCTCGTTCTTGCGGTTGCCGAGCCCGTGCACGGTCTGCGCGCCGGGTGGGTCCTCCGGGTCGCCGTCCGGCAGGTCGATGCCGCGGGACGCGAGGAAGGTGCGCACGCCGTCGGCGCGTGGCCGGCCGTCGACGTACTCGTCGTAGTCGGACGCGTCGAACGGCCGGAAGTCCGCGCCGTCGCGCTCGCGCAGGAACGCGTCGAACATCTCCTTCCAGGCGGCCGCGTGCACGACGGCCGTCTTGGTGACGACACCGTCGAGGTCGAAGAGGCAGGCGTGGATGTCTTCGGGAAGACCGAGCTGCGTCATACAGGTCCGGTTCCCCGGCCGGCGATGTCCAGTGAGTGGCGCACGCCACACTCCGAGGGGTGACACACTCTGCTGTGTGCCGCTGACCTTCGACGACCTCGTCCGCCGCGCCCGGGCCCTGCCCCGGGAAGGCCGGCGCGCGATCCTCGGTATCGCCGGCAGCCCCGGCGCGGGCAAGTCGACGCTCGCCGAGCGGCTGGTGCGGGAACTGAACGGATCCGGCGACCCGTGGGTGGCGCACGTCCCCATGGACGGTTTCCACCTCGCCGATGCCGAACTGGACCGGCTCGGCCTGCGGGACCGCAAGGGCGCGCCGGACACCTTCGACGCGGCGGGGTACGCGGCGCTGCTGCGGCGGCTGCGGGTGGAGACGGACGACGTGGTGTACGCGCCCGGCTTCGAGCGCGTCCTGGAGCAGCCGGTCGCGGGGGCGATCCCGGTGCCGCCTGCGTCCCGGCTCGTCGTGACCGAGGGCAACTACCTCCTGCTGGAGACCGGCGCCTGGGCCCGGGTCCGCCCCGAGCTCGACGACGTGTGGTTCTGCGAACTCCCCGAGCCGGAGCGGCTGCGGCGGCTGATCGCCCGGCACGAGGAGTTCGGCAAGGGCCACGAGGAGGCCGTCGCGTGGGTGCTGCGCTCGGACCAGCGCAACGCCGAACTGGTCGCGACGACCCGGGAGCGGGCCGACTTGGTGGTGCCGGAGTCGGCACTGCCGCGCGTGCGGGCGTGAATTCCCCGGCCGCCTGGCGATGAGGCATGATCGGTCGCATGATCAGGTCCGCCACCGTGAACGACGTCCCCGAGATCCGGGCCATGATCCGTGAACTCGCCACGTACGAACGGGCCGCCGAGCAGGCCCGGGCCACCGACGAACAGCTGCGTGAGGCGCTGTTCGGTGAGCACCCGGCCGCCCACGCGCTGATCGCCGAGGACGACGGCACGGGTGAGGCCGTGGGCTACGCCCTGTGGTTCCCGCGCTTCTCGACCTGGACGGGCACGCGCGGCATGCACCTGGAAGACCTCTACGTACGGCCGCGGGCCCGCGGCGCGGGACACGGGAAGGCCCTCCTCGCCGCCCTCGCCGCGACCTGCCGGCGGGGCGGCTATGACCGCTTCGAGTGGTGGGTCCTGGCCTGGAACACACCGACGATCGACTTCTACACGTCGCTCGGGGTGGAACTCCTGGAGGAGTGGAAGGTGTGCCGGCTCAGCGGTGGGCCCCTCAGCGAACTCGCCGCTCAGGCACCGGACGTCGCGCACCTCGCCCCCGACGCGTAGGAGGCCCGCCTCGTCCGTCCGGTGACTTCGCCGGCGCTCGCCGCCCGAATGAACCGCTCTCAGGCGTCCGTTCCGCAGGACAGCGTCAGCTCCGGTTCGGCGTTCGCGTCGCCCGCCGCCTCGCCGACCACCGCCGTGAACGCCTCGGTGCGGACCACGAGGGCCGTGCCCTCGTGGTCGAACGCCGGTGTGAACTCGTCGTCGCCCGGGCCGTAGCGGACCGCGAAGACGTGCAGGTCCTCGGGGGCGCCGGGGGCCGGTCCGGCCTCCAGGGCGGTCGAAGCGAGCAGGTGTCGCCAGCCCTCGTCGGGGTTGCCGTAGCCGCGCGGGTCGGCGGCCAGGGCGAAGGCGGCCTGCTCCTGCGTGGTGTCGGCGCGGGCGTCGAAGTGGTGCGGGTCGTCCGGGCCGGGGTGGGTCAGCCGCAGTGTGCCCGCCGACGTCACCCTGGGGTCCGCCGTCCGCCGTACCCGGTCGCCGTCGTCGGCGGCGTACGGCAGGCCGGCGAGCAGGTACGGCGTGCCCGGGAGCCGCTCCACCGCGACCGTGGTCCACAGGCTCGTGCCGTCCGTGACATAGAGGGACCGCACGTGCCGCAGGACGTGATCGCGGCCGACCACCGGCTTGGTGACCAGCTTCGCCGTCAGTCCGCCGGCGCTCACGTCCCGGACGCGGACCTCGCCCATCGGGCGGCACAGCAGGAAGCCGTCGGCCACCGGCCCGAAGCCGTGCTGGCGATTCACCACGGCCGGGAGGTAGTACGTGCCGGCCGCCTCGACCAGCGACGGGGTCATGCGGTCGTCGAAGGCCACCGACACGGTGCCCGCGCGCAGTTGGTGCCGGGCCGGCGCCGGCGACGGGGCGCGGTGCCAGCGCGTGGTGTCCTGGATCTGCCAGACCAGCATCCACGCGAAATGGCCGTCCACGCCGCCGTCCGCCTTGCGGGCGTGCCGCGCCCAGCGGCTGTCGCCCCGGTAGCGGCCCAGGTCGGAGCCGATACGGGCGCTGAAGTAGCGCAGGCCCAGCACCGACTCGAAGGCGGAGTGCTGCTCGCTGTAGCGCGGGCCGCCGTTGTCGAAGCCGCCGTTCGTGAGGCGGGCGTCGATGTAGCGGGCGAGCGCGTCGCCGTCCTCGGCGAAGACCTCCTCGCCGCTGACCCGGTGGGCCTGGGCGAGGAAGGAAAGGGAGATCGGTCCGTAGTTGTTGTCGTAGGCGCCGCCGTGCTCGGGCGGCAGGAGCGCGCCGCGGTCGCGGACCCGGTGGGCGCGGATCTCGTCCTCGTACAGCCGCATGGCCCGCCGCCGCACCGACGCGCCGTCCGGGGAGGGCAGGTGCCGGGCCAGCATCAAACCGCCGACCACGCAGCCGATCGCCTGGTTGCCGGCCTCCTGCGGGTTGAAGAACGTCGCTTCCGTCAGCCAGCGCCAGTAGCCGTGCGCCACCTCGGCGAGCCGGGCGCGCTGTGCGTCGTCGACGAGTCCGTCCGCCGCGTCCAGCACGTTGACCGCCTGGAGCAGGGCCCACACCGTGCTCGGCCAGTCACCGATCGGGTGCGCGCCGGCCGCCAGGGTGTAACGGGCGTACGGCAGGCCGGAGTCGCGCACCCGGAGGTTGGGGTAGCCCGGGTTGTCCTCGGTGTAGACCCGCTCCTCCAGGTGGAAGGCGAGGCTGCGGCGCACCGCCTCCGGCAGGCGGGGGTCTTTGGTGCGCTGCCAGGCGAGGGCCAGCAGCGAGGTGACGCCGAGGGACGTGTCGCCGATGTCGTCGACACAGTCCGGGTGTTCGAGGTTGCCCTCCGGCGTCATGCGGGCCAGGGCCTGCTCGGTGACGTCGGCGAGGACGGCGTCGTACGCCTCCGGGGTGTCGGGGAGGTCGTGCAACGGGCCGCGCTGGTGAGGGAGGTGCACGGTCAGTCCTTCAGTCCGGCGTTGATGTCGGCGTTCATCACGTAACGCTGGAACACCAGGAAGACGACGATCAGAGGGATCATGGAGATGACCGATCCGCCGAGCACCACCGACCAGTTGATGTTCTGCGCCCCGACGAGGCTCTGGATGCCGATCTGCACGGTGAACTTGCCGGGGTCGTTGAGCATCAGCAGCGGCCAGATGTAGTCGTTCCACCGCCACTGGAACGACAGGATGGCGAGCGTCAGCATGATGGGCCGGGAGATCGGCACCATGATCCGCAGGAAGATCGACAGTTCGCGGGCGCCGTCGATGCGGGCGGCCTCGATGAGCTCGTCGGGGACCGTCAGGAAGAACTGGCGGAACATGAAGCACCCGGTCGCCGTGAGCACGGCCGGGAGGATGATGCCGGCGAGCGAGTTGTAGAGGCCGAGGTCGCGGACGACCAGGAACTGCGGGGCGAGCATGACCTCGGACGGCAGCATGGTGGTGGCCAGAATGCCGACGAAGAAGACCTTGAGCCACTTGTTGTCGTACTTGGCCAGCGCGTACCCGGTGCAGCAGCTGACGCCCACCGTGAGGATCGTCGAGATCACACACACGATGGTCGTGTTGATGAAGTACCCGGAGAAGTTGGCGCCGTCCCACGCTGCCTTGTAGCCCGACAAGGTGGGGTCGTCCGGAAACAGTGTCAGCGAGGAGAACAAGTCTCCCGCCGGTTTGAAGGAGCTGAGGACGAACCACAGCACCGGAAACCCGTAGATGACCGCCAGGACCCACAGCAGTGTCGTCGCGGGCACCGCGCGGCGAAGCCCACCGCCGACCGCCTTGCGGGGCCGCTTCTTGGTGACAGCCCGTCCGGGCCCGGAGTCGACCGGGCGTGGCATGTCTGTGGTTGTCATCGGTTCTCCACCCGCCGGTTGATGATCAGCTGCATGATCGCGACGGCCATCAGGATGAGCATGAGCACGAACGACGCGGCGCTCGCGTAGCCGATCTGGCCCGATTTGAAGCCGGTCTGGTAGATGTACTGGACCAGCAGGTTGTTCGACGTTCCGGGTCCGCCGTTGTTGAGGGAGGCGAACAGCGGGTATTCCTTCATCGCGTGGATCGTGTTGAGCAGGATGACGATGAAGGACGTGGGCGCGATGCTCGGCAGTGTGATGCTGACGAACTGGCGCCAGGGACCGGCGCCGTCGAGCGATGCCGCCTCGTAGTACGACACCGGTACGTTCTTGATCGCCGCGATGAACAGCAGCATCGAGAAGCCCGTCCAGGCCCAGGATGCGGCGACCACCACCACCATCAGCGACAGGTCCGCGTTCGACTGCCACGGAACGGCACTTCCGCCGACCTTCTCGATGAGGTAGTTGACCAGTCCGAAGTTCTCACCGAACAGCCACCGCCACAGCACACCCACGACGATGGGCGACAGCAGCCACGGGATGAAGAAGAAGACGCGGGCGACCGACACGCCCTTGGCGTGCTTGCTCACCAGCACGTTGGCGATGAGCAGCGAGAACACGAAGTTCAGCGGAACGAAGAGCACGGTGTACAGCAGCGTCCGGGTCAACGCGCCGAAGAACGTGGAGTCCCCGAACAGGTTCTGGTAGTTGTCCAGTCCGACGAACTGGAACGCCCCGACGCCCGTGTAGTTCGTGAACGAGTAGACGAGCCCGATCACAGCCGGCCAGACGAAGAACAGCGCGAAGAGCACGGCGTTGGCCGCGATGAGGACGAGCGGCGCAAGGGTGTACTTACTGCGGCTCCTGGGCGGGCTCGCGGACACGTCCGGGGCGCGTTTGGTCATCTTCCTGACTCCGTGCTGGTGGAATGGGTTCTGTGGGCTCAGGCCATGAGCCCGGCATCGCGTGGTCCCGGGGCCGGGCGGCGGTGTCTGTACCCCGCCGCCCGGGCCTGTCGGCCTGCGCTCAGCCGCCGACCTGCTGGTTGTAGCCGGCCACGATGTTGTCCAGCGCCTTTTCGGCCGACTGCTGGCCGTTGATCGCCTTGCCGAGCTCCGTCTTGGTCGGGTCCTCGGTGAGGCTCTTGCCCTTCAGCACCCAGTTCGTCTGCGCGGTGTTGAAGTAGCCGGAGATCGGGGCGTACAGCGGGATCGACTCGTTGTACAGCTTGAACGCCGCCTGCGCCGCCTCGGACTTGAAGGGGTACTTCGGGTTCAGACCGCTCTCGACGGGCAGGAACCCGGACGCCTCGCACAGCGCCTGGTAGTGGGCCGGCTCGTACAGCCAGGACAGGAACTTCGTCGCGGCGGCGGCCGCGTCGCCGTTGTTGTTGAAGCCCACCGTCATGCCGCCGCTGTTGACGTCACTGGCCTGCACCGGCTCGGCGGGAGTCGGGACGCTCGCCCAGTCGAACTTGTCGATGCTCTCCGCGAAGGCGGGAACCTGCCACACGCCGGACCAGTAGGCGACCACGTCACCGCTCTGGAACATGGCCGACGGGTCGGCGCCGCTGGTCCACACCGACTTCGGCATGGTCTTGTTGTCGTTCATCGCGACGAAGCGCTTCACGGCCTTCTTGGTCGCGGCGTCCACCGAGAACTTGCCGGAGGAGTCGGCGTGGACGTACTTCCCTCCGAGCTCGTACACCATGGCGCGGAGCCGGGAGGGCGACTGGTCGAACGTGAGGGAGTACTTGGCGCCGGTCTTCTCCCGGACCTCGTCCGCCGCCTTGATGAATTCGGTCCAGGTCCAGGTCTTCTGGGGCGAGGTGGGGACGGAGACGCCGGCCTTCTTGAACAGCGTCTCGTTGATGAACAGGCCGGAGGCGGTGATGTCCGAGGGGATGGACAGCACCTTCCCGGACGAGTCCTTGGCGATGAAGTTCTTGTTGATCTTGTTGCTCTTGTTGTTGGCGATGGAGCTGAGGTCGATCAGCTTGTTCGCCCAGATCGGGTCCAGCTTCGGCACTGCCGCCACGTCGGGCAGGGAGTTCGCCTGCGCGGCGTTGCGCAGCTTCGCGTCGTAGCCGTCGTAGGGGATGTTGACGAGGTTGACCTTGACGCCGGTTTCCTTCTTGTACTGCGCCACCGTCTTCTTCCAGCCCGCGTCCTGCCCCGGAACCGTGGAGATCCAGAACGTCAGCGACTTGGAGGTACCGCCCGACTCGGACCCCGACCCGCAGGCGGAGAGCAGAAGGGCACCTGCCGTGGCCACGGCAGCGAGGGGAACCACGCGGCGTATGCCGCCGCGGCCGAGTCGGCGGGAGCGCCGCACACCCACAGTGATCATCTTCGATCCCTTTTCTCGTAGCGGAAGAAGCACGGCGCCAGCCGAGGCGGCACAGGTGCAGTTTGCAGGAGGTTTCACTTCCCGGGGGCGCGGCCTCGCCCGGCCGCGTCGCCTTCACGGGTGGGTCCCCGGCCATGACGGCCGGCGTCGCACAAGCTCGCCCTCGTGCGGCTGCCGTACTTCGCGTACGAGCGGGAGGCTTACCCGGAGTCGGCGTCCCGGCCGACTAGAAAGCGCTTGTCCGGACATTGGCAGACCGATGGCGCACCCGTCAATGCTTCGCCCGCACAGCTCCGGTCACGGTTTGAATTCCATGGGCGACCGCGAGCCTGCTGGCGCCCGCCACCGTGCCGGTGTCGCCCACCACACTGCTGACCACCTCGGTGGGCCAGCTCAGCCGGGCCAGCTCGGCCCGCACACCGGGCAGGAGCTGCGGATCCGCTCCGGTGCCGCCGCCCAGGACGATCAGCCCTGGGTCCAGTACGGCGGCGACGGCGGCGGCGAGCCGGCCCACGTCGGCGGCGTGCGAGGCGACCACGGCCGCCGCCGTGGCATGCCCCTGCCCGGCCAGGGCGAGGAGCCGCTCGGCGGTGCGCGGACGGGGCCCGTCACCGCCCTGCCAGGCCTCGGCCGCCCGGCGCAGCAGAGTGCGCGACCCCATGCGCTCTTCCAGGCCCTCGTGGCGCGGGGCGCGGTCGTCGTCCCAGGGGTAGGGCAGCCGGGCCACCTCACCGGCGGCCCCGTTCGCACCGCGCAGCACCCGGCCGCCGATGACGACGGCGAGACCGATGCCGACGCCGATGCGCAGGTAGCCGAAGGTGTCGCGGCCGACGGCGGCGCCCTCGTGGAGCTCGGCGAGGGCGGCGCAGTTGACGTTGTTCTCCAGGTGGACGGGGACGCCCTCCGGCAGGGCGACGGCCATGGCGTCGAAGACGGGTCCCGCCTTGGCGGTCGCGGGCCGCTCCCCGGCACGGTCCCGTATGGGGACGTCACCGACGGCGACGACCACGGCCCGCAGCGGCGCCCCGGCGGGCAGCGCGTCGAGGACCTTGCGGACGGTGTCGGCCGCGTCCCGGCGTGAACCGGTGCCCTCGGCGAGCAGGGTGCCGTCCAGGGCGCAGCCGCGCACCCGGGTCACGGCGGGTCCCAGGTCGACCGCGAGCACGGAACCGGCGGCCGGTCCGAGCCGGTAGATCGCGGCGCTGCGGCCGGTGCCGCCGGAGGCCCTGCCGGAGTGGGCGGCGAGCTCGACGGCTTCGAGCTCGGCCACGGCGGAGGAGACGGTCGGCTTGGACAGGCCCGCACCGGCCGCCAGCTGGGGGCGGGTGGCCGTGCCCGTCCCGGCCAGTACGTCGAACACCACACGGGCACTCTCACTCAGGCGCATGGTCTCCCCAGGTCGTACTGCGGCCGTGCAGGGCGGCGGCAGAGGTCGCGCGGCACCGGGATTCCGTGCCTCTTGACGCGCACCCTACTTCGTTAGTTAACTTCCTAACGAACTCCACGGTACTCGCCTGCCGTGGTCCGCAGAAGCCCGTCCCGGGGCTTCCTTACCTCTTCAACTGCCGTGGTCCGACGTGCGGTTCGCCTGCCGTCGCCGTGACCGCGCAACGACGAAAGAGGACCCGTGCAGGACTCCACGCCTTACGTGGTCGGTATCGACGTGGGCGGAACGAAGACGCATCTGCGTGCCCTCGCGGGCGGCGAACGCGTCGTCGACCGTGTCCGCAGCAGTTCGGGATGGCGGCCGCACGACCCCGGGGCCGCCGCCGGCCGCCTGGCCGCGCTGGTCCGCGACGCCCTGCCTGCGGACGCACACCCGTCCGCCGTCGCCGTGGGCGGCCACGCCTGCGAGACACCCCTCCAGTGCGAAGCCATCCGGGCCGCGCTTCAGGAGCGGCTCGGGGTGCCCGCGCTGGTCGTGGGCGACGCCGAGCTGCTCGTTCCCGCCGCCGGGCTGGACAAGGGCGTCGGACTGGTCGCCGGCACCGGTTCGGTCGCGGTGGGGCGGCTACCCGACGGCGGTCCGGTCCAGGTCGGCGGCTGGGGCGCGGTGCTCGGCGACGAGGGCGGCGCGGCCGGACTCGTCCGGGAGGCCGCACGGGCCGTCTGGGCGGCGCACGACCGCGGCGAGGAGCCCGACGCACTCGCGACCGGTCTGATCGCCGCCTTCGGCGTGGCCGAGGTGCCCGCGCTCGGCGCCGCGCTGGAGGCCGCCGCCGACGTCTCCGCCGAATGGGGCCGGCACTCCCCCGCGGTGTTCGCCGCCGCCGAGGCGGGCTCACCGCTCGCCCGGGCCGTGATCGCCAACGGCGGCCGGGCGCTCGCCGCACTCGTCGTACGGCTCGCCGCACGCGGGGTCCCGGTGGACGACGTGGTGGTGGCGGGCGGCACGGTCCTCGCCCAGCCCGCGCTGTACGAGGCGTTCACCTCCGCGCTCGCCGAGTCCCTGCCCGCGGCCCGGCCGCAGCCGCTGCGCGTGCCGCCGGTCGAGGGCGCGGTGGCGCTGGCCCGTTCGCTGCTGTGAGCCGGGCGGTGCCGTTCACGCTCCGGACACCGGCTCGTGGCCGATCCCTCTCCGCAGGGTCACCACACGGCCGTAGATCTTCGCTGATCCCCGGCCGCACGGCCGTAGGTCTTCGCTCGTCCCCCGGCCGCAAGGCCGTAGCTCTTCGCTCGTCCCCCGGCCGCAGCACGGCCGCAGCTCTTCGCTCGTCCACCGGCCGCAAGGCCGTAGCTCTTCGCTAGGCCCGGCCGCACGGCCGGAGAGCGCGCCGCAGTACTCCGGCGCAGACCCCCTCGCAGAACTCAGGAGAGGCACAGCATGCCGTCACCAGCCGGGCAGTCCACCACCGCGTCCGTCGACCGGCGCGGTTTCCTCAAGACCTCCCTCGGCGCCTCGGCCGGTCTGCTGGCCGCGCCCACCTTCGCCACGTGGCTCGCCGCCGCCGACGCGAAGGCCGCCACGGGCCCCGCCGCGTTCGTCGACGACTACAAGTCGAACGTCGTCGCGAACCAGACCCCGGAGACCAACGCCGTCCTCCGGATCCTGGGCGGCATGGCGAAGGTGTGGAAGACCGGCGGCGCCTGGGACACCGGCCGCGTCCTGGACCGCGAGGTGCTGCGGGCCAACATGCGCTACTGCGCCCGGATCACGGCGACCCGCACCGAGGAGCAGGCGAAGGAGGCCTTCCTCTACGACCGCCGGCACCAGAGCTACGCCATGATCGGCGGCCTGGGCCCGCTCGCGGGCCTGTACACGTCGGGCGCCAAGGCGGTCACGTCGATCACCGCCGCCCCGGACGGCACGCCCCCGGGGAAGATCAGCGACACCCTGCCCGCCGACGCCCCGGCCGGGTCCGCGCTCGGCGCGGGCTCCCACGAGTCGGAGCTCGGCAAGGTGGCCAAGCTGGTCGACACCGTGCGCGGGCCGTTCGCCTCGGGCAACCCGGCCAAGTTCGCCTTCCAGTACCCGCGTCCGTGGCGGATGAACGAGGACAGTGAGGTCGTCGACACCGGGAAGAAGGACGACCTCGGCTACCCGGTGTACGACTCGGACGTGATCGTGGCCCCGCAGCTGCTGCGCCAGCGCTCCGAGGACCCCGAGGAGGACGGCGGTTTCCCGAGTGGCCACACCAACGCCTTCCATCTGGCCGGTCTGGCCTACGCGTACGCGGTGCCCGAGCGTTTCCAGGAGCTGGTGACGCGGGCGTTCGAGCTCAGCCACACCCGGATCATGTCGGGCATGCACTCCACCGTCGACGTCATCGGCGGCCGCGTCATGGCGACCGCCCTGACCGCGGCGACGCTGGCCGACCCGGCGAACGCGGAGCTCAAGGCGGCGGCACGCGCCCAGGCCCTCGCCTACTTCACCGAGAAGACCGGCACGACGGCGGACACGCTGTACGCCTACGCCCACTCGGACGCCGACGACGCCTACGCCGACCGCGAGGCCAACGCCCGGTCGGTCGGGCACCGGTTGACGTACGTCCTGCCCCGCCGCGGCCGCAAGGACCCACTCACCGTGCCGAAGGGAGCGGAGGTCCTGCTGGAGACGCGGCTGCCGTACCTGACCGCGGCCCAGCGCCGCGAGGTGCTGCGCACGACCGCGCTGCCCTCCGGGTACGTCCTGCTGGACGGCTTCGAGCAGTGGGGTCGGCTGAACCTGTTCGCGGCGGCGGACGGGTACGGCGCCTTCGACACCGGCGTCACGGTGACGCTGGACGCGGCGGCCGGTGGCTTCCACGCGGCCGACAGCTGGCGCAACGACATCGAGGGCGACGGCGGTCTGACCAAGCGCGGCACGGGCACGCTCACCCTGACCGGCCACAACCGGTACCACGGCGGGACCGTCGTCGAGGACGGCACGCTGGTCACCGCGTCCCCGAACGCCCTGGGAGAGGGTGACGTCCGGGTCACGGGCGGCACGCTGCGCGCGGAGAAGGTCCTGCGGGTGCGCGGCTCCTACGTCCAGGAGGGCGAGTCGGCGCTGGAGCTGACGCTGCGCAAGAACCACGGCCCGGCGCTCACGGTGAGCCGGCGCGTGCTGCTGGGCCGGGGCAGCGTGCTGTCGCTGCGGCTCGACGCCGAGCGGCCGCCGGTCGCGGGGACCACCGTCCCGGTCCTGTCGGCTCCGGCGCTGCGCGGCCGGTTCGACCGGGTCGAGCTGGACTCGACGACGCTGCGGGCCGTGCCCGTTCACACGGCTGACGGTCTGTCGGTGCGACTCGTGAAGCGGTGACAACCCGGGCGGCGGGGGCTGGTGCAAAGTGGGTCCATGAGGGACCTTTGGACCGCTCCCGCCGTCCCCCGGGCGCTGTCGCTCCCCCCACCGTCGCCCGCGGGGGCCGCCCCTCGGTCCGGCAGACGGTGGGTGCTGCCGCTCCTCGTGTCCGTGCTGCTCGCGGTGATGGCCTTCGCCATGGTCAGCACCGCCGTGCGGCAGACCCCGACGATCGACGAACCGGTGTACGTGGGCGCCGCCGCCGAGTACACGCACGAGCACCGACTGCGCCACAACCCCGAGCACCCGCCGCTCGGCAAGCTCCTCATCGGCGCCGGGGTGGCCCTCGCGGATCCGCGCGTCGACCCCTCCTTCGCCGGTGACCAGGGCGCGGTGGGGCGGCACTTGCTCTACGAGACGGGCAACGACCCCTGGCGGCTGATGCTGTGGGCCCGCCTCCCCGTGATCGCGCTGACGCTGCTGTTCGGGCTGGTCCTCTTCGTCTTCGCGCGTGAACTGGCCGGGACAGCCGGGGCATTGGCCGCGCTCGCCCTGTACTGCTTCTCCCCCGACGTCATCGCGCACGGCTCCCTCGCCACGCTCGACGTGCCGGCCGCCGGGTTCGTGCTGACGTCGGCGTGGCTGCTGTGGCGGGCGCGCCGCCGGCCCCGGCTGTACGTGCCGCTCGCGGGGGTGACGCTGGGGGCGGCCCTGGCCACGAAGATGAGCACGCTCCCGGCCGTCCCGGTGCTCATGGCTCTGGCCGCCGTGTCGGTGTGGCACGCGTCCGCGGGAGGCCGGCGCCTCGTGCGGGCGGCCGCCGGGGCGGGCGTGGTGGCCCTGGCGGCGATCGCGGTCGTGTGGGCCACGTATCTGATGGTCGATCCGCGGCTGCGGTGGACTCCGGAGCAGCATGTCCCGGTGGTGCACGGGCTGCGGGGGCTGCTGGTTCAGCTCCTGCCGTTCCCGGAGGCGTACCGGGACGGGTTGCGGGTCCAGTTCGGGCTGGAGAACCGGCCGTGGCAGGGCTTTCTGTTCGGCCGGCTGTACTCGGGCTCGCTCTGGTACTACCTGCCGGTCGCGCTGCTGGTGAAGACGCCGCTCGGGATGCTCGTGCTGGGGGCCGCCGGGGCGGTCGTCGTGCTCACGGTGCGCCGTCTGCGGCCGGCCGCGCCCTATGTGCTGGCCCCGCCTCTGGTGCTGCTGGCGGCGGCCATGCAGGGGGCGCGGGACTTCGGCACCCGGTACGCCGTCTTCCTGCCGTTGTTCCTCGCGGTGGCGGCCGGGTGCGTTCTCGTGGTGCGGCGGCGGTGGATCCCGGTCGGGGTGGGGGTGCTGGTGGCGTTCGTCGCGGCCAGTTCGCTGCGTACGTACCCCTATTACCTGCCGTACTCCAACGAGGCGTTCGGCGGGCCGGGCCGGACGCGGGAGTTCCTGCACGACTCCAACGTGGACTGGGGGCAGGATCTGGGACGGCTGGCGGAGCGGCTGCGCGAGCGGTACGGCGGTGAGCGGGTGTGGCTGGTGTACAAGGGCAGCGGGGTGCCGTCCTTCTACGGCATCCGGGCCGGTGATCCTCGTGAGGTGCCCGTCGACGACGTGCGGGGGGTACTGGTGGTGTCGGACTCCGCGGCCGCGAAAGCGACCGGGCGGCTGGCCGAGTTGATCGGCGGCAGCCGCCCGGTCGACGATGTCGGGCACTCGATCACGATCTATCGCCGGTGAGTCTTCGACCGGTGTGTCGTGTGCGGGTCAATGAGTCGCGTGGAAGAAGCCGTCCGTGCTCACGTGCTGCATCACGCGACTGGCCACGCGGTAGCGGCCGTTGGGCACGTCCGGGCACCTCGCGACGTGTACCGCGAGCGGGCCCGCGAACTCGTAGCCCTTGCGTTCCGCGTGGCGAGACAGGCTGTCGGTGAGCGCCTGTCCCACGTCGGTGCCGTGGCGCGTCAGCTGGTCGTACACCTCGTCGGCCAGTTCCACGTCGTAGGCGTTGGGGACCATGACCCGGTCCGCCCGGCACACCACGGCGTTGTCGTCGCACTCGTGCCGCAGGGCGTCGAGGACCTCGACCGGCTCCTTGTCGAGAACCCGGGCCCACAGGGCCTCCCATCGGTTTTCCAGTGTCTCCTCCAGCGCACTCAGTGCGCCCATGCGGTCTCACCTGCCGGAAGCGTCGTCGGTGCGGTTGCGGTGGCCTGGAGAGCGCTAATGCTCGTCGTAGTCGTCGGGCCGCACCTCGGCCTCCTCCAGGGCCTCGCGCATCGTGCGGCCGCTCGCGCCCGGCGGTCGGGACCGGTTCTCGTCCTGCTGTTCCAGGACCTCGTCCGTGGTCTCCGTCTTGGGCCGGTTCTCCTCGGGAACGGTCATGACATCGGCTCCTCGTCCGTCGTGTCGGGATCTTCTGCCGCGGCGGGTTCCCGCCCGGCGCCCGGGTATCCCACCTGCCGGGAACCTCATTGCTGTGCGAAGAAGCCCTGGTCACCACGGTGCGTGAGCTATGTTGAACGTCCCTGGGAGACGAAGGAGGCGAACCGGTGCCATCGCCGCAGCAGGCACGCGCACAGGCATCCGCGATCACCTCGGGGAAGGCCGCCCCGGAAGCGGAGGTCTCCCCGTCCGCCCAGCTCAGAGCACTCTTCGACCGGCCCCGGCTGTCCCCGGGCCAGCGGCGCATCGCCCAGTACCTGATCGAGAACATCACCGAGGCGGCGTTCCTGTCCATCACGGATCTCGCCGACCGGGTCGGCGTGAGCCAGCCCTCGGTGACGCGGTTCGCCTCGGCGGTCGGCTTCAGCGGCTACCCGGCACTGCGCGAGAAGCTCCAGTCGATCGCGCTCGGCACCCTCGCGGGCGGCGGACCGGCCGAGGAGAACCGGGGCAACGAGCTGCAGGCGGCGGTCGACGCCGAGATCGAGAACCTGGAGAACCTGCGGCGGGACTTCGCCGACCCGAACCTGGTCATCGACATCGGCCGCAAACTGTCGTCCTCGACCCCGCTGACGGTCCTCGGCCTGCGGATCTCCGTCTCACTGGCCGAGTACTTCGCCTACGCCGCCCGCCGGATCCACCCGGACGTACGGCTCGTGACGCGGGGCGGCAGTGTCGCCTACGACGCGCTGCTCCAGTCGCGCGAGGCGGGCGGCACCTGGGTGCTGGCCTTCTCCATGCCCCGGCACGCCCAGGAGACGCTGACGGCCGTCCGGGTCGCGCGGGGCGCCGGACTCAAGGTCGCCCTGATCACCGACCTGGCGCTCGGACCGCTCGCGGACGAGGCCGACGTCGCCTTCGCCATCGGGACCGGGTCGCGTCTGGTCTTCGACTCCTACGCCGCCCCGGGCGTGATGTGCTCGGCGCTGCTCCAGGCCATGACGGACGCGGATCCGGAACGGACCCAGGCCCGGCTCGAGGAGTACGAGCAGGTCGCCGACCAGCATCACTTCTTCCTCCGGGACTGAGCGGCGGTCCGCAACAAAGCGCGCATGAATGTTTTCATGCGGCTTGAAAACCGGATGGCATATATAAATACTGCACACGGATCGCGACCCGGCCCTTCCGGATCCGTTCCGCACCCGAGGGGCCGGCTCCTACCCGCTTCGGCGTCCCGGGTGTCCGTGGCGGCCCCGGCCATCCCCTAGGCCGGGGCCGCCCCGACCCGTCGTCCACCCTCACGACGCCGCACACCCGGAAGCGATGATCATGCCCCTGACGACCACGCGCATCAGCCCGGACTGGCCCTGCCAGGTGAAGACCCCCGGGAGCTACGACTGGGAGCGCTCGGCGGCCAAGTGGCTGCGCGAGCTGGTGCCCGCGCGCTACGCCGGCTACCCCGTTTTCGTCCGCCACCCCGTCCTGCTCGCCCGGCATGCCCAGATCCAGGTCCAGCAGGAACTCAGGGTGGCCCGCACCGCCCTCCAGACCGCCCGCGCCGACCTACCGGGACTCGGCCTGCACGAGGGCGTCATCGAGCACACGATCAAGCTGTACGCGGCCGAGGTCATGCAGTTGCAGCACATCGCGCGCAGCGTGCGGGCGGTCACCACGGCGCTGGTGGAGGCCAACCGCCAGCCGTGAGGCCCGGGGCATGGCCCGCGTCAGGCGTGGCACCCGCAGGGGGATGAGCACCACCGAAATCCGGCGCGCCGAGCCGGTGACCACGGTTCTGACCTGGCAGGTGCGACCTGGCCGGGAGCAGCAGTTCGAGGAGTGGACGCGCGGCATCACCCGCTGCGCCAGACAGTTCCCGGGCAACGAGGGCGTCTCCTGGCTCACTCCCGAGGACGGCCACCGGTACCACGCCGTGCTGCGCTGGTCCGACCAGCACCGGCTCGCCGCCTGGCTGGAGTCCGAGGAGCGCGCACACTGGCACCGGCGGATCGAGGACATCGCGACCGAGGTCAGCAGCGAGCGCCAGTCGACGACCGGGATGGAGACCTGGTTCAGCCTGCCCGGCACGACCGTGCAGGCCCCGCCCCGGTGGAAGATGGTCCTCACGACGTTCCTCGGCGCGTATCCCTTCACCCTGCTCATCCAGTGGCTGGTGACGCCGCACACCACCGGCTGGCCGCTGCCGCTGCGGGCCGCCGTGTTCCCGCTGGTCCTGCTGCCGGTGCTGACCTATCTGGTGATGCCGAGGCTCAGCCGGCTGCTGCGACTGTGGCTGTATCCACGCGACGACCCCTGAACGCTCAAGAGACTGATGTGACCGGCGTGGCCCCCGGGAACCGGGAGCTGCCCGTGCGCACAAGGCAGTCTTCGAACAAGGCCGGGTATGCGATGCTCAACGCGTGACGAGCGAGCCCGTGACACCGGCGGAGCCCGGTGCCGCACCGGACCTGGTCGAACTGGCCAAGATCGTCGCCCGGCAGCGCGCCGAACTGGACCGGCTGCGCGACCAGGCGGCGACGTCGGCTGTCGTCGAGCGGGCCAAGGGCGCGGTGATGGCGCTGACCGGGTGTTCCGCGGACGCGGCGGACGAGCGGTTGCTCCAGCGGGCCAAGGCGGCGCGCCACACCCTGCTGGAGGAGTGCTGGATCACGCTCGGCTCCCTGGCACCCACGGCACCCGGCCCCGGCGAGGCGACCGAGCCCCTCGGCGCCGACGCCCCCGGCCCCGGCTCCGCGGCCCTGGTGGAGACGTCCGCGCCGGACGACGTCTCCGCCGCCCTGGCCCGCCTCGGGCAGGCCCTCGTTCGGGTGACGACACCGCCCGACCTGGCCCGGTGTCTGCTGGAGCATCTCGCGCCCGACATGGCGGCCGACGCCGTCATGATCTACGCCCGCAGGCCCGACGGCGGACTCGAACTGATCGGGCACGCCGGCATCGACGACCAGCTGGCCACCCAGTGGAGCCGGGTACCGCCGCTGAGCGGGATCGCGGCGCTGGACGCGCTGCGGACGGGCGAACCGTGCTGGCTGGAGGACGTCGCCACGCACGAGCGGCGGGAACTGCTGATCGGTGACCCGCCCGAGCGGTGGCGGTCGCGCGCCTGGCTGCCCGTGGACACGGCGGGCTCGGCCGAGGTCTGCATCGGCGTGCTGCGCGTCCACGCCGGGGCGTTCACGCCCCGCGACCGCGCCCATCTGCGGGGCGTCACCGAGCTGTGCGCCGGCCGGCTGCGCGCCTTCGACGCACCGACCGAGCGGGCCGGCGACGCCGCCACGGACGCGGTGCAGACCCTGTTCGACGCGCTGCCGATCGCGGCGATGCTGCTCAGCCCACTGCGGGCCGCGTCGGGCGAGACCGAGGACTTCCGGGTCGAGGCGGCGACCGCGCGGGCGGGTGACCTGCTGGGGCGCCCAGGTGAGGAGCTGGCCGGCCGGCGGCTGCTGGAGTTCCGGCCCGCCCTGACGGAGGAGCCGCTGTGGCAGGGCTGCCTGCGCACCCTGTCCACCGGGGAGCCGTACGAGAGTGAACCGTTCGCGCACGAGGAGGTCGTGGGGGGCATCGCGGCGCTGTCCACGTACTCGGCGCGGGCGGCGCGGCTGGACGACGCGCTGGTCGTCACCTGGATCCGGCACGGCTCCTCCGACCGGCAGGAGCAGCGGCTGGCGGATCTCCAGCGGCTGGGCAACCTCGGCTGGGCGAACTGGAACCTGGCCACGCAGGAGGCCTCCTGGTCGACCCAGGTGTTCTCCATCTTCGGCCGGGACCCCGCGCAGGGCCCGGTGCGGCTCGCCGGGATGCCGGAGCTCGCGCTCCCCGAGGACGCTCCCGCGGTGAGCCGCGCCGTCCGCGACCTCGTCCAGCGGGGGCGGGCGTTCGACCTGCCCTTCCGCATCAGGACGAGCGGTGGCATCCGGCATCTGCGGCTGGTGGCCGAGGCCGTGGCCGACACGCACGGCACGCCCGTCGAGGTGCACGGTGTCGTCCAGGACATGACGGCCCGGCGGCGGGCGGAGCTGGCCTTGGTCGAGAGCGAGCAGGCGATCCTCACGCAGCACGACGTGCTCCAGGCCGAACGGACCCTGGCCTCCCGGCTCCAGCATGCGCTGCTGCCGTTGGCCAACCGGCCCGTCCACCTGGCGGGGCTGCGCGTCGAGGTCGCGTATCTGCCCGCGCAGTCGGGTGTGCACGTCGGCGGTGACTGGTTCAGCGCCGTGGAACTGCCCGACCGGGACGCGCTGCTGGTGGTCGGCGACGTCGCCGGGCACGGCGTCGACGCCGTCGCCACGATGGCCCAGCTCCGCTTCACCGCGAAGGGCATGGTCATCACGGGTTCCTCGCTGACCGGCGCGCTGGCCCGGCTGAACACGCTGCTGTTGCACTCCCGCGATTCCCACGCGACGGCCACCATGGTGCTGGCCCGGTACGACCCCGGGCAGCGCCGTCTGGTCTGGGCCCAGGCGGGGCATCCCCCGCCCCTGCTCCTGCGGGACGGCGAGGCGCGGTATCTGAGCCGCCCCAAGGGCATGCTGCTCGGCGCGACCACGGCTCCGGTCTTCGAGGAGGCGGAGTGCCGTCTCGAGCCGGGCGACCGGCTCATCCTGTTCACCGACGGTCTGGTCGAGCACCCTCCGGAGAGCATCGACCGGGGTCTGGACCGTCTCGCGGAGGCGGTGGCGTCCTCGCACGCGGACGGGCCCGTGGCCCTGGGGCCGTTGCTCGCGCGGATGCTGCCGGACGAGCGGCGGGACGACGTGTGTGTCGTGGACGTCCGGGTGCCGGGAGTTCTGGAGACATAGCGGCTTCGGGACGCGGGACGCGGGACGCGGGACGCGGGACGCGGGACGCGGCTCAGTCGACCGGATGACCGGGCTTGATGGTGTGGGCGCCGGAGAGGCGCAGCAGCGGCCCGTCGTACGTCTCGTCCCCGCCCCACTCGACCGGCTCGAGGACGAAGCCGATGTGGTCGCCGCCGCCCGCACGCGTCACGATCCGGCCCACGAACCAGGCCGGCGCGTCGGCCAGCACGACGGCCCCGCCGTAGGCCTCCCGCAGCGGGATGCCCTCGAATTTGTCCGTCCGGTCGCCGGTCCGGCCGCCGAACCGCTCCGCGATGCCGTGCTGTTCACGGGCGAGCAGGTGCACCGCGAGTACTTCGGCGTCCCGGGCCACCCGGAAGGTGTGGTTCACCTCGGACAGCCACACGACGAAGCGCACGGGATGGATCGAGCACTGCGAGGCGAATCCGACCAGGCACCCCGCCCGTTCACCGCCCGCGACGGCCGTGACGACGCACATGTCGGGGTCCAGCCGCCCGATGAACGCGTCCATGCCCGCCATGCCCACACCACTCCCTCGACCCGCGCGGCCACCGTCTCCTCACCACCCATCACCTCACCATGCCGGGGCTGCGGTTGCCATCCGGGGTGCCGTCCCGAGAAGGCGGTCAGCCGGTGCCGGGTGCCGTGCGGGACTCCAGGGCGAGGCGGGTGTCGTTGCCGTAGACGCCGGTCTCGTCGCCGCGGATGCCGTACCAGAGCTGGAAGCGGGCGACCGCCGCGGTCAGTGTGGGGTCGTAGCGGCCGTCGGTGGCGCCGTCCCGGTAGACGTCCGGGATGCGCAGGAGGCGTTCTTGGAGGTCGGTCACCTCGGGGCCGGTGGCTCCCTCGCGGAGGGTGCCGGGGCCGTCGGGGTCGGCGGCGGGGGGCCGGGGGGGTGTGGGGGTCTGAGCAGCGGCAGGGGCGGAAGCGGACTCGGTGGGGCGGGGCGCGGGGGCCGTCTTGTCTTCGGTGTTCCCGCCGGGGAGCAGGAGGGCGGCGCCGCCGAAGCCGAGCACCGCCGCGGCGACGACGGCCACCGCGACGGCTGCCCGGCGCAGCCCTGATCCGGGCACGGCAGGGCCGTAGCCCTTCTCGCGGGTGAGGGGCGGCAGTTCCTGTGTCAGGTCCTCGGAGCCGGCCGGCCGCCGGGGAAGTACGACGGACTCGTAGCCGCCGGGCGCCTGGCGGCCGGGCTTGAAGCCGCTGGACGACCCATAGCCGCTGGAGCCGTAGCTTCCGGATTCAAGGCCGCCGGGTGCTTGGCCGCCGGGTTCATGACCGCCGGCTGCTTGGCCGCCGGGCTCGTCGCCGTCCCGTGCGGAGGCGAGCTCCTCGCGGTACTCCCGCATCAGTTCCGCGAGTGCGTCGGTGCGGCGGGGCCGCAGGACGCGGATGGGTTCGAGGGCCGGGCCGTCGTGCGGCTGCCGGGGCTCGGACGGTGTCGACACGCTGCTCTCCTTCCGTCCGGGCTCGGGGGCGCCCGTCTTCGGGGATCGTCCTGCCGCTAGATACGCGGCTGCCGCGCCACGAGTTCAGAGGGAACTCGGTTCCTCCCCATGAGTGCACTGAGTGCCATGCGTTCCCTTCCGGGTGCTACGTTCCCGCTCATGAGCTCCGAGAAAGCCGACGCCGGGACCGGAAAGCCGCCCATGCGGGACGCCCTGGTGGCGGCAGCCTTCCAGCTGTTCCTCGAACGGGGTTACGAGCAGACCACCATCGACGACATCGTGGCGCTGGCCGGGGTCGGGCGGCGCTCCTTCTTCCGCTACTTCCCCTCCAAGGAGGACGTGGTCTTCCCGGACCACGAGCGGTGCCTGGCCGACATGACGGCCTTCCTGGCGGCGGGCACCGGCGACGAGGAACCCGTGCGGAGGGTCTGCGACGCGGCCCGGCTCGTACTGCGGATGTACGCCGAGAACCCGACGTTCTCCGTACAGCGCTACCGCCTCACCAAGAAGGTCCCGGGGCTGCGCGCCTACGAGCTGTCGGTGGTGTGGCGCTACGAGCGCGCCCTCGCCGAGTATCTGCGCCGGCGTTTCGCGGCCCGCCGGGACGGGACCCTGCAGGCCGATGTGATCGCGGCGGCGGTGGTCGCGGCGCACAACAACGCGCTGCGTTCCTGGCTGCGTTCGGACGGCCAGGGCGAGGCGAACACCACGGTGGACCACGCGCTGGCGTACGTGCAGTCCGCGTTCGGCGGCACGCCGGTGCCTCCGGCCGTGGAGCAGCCCGAGGACGTGGTGGTCGTCGTATCGCGGCGCGGCGCGCCGTTGTGGCGGGTCGTGCAGGAGATCGAGTCGACGCTGGGGCGCGGCTGAACGGCTCCACATTGAGGGAACGGAGTGCCTTTACGAGTGGCACTGAGTGCCATACTCTGTGCTGCGTGCGCGGTGGCACGGCGAACCGGGCACACGTGTGCGCGGGTGACCACGCACACGGGATTCCGGCCGAGTGCAGGGAGTTGACCAGCGTGTACCACCACTCAGGAACCGTCACTCAGCAGGCAGCCGGCTCCCCGACGGGTCTGCTCGACCCGAAGGGCCCGGACACCGAGGCCATCCTCTACCAGCGCTGCACCTGGTGCGGCACCGCGATGTACCACCGGGTGCTGTGTCCGGTCTGCCGCGGCAGCGAGCTGCGGACGGAGCGCAGCGAGGGTACGGGCACGGTGCGTCACTCGACGGTGGTGCACCGCAACACGCCCGCGGCACGCAACGTGTCCCTGATCGAGATGTCCGAGGGGTTCATCGTGCGCGGCCGGGTGATGGGCCCGCCCATCGGCATCCACAGCGGGGACCGGGTGCGGCTGTCCACGGCCAAGGACCCGGTACGGGGCGAGCCGGTCTTCCAACTGCTGGACGAGCCGTACCGGGCCTGGCGCTGACGGGCGGTCCGGTCACCGGTCACCGGTCACCGGTCACCGGTCACCGGATCCCGGAGAGCAGTTCGCCGGTGCGCACCGGCCGTCCCGTCTCGAAGCTGCGGTTGGCGGCGAGACCGACCGCCAGGGCGAGTGCCCCGTCGCGTTCGGTGGCCGTCGGGTGGGTCGTCGCCGCGGTGTCGGCCGGGCGGGTGGGGTCCGCGGGGCCGAACAGCGCGTCGAGCATGCGCGGGTCGCCGCCGCCGTGGGCCTCGTGTGCGACCGCGAGCGGCACGTCCGCCGGGGGCTGCCACAGCGGGCGCAGGGTGAGGCGGGCGCCGCCCGGGTGATCCGCCGCCGTGTCCCCGTGCAGGGCACCCGCGGCCGAGGTGATCCGGGTCAGGGGCGGCTGCCAGCGGCTCTCCTCGACCTCCAGCTCCAGCCGGCCCGCGCTGCCGTTGAACATCACCCGGTAGCCCTCCCACGGGGAGTAGGCGGTCAGGTGGTACGTCATCGTCGCGCCGCGCGCGTAGCGCACCAGGACGGACATGTCGTCCTCGATGGTGATCGGCCCGTCGAAGACGTTCCGGTCGCGCAGGTACCCGTCGTCGCGCTCGGCATCCAGGTAGAGGGCGCGCAGGGTGTCGTTGGCCGCGAGGTCCAGGGCGAAAGGGTCGTCGGCTGCCCCGTCGGCGCCGTGGGCGCGGTCGTACTCCCGGCGCAGCCCGTGCCGCTCCCCCGCCTCGCGGCCGTAGAAGCCGAGCCGCCCGTAGCCGAAGACCTCCCGGGGCTCGTCGGCGAGCCACCAGTTCACCAGGTCGAAGTGGTGCGAGGACTTGTGCACCATCAGGCCGCCGCTGTTGTGCTTCTCGCGGTGCCAGCGGCGGAAGTAGTCGGCGCCGTGCCGTACGTCGAGCAGCCACTCGAAGTGGACGGAGAGCACCTCGCCGATCGCGCCGTCGGCGAGCAGGGAACGGACCTTCTCGTGCACGGGGTTGAAGCGGTAGTTGAAGGCGACGGTGAGAGAGTTGCCGGTCTCGCGGACGGTGCCGAGGATGCGGGCGCAGCGCTCGGCGTCGACGGTCATCGGCTTCTCGGTGACGACACGGCAGCCCGCCTTCAGGGCCGGGACGATGTAGCGGTCGTGCTCGGCGTCGACGGTGGTGACGACGACCTCGTCGATTTCCTCATCGGCGAGCAGATCGGTGAAGCGGTCGGGCTCCCACTCGGTGGCCGCCGGAGCGCCGGCGTCGGCCAGCAGCCGGTTGTGGAAGGCCATCCGCGTCGGGCTGGGGTCGCACAGCGCGGCCACCAGGTGGCCGGGGCGTTCGGCGAGGCCCCGGGTGAACAGCTGGGCCCGGTGGCCCGTGCCGACGACGGCGGCGCGCAGGACGGGATTTCGGCTCATGACAGGTGGTCTGTCCCGGGGACGGGCCGTCCACTCCCCCGGCGAGGAAAGCGCTTGCCGGACGTGTGTGCCGAAACGTCTGTCAGCGCGACGAGGGGTGGGTACCGAAGCGGCTGTCAGCGCGACGGGGCGTGGGTGCCGAAGCCGGGGGGCAGCGCGTCAGGGCGTAGGTGCCGAAGCCGGGGGGCAGCGCGTCAGGGCGCGTGCGGCGAAACCGGGGTCCCGCAGGGCATCGCCTCGTACGGCGTCGCCGCGGGCGGGCCGGGCAGGAAGGGCGGGAATCCCGCGCGACGATGCCGGGTCAGCGCGGGAAGGCGCGCGCCCAAGCCGGGGTCGGTCAGCGCGTCAGAGTGAGGCGGATGCCCACCGTGCCGTCCAGGCCCCGGCGCAGCCGGCTGCCGAGCAGGGTGAGCCGGCCGGTGATGCCGTACTTGCGGGCGATCAGCTGCCGGTAGCGGGCGGTGGTCGCCGCGTCGCAGATCTCCGCCGTCGCGGGCAGCTGCTCGCCGGTGGGGTTGCCGCGCAGGTCGCAGGGGCCGACCAGGACGTCGGCGCGGTTGCGGATCCGCTTGACCTTCCAGGAGTCGGCCGGCGTCCAGGCGCCGAGCGCGTTGCCGTCGCGCACCACCCAGACCGGGGTGGCGACCGGCGTACCGTTCCTGCGGTAGCTGGTGATCAGCAGGTACTTGCCCGCGCCCAGGTCGGCCGGCGCACTGTCGTCCATGGCGGGCAGTCTACGAGCGCGTCCCGCGCGGCGTGCCCCCGGCTTTCAGTGCAGCGCGGCGGCCATTCTCCGCACCGCCTCCCCGATCACCTCGGGCGAGGTCGCCAGGTTGAAGCGGACGTGCCCGGCGCCGCCCGTACCGAAGGGAAGGCCGGAGTTGAGGGCCACCCGGCCGCGGTGCAGGAAGGCGTCCGCCGGGTCGTCGCCGAGGCCGAGGGCACGGCAGTCGAGCCAGGCCAGGTAGGTGGCGTCGCCCGGGCGGTAGCGGATCTCGGGCAGGTGCTCGGCCAGCAGGTCCGCGAGCAGCCGCCGGTTGGCGTCGAGGCCGGACAGCAGGGCGTCCAGCCAGGTGACGCCGTCGCGCAGGGCGGCGGTGTGGGCGATGACGCCGATGTGGCTCGGGCCGTGCCCGACCTCCTCGGGCATCCGGGCCAGGTCGGCGCCGGCCCCGGGCCCGGCGATGGCGAGGGCGGCCTTGAGCCCGGCCAGGTTCCACGCCTTCGAGGCGGACATCAGCGACAGCCCGCGCTCGGCGCCGGGCACGCTGAGGTACGGCACGAAGGCGGTGCGGCCGACCTCGAGCGGCGCGTGGATCTCGTCGGCGACGACGCGGACGCCGTACCGCTCGGCGAGTGCGGCGACGGCGGACAGCTCCTCGGCCGTGTGCACGGTGCCGGTCGGGTTGTGGGGGCTGCACAGCAGGTAGGCGGCCCGTGCTCCACCCGCGGCCACCTGACGGAAGGTCTCCTCCAGGACGCCCAGGTCGATGCGCCCGTCCGCGCCGAGCGGGGCCTGGACCACACGCCGGTCCATGTGCTCGACGAACTGGTAGAACGGCGGGTACACCGGCGGGTTCACGACCACCGCGTCCCCGTGCCCGGTGACCAGCTTGAGCATCTCGACCACGCCCAGCATGACGTCGGGCACGACCGCGGTGCGCTCCACGGCGAGCCCGTCCCAGTTCCACCGCTTCTCGGCGAACGCGGCCAGCGCCTCCGCGTACGCCGTGCCGGCGGGGTAGCCGGTGTCGCCGAGACGGAGCGCGTCGGTGACGGCGCGTACGACGGGTTCGGCGAGCGGCACGTCCATCTCGGCCACCCAGACCGGCAGCACGTCCTCCGGATAGGTGCGCCACTTCATGCTCGTACGGCGGCGGAGATGGTCGAGAGTGAGAGCCTGCAAGGGATTCGGTTCACCGGACGTCTCGTGCGGGATCCTGGTCATGGGCACACGATAGGGGGCTGTGCAGTGAGCGGGAATCGTGAGGACGGGGAGCGGGGAGGGGCCGAAGGCCCCTTCCTGGAGATCGCCTGCGACGAGTCCGGGTCGGACGGCGAGAACCTCACCGGCGGGAACACGGACGTGTTCGCGCACGCCAGCGTGTCGCTGTCCATGGCGACGGCAGCGGCGGCCGTGCGGGAGATCCGGGACCGGATCCGCTCGCCGGCCGAGGAGTACAAGGCGAACCACCTGCTGCGGGAGAAGCACCGCGCGGTGCTGGAGTGGCTGCTCGCGCCCGACGGGCCGATCCACGGGCGGGCGCGGGTGCATCTGATGGAGAAGTCCTACTTCGTGGTGGACCGGGCCGTCGGGCTGCTGCTGGGCGACCCGGGCGCGGCCGTCGCCCTGTTCCGCGAGGGCCGCCGGGCTTTCGGGGAGGACGGTTGGCGGGCGTTCCTGGAGGCGGCCAACCAGCTGCTGCGGGTCCGTAACAACGGCGAGCCGGGCGCTCCCGTCGAGGTCTTCTACGGCACGGTCGACGCCCTGCGGCGGGCCCGGCCGGACTCGGACGCGGCAGCGATCCTGGAGCGGCTGGCCGCGACCCGGGACCGCGCGGTGTCCTATCGGGCGGGGTTCCTGGACGGGCCGCCCCTCATCCCGGTCCTCAACCCGCTGCTTCCGGCGATCGTCCGGACGGCCGCGCTGTGGAGCGGCGACGGGCGGCCGGTCCGTCTGGTGCACGACCGGCAGAACATGCTGACGCCGGACCGCATCGCCTGGCTCGAGGAGACGGCCCGGCAGGCGGGGGTCGGCCTGGCCGGGCTGCGGCTGGTCGTCGCGCGCGAGGACACGCGCGTGCAGGTGGCGGACTTCCTCGCCGGGATCGCCCGCAAGATCGCCTCCGACGAGCTCAACGGACGCGGGGACCCCGTCCTCACCGCCCTGCTGCGGCCCTACGTCGACCCGGCCTCGGTCTGGGGCGACGTGCGCAGCCGGGCCCTGCTCGCCGCCCCGGCGGACCTGGGTCCGACCGTTCCCGCCGCCGGCCGGCGGTGAAGAGATCACGCGTGCGCTGAACACGGCACGGCTGCGCCCCGTATGGGAAGAGGGCACTCAACTCAAGGAGTGCCCCGCGGTGTTCACACCGTGATGTTCGGGTTCGGGAGCCATGCATGAGGCACGCACGACGACGGGTCGTCCGGCGAGTGACACGGCTGGCGGCCGTCGGCGGACTCCTCCTCGGAGGAACGATGGTCACACGCGCCGTGGCGAGCGAGCCCCCCGACCCGTCGATCGGCGTCCCGTACTCCGCGCGGCCGGCCACGAGCATGGGCACCGATCTCGTGTCCCGTCTCGGCACCTCCCGCACGGCGGGCAGCTGGGTCGACGCCGCGGGCCGGCCGGTCGTCGCGGTCACGGACGAGAAGGCGGCCGACGAGGTCGAGCGCGCCGGTGCGCGGGCGAAGATGGTGCGCCACAGCATGAGCGACCTCAAGTCGGCCACGAAGACGCTGCGTTCGGCGCCGCGGGTGCCCGGTACCGCCTGGGCCCTGGACTACAAGAGCAACGAGGTGGTGGTCCGGGGCGACAGCACCGTCTCCGCCTCCGACTGGTCGCGGCTGACCGACGTCGCGGAGGGCATCGGCGGCTTCGTACGCATGGAGCGCACCGAGGGTACGTTCACGACGCGGGTCAACGGCGCGCAGCCGATCCTGTCGACCGCCGGGCGCTGTTCGGCGGGCTTCAACGTGACCGACGGGACGACCGACTACATCCTCACGGCCGGGCACTGCGGGCCCGACGGTTCCGTCTGGTTCGCCGACGACCGGGGCCGGGAGCAGGTCGGCTCGTCGCTCAAGGGGAGCTTCCCGGGCGACGACTACTCCCTGGTGAAGTACGACAGCGGCCGCGCGGGCGAGGGTGCGGACGTCGTGGCGGTCGGTGACGGCAAGGGTGTGCGGATCACGGGCGTGGCCGATGCGGAGGTCGGGCAGAAGATCTTCCGCAGCGGCAGCACGAGCGGGCTGCGCGAGGGGGAGGTGACGGCGCTGAACGCGACGGTCAACTACCCCGAGGGCACGGTCACCGGCCTCATCGAGACGAACGTGTGCGCCGAACCCGGTGACAGCGGCGGCCCGATGTTCGCCGACGGCGTCGCGCTCGGTGTGACGTCGGGCGGCAGCGGGGACTGCGCTGCGGGCGGTACGACGTTCTTCCAGCCGGTGACGCAGGCGCTGACCGAGCTGGGCGTCAAACTGATCGTGGCCAAGCAGGCCGGTGCCGGCACCGGCGCCTCCCCCGCGCCGTCGGCCTCGCAGGGCGCCGCCTCGCCCGGCTCGTCGGCGCCGGTGTCGGGCGAGGACGTGTCGGGCCTGCTGAGCCGCCTCACCGACCCGCGCAACGTCGGCCCCGGCCTGCTCGTCATCGCGGGCAGCCTCGTCGCCCTGGTGGCGACCCGGTGGATCCG
Source organism: Streptomyces sp. NPDC016851 (assembly GCF_055562795.1). Classification (NCBI taxonomy): domain Bacteria; kingdom Bacillati; phylum Actinomycetota; class Actinomycetes; order Kitasatosporales; family Streptomycetaceae; genus Streptomyces; species Streptomyces sp. NPDC016851. The sequence goes on from NZ_JBVHEP010000008.1 coordinate 60,025, forward strand.
CGCGGAGCAGGACCGCAAGGCGTATCGGCAGCACTACTCGGCTACTTGGGGCTGATGCGCGTGCGTGCGGCCGCACGTCGGAGGGTGTCGTGCTCAGCCCAGCGTGAGCAGTACCGTCGCCGCCCCCGCTCCCAGCAGCCCCAGCGCCTGGCGCCGGCTGATCCGTTCGTGCAGGAGGGCGAGGCCGAGGACGACGGGCAGGGCGGGGTAGAGGGACGCGAGGACCACGGCGATGGCGAGCAACTGGCGCTGCGCGGCGAGCAGATACAGCACGAGGCCGAGGGCCGCGCCGGCCCCGATGAGGAGGGCCTGGACGCAGCGGCCCGGCGGCAGCTTCAGCCGGCGGGCGTGGCGGGCGGCATCCGGCAGGAGGACGAGGACCGCGGCGACACGGCCCGCGGCGACGGGCCACAGCCCGCTCGCGGAGGCCGCCTGCCCGAGGGCGAGGTACTGCACGGCCACGCCCGCGCTGGCGAGGAGTCCGTCGGCCGTCCCCTTGCCCGCGCCGCCTCCGCCTCCACCTCCGGAGACGAACCACAGCGCGGGGACGGTCACAGCGATGCCCAGCCAGGCCACGACCCCCGGACGGTCGCCGAGGACGAGCACCCCGCACAGCACGGACAGCGCGACTCCGGTGACGGCGCTCACGGGCACCACGACGCTCATGGCGCCGCGGCTCAGGCCCCGGTTGAGGAACCGCATGGCGACGCCGCTGCCGACGCCGGACAGCGCGCCCCACAGCAGGTCGGCGGTGTGGACGGCGTCGGCGGGTATGAGGAGCGCGACGGCGCAGGCGAGCAGTAGCCCGCCGAGCTGGCCGAGGAAGGTGACGGCGGCGTGGTGGATGTGCCGGGACAGCAGGCCGCCGGCGAAGTCGACGATGCCGTAGACGACGGCCGACGAAAGTGCGAGAAGGGCACCCATTGGATCAGGGGTGCCCCAGGACGAGGGTCCGATGCGTCAGCAGCCTGACGCTCAGGCCGCGGGCGCGGACTGCGGGGCCGCGGCGGCCCACTCCAGGACGAGCCGCTGATACTCCTCGCGCTGCTCGACACTCAGTGTCCCGCCCGACCGGCGCCACAGGGCCCGGATCTCCTCGTTGACCTCGTCAGCCGTTCGCTGGGAAGAGGATTCAACAGTGGTGGACATGCTGTGAAGCATACGTCGCCACAGGTGAAGACGATGTGAGTAATCGTGAGGTAAACGGTCATTCCGGACAGTGTTGCTGATCACGTCCATCTCCCAGTAAACGTGAGCCTGTTCACGCTTCGCCCGATCCCAGCACCAGCACCTTGATGGCCAGCACGGCCGCGCCGCGCGCCCAGTCGTGAAAATCGGACACCTTCGTCTCCAGTTCGACCGGGGCGGCCAGGGGATGCCGGTTGTCGCGGACGGTGTCCTCGACCGTCTTGCCGGCCACGTCCATCAGCCCGACCCCCTCCCCCGCGAGCAGGATCTTCTGCGGCATCACGAAGTTGGAGATCTGCGCGACGAGCGTGCCCAGCGCCCGGGCCGCCTCGTCGACGACCCGGGCGGGCATCGGGTCCCCGGCGGCGGCCGCCGCGAGGATCTCCTCGTAGGTCCGGTCGCGGCCGGTGGCGGCCTGGACCTGGTAGCGGATGTTGGGGATGGTCAGCAGTGAGACGGCACTGCCGCGCCGGCCGTCCGGGGTGAGCGGCCCGTTGGGGTCGACGATCCAGTGCCGGCCGAAGCCGCGGTCCTCCTCGGCGTAGGCCACCCGCTTGCCGCCCAGGACGAGCCCGTAGCCGATTCCGGCGCCGATGGTGAGGACGACGAAGCGGTCCAGGCCGCGACCGGCACCGAACCAGGTCTCGGCCTCGACCAGGGCGGCGACGTCGTTCTCCACGACCACGGGCAGCCCGGTGCGCTCCTCGACGAGCTCGGCCAGGGGCACGTCCCGCCACAGCAGGAAGGGCGATTCCCCGACGACGGCGCGATCCTGGACGAAACCCCCGACGCCGATGCCGATCCCGGCGAGCCGGGGGTGGTCGCGGATCAGCTCGGCGGTCATCTCCCCGAGTACGTCGGCGACTTCGGCGGGGTCGTGGGTGGTGAGCGGGCGGTCGTGGCGGGCGACGATGTCACTTCTGAGCGTGGTGACGACGCCGTAGACCATGTCCTCGGTGATCTTGAAGCCGAGGAAGGACCAGGAGTCGGCGACGACGTCCAGCGGTGTCGAGGGGCGGCCCTGGCGCGCCTCCGCCGGCACGCCCGCCTCGGCCACCTCGACCAGCAGGCCGGATTCGATCAGCGGCTTGGTCAGCCGGGTGAGGCTGCCGGCCGACAGTCCCAGCCTGCGGGCGAGTTCGGTGCGCGACAGCGGTCCGTGCACGAGCACCTCGATGGCCACCGAGCGCTCCCCCGGGCTCAGCGGCGGCCAGCTGGCGATGCCTGCGGTCATGTAGGTCCGCTCCCCTCACCCTTTTCTTTCGCACTGAAACCAACATGACCACTCTAAGTCGATGATGGTTCCTGCGAAAAGATGTTTGCACCCCTCTTGACGCAGCAATTGTTTCGCACCAAAAGTAAGTCCCGCCAGAGGACGAGCCGCCGCAGCGAGGGAGTCTCCCGATGACCATCGCCTCCAGCAGCCCTCCGTCGCGTCTGCCCGTGGGCGGCGCGGCGGAGGCCCACAACAAGCCCAGGACCCGACGGGCCGAGATGGGCGAGAACCGGGGTGACGGACGGCTGGCCGCGCTCTTCATCGCGCCGGCGCTGCTCGGCTTCGTCGTCTTCCTGCTCTGGCCGACACTCCGGGGCATCTACCTGAGCTTCACCCGCTTCAACCTGCTGACACCGGCCGAGTGGGTGGGCCTGGACAACTACGTCCGCATGGTCAACGACCCCATCTTCTGGGACTCGTTGGCGGTCACCGTCGAGTACGTCGTCATCAACATCGGCGTGCAGACGGTCGCGGCGCTCGCCATGGCCGTCCTCCTGCAGCGGCTGACCCAGTCGGCGATGCTGCGCGGCATCGTGCTCACGCCGTACCTGATGTCGAACGTCGTCGCCGGTCTGGTCTGGCTCTGGATCCTCGACACCCAGCTCGGCATCGGCAACGAGATCATCAGCGCCCTCGGCGCCGACCGCATCCCGTTCCTCGCCGACGAGACCTGGGCGATCCCGACGATCGCGCTCATCAACGTGTGGCGACACGTCGGGTACACCGCGCTGCTGCTGTTCGCCGGTCTCCAGGCGATCCCGGGCGACATGTACGAGGCGGCCCGGGTGGACGGCGCGAGCGAGTGGCGGATGTTCTGGCGGATCACCATGCCGCTGCTGCGGCCGGTGCTCGCCGTCGTGCTGATCATGACGGTGATCGGGTCGTTCCAGGTGTTCGACACCGTGGCCGTGACCACCGCGGGCGGTCCGGCGAACGCGACCAACGTGCTCCAGTACTACATCTACGGCTCGGCCTTCGGGCGCTTCCAGTTCGGCTACGCCTCGGCCATGTCCGTCGCCCTGCTGGTCGTGCTGAGCGCGATCACCGTCCTCCAGTACCGGCTCACCCGGGCCGGCCGGACCGACCTCGGCTGACGGAAAGGAGACACCGGTATGGCTGCCGTGACGACAACGACGTCGACGACCCTGCGACCGGTCCGGCGCAGGTTCCCCTTCGGGCGGGCCGCCGCCTGGACCGTGATGGGGCTGATCGTCCTCATCACCCTGCTGCCGTTCTACTGGATCCTGCGCACCGCGCTGTCCACGAACGCGGGGCTCAACGCCGATCCGACCAACCCCCTGCCCGTGGACCTCACCACCAGCGGCTTCGAACGCGCCCTGGGCATGCAGTCGGCCGAGGAGGCCGTCAAACAGGGCGGGGCCGGCGGCGGGCTCGACTTCTGGCGCTATCTGCTCAACTCGGTGCTGGTCTCCACCCTGATCACCGGATGTCAGCTCTTCTTCTCCGCGATGGCCGCGTACGCCTTCTCACGGCTGCGCTGGCGCGGGAGGGACAAGGTGTTCGGCCTGTTCCTCGCCGGGATGATGGTGCCCACCATCTTCACGCTGCTGCCGAACTTCGTGCTCATCAAGCAGCTTCACCTGGTGGACACGCTCCTGGGCATCGCGCTGCCCACCATGTTCATGACGCCGTTCGCGGTGTTCTTCCTTCGGCAGTTCTTCATGAACATCCCGCAGGAGGTGGAGGAAGCCGCGCTGCTGGACGGCGCCGGGAAGATCAAGATCTTCTTCCGGGTGGTGCTGCCGATGGCGTCCACGCCGATCGTCACGCTGGGCGTGCTGACGTACATCACCTCCTGGAACGACTACTTCTGGCCGCTGATGGTCTCCTACAGCGACGGCTCGCGGGTGCTGACCGTGGCGCTGGCGATCTTCCGGGCGCAGACCCCGGCGACCGGCGTCGACTGGTCCGGGCTCATGGCGGCGACGCTGATCGCCGCGCTGCCGATGCTGGTGCTGTTCGCCTGCTTCGCGCGCCGCATCGTCAGCTCCATCGGCTTCACCGGGATCAAGTAAGGGGACTGTGATGCGAATTCGACTGCGTACGCTCGTAGCGGCGACCGGAGCGCTGACGCTGTCCCTGGTCAGCGGATGCGCACAGGGCGGTGCCGCCGGATCCTCCGCGAACACGGTCACGTACTGGCTGTGGGACGCCAACCAGCTGCCCGCCTACCAGGCCTGCGCGAAGGGGTTCGAGAAGGAGAACCCCGGACTCAACGTCAAGATCACCCAGTTGGGCTGGAGCGACTACTGGACCAAGCTCACCGCCGGGTTCATCGCCGGCACCCAGCCGGACGTGTTCACCGACCACATCCAGAACTTCGGCCAGTACGCCGACCTGAAGGTCCTCGAACCGCTCGACGACCTCGGCATCGAGAACGCCGACTACCAGCCGGGCCTCGCCGCCAACTGGATCGGGAAGGACGGCCACCGCTACGGCGCCCCCAAGGACTGGGACACCGTCGCGCTGTTCTACAACTCGAAGATGACGAAGGACGCGGGCCTCACCGCCGAGCAGCTGAAACAGCCTCGCCTGGAACCCCGAGGACGGCGGCACCTTCGAGAAGGCCATCGCCCACCTCACGATCGACAGGAACGGCAAGCGGGGCGACGAGCCGGGCTTCGACAAGAACAACGTCAAGGTCTACGGCATGGCCAGCAACGGCGGCGGGTTCGGCGACGGCCAGACCCAGTGGAGCAACTTCGCGGCCTCCGCCGGGTGGAGTTACCTGGACAAGCCGCGCTGGGGAACGAAGTACCAGTACGACAGCAAGACCTTCCAGTCGGTCGTCGAGTGGTACTTCGGCCTGGCGAGGAAGGGTTACATGCCGCCGCTGTCCGACTACAACGTCCAGTCCAACCAGGCGAACACCCAGGTCGCGGCGGGCAAGGCCGCCACCGCGTTCGACGGGGCCTGGATGATCTCCTCGTACGCCGGCTTCAAGGGCCGGGACATCAAGACCGCCCTGACGCCGGTCGGCCCGACCGGCAAGCGAGCCACCATGATGAACGGCCTCGCCGACTCCGTCACCAAGGCCTCCAAGAACAAGGCGGGCGCCAAGAAGTGGGTGGCGTACCTGGCCTCGGACAAGTGCCAGAAGGTCGTCGGCGGTTACGGCGTCGTGTTCCCCGCCACCCCGGCCGGGACCGAGGCCGCCGTCGCCGCGTACCGGAAGAAGGGCATCGACGTCTCGTCGTTCACGAAGCCCGTGGCCGACAAGAAGAACTTCCGGACCTTCTCCTACCCGATCGCCAGCTACTCGGCGGACATGACGGCGCTGATGTCACCGGCGATGGAGGACATCTACGGCAACGGCAAGCCGGTCAGCAGCCTCGACCAGACCAACGAGCAGATCAACCTGATCCTCTCGCAGTGACCCCACGACCGCAGTGATCCCACGACCAGTGAAGGGCACGCCTTACATGACGTTCTCCATCGGCATCGTCGGCGCCGGACAGTTCTCGGGCCAGTTCGCCACGCTGTTCCAGGCCCACCCCGGCGTCAGCGCCGTCCACGTCACCGACCTGCTGCCCGAGCGGGCCGAGCAACTCGCCTCCGCCCAGGGGCTGACGGGCACCTTCCCGTCGTACCAGGCCATGCTGGAATCGGAGGACGTCGACGCCGTCGCGATCTTCACCCAGCGCTGGACGCACGGGCCGCTGGTGCTCCAGGGTCTCAACGCCGGCAAGCACGTGTACTCCGCGGTCCCCATGGCGATCAGCACGGAGGAGATCGCCGCGATCATCGACACGGTCAAGGCGACCGGGCTGACGTACATGATGGGCGAGACCAGCGAGTACAACCCGGCGACGGTCCACGCCCGCAACCAGATCGCCGAGGGCGCCTTCGGGCGGCTGTTCTACGCCGAGGGCGACTACGTCCACGACATGGACCTGGGCTTCTACGAGGCCTACCAGTACAGCGGCGGCGAGAACTGGAAGGCCACCGCCAGCTATCCCCCGCTGCTGTACCCGACGCACGCGGTCGGCGGGGTGCTGGGCGCCTGGCGGACGCACGCGGTCAGCGTGTCGGCGATCGGTGTCGTCGACGACCGGGGCGACGGTGTCTTCGACAAGGAGGTCAGCCAGTTCGACAACGACTTCTCCAACGCCACGGCGCTGTTCGAGGTGGCGGGCGGGGGCTCGTTCCGTACGAACGAGTTCCGGCGGGTCGGCTACCCCTCGCACATACGGGAGTCGCGTTTCCGCTTCTTCGGTACCGAGGCGAGCATGGAGCAGCTCGCCACGGTCGCCCTGTGGCAGGACAAGCAGGGCGTGAAGGACATCAGCGAACTGCTGGAGCCCAAGCCCACCATGGCGCCCGACGACCCGTCGCTCCAGCACATCGCGCCCGAGCTGCGGGCCGCGTTCACCTCCGGGTCGGCTCCCGTGCACGACCGTGCGCGGCTGCCGAGGGAGTTCGACCACCTCCACAACGGCCACGAGGGCAGCCACCACTTCCTGGTGGACGACTTCGTGACCGCCGTCAACACGCGCACCCTGCCGTCGGTGAACGCGTGGGTGGCCGCCCGCTACACCCTGCCGGGCATCATCGCGCACGAGTCCGCGCGGCAGGGCGGGGTACGGCTGGAGATCCCGGACTTCGGGGACGCGCCGCAGTAAGGGGCGGGTCCGAGCCGGGTGCCCGGATCAGGTGCCCGGCTTACGGCCGTACACGAAGACGTCGTCGTTCTTCTTCAGCAGCGACCAGTACTTCTTCGCGTCGGTCTTGGTCATGTTGACGCAGCCGTGCGAGCCCGGCGGGTTCCACATGCTGACGCCGACCGAGTGGAAGGCCTGGCCGCCGTCGAAGAACTGGGCGTAGGGCATCGGCACGTCGTAGATGGACGAGACGTGGTCGATGTTGCGCCAGTAGATCTTCTTCAGGCCGGTGCGGGTCTCGTAGCCGTTGCGGCCGGTGCGGACCGGGACGGGGCCGTAGACGAGCTTCTTGCCGTCCTGGATCCAGCTCAGCTGGAGGCTCAGGTTCACGCAGGCGATCCGGCCCTTGTTCACCGGGCACTTGCCGTCCTTGTTGGGGTTCGTCCCGACGGCCTTCTGCTTCTGCATCAGGTCCATCACACCCCAGGTGACGGGTCCGGCGTAGCCCGCGTTCGGGGAGATGCCGTGCTTGGTCTGGAAGGCCTGGATCGCCTTGCAGTCGGCGGCGGACTGCTTGCCGTCGACCGGGCGGCCGAGGAACTTCTCCACCTGCTTCTGGTACGGGCCGGTCTTGGTGGTGCAGCTCGCGGCCGCGGCCGGACTGGCACCGAGTGCGAGCGTGAGCGGTGCCACCAGTGCGGTGATCCCGAGTGCGACGGCGCCCCGTCTGCGTACGTCCCCCATGGTTGGTCCTGCCCTTTCGCGGAAGTGGTCGCATGGTCTGCTGATCCCTGCCTGCTAGACGGACGCACGGGGGGTTCGGTTGTGCGGGCTGACAGCCTGCGACGAAACGGTGACATACCTCACCGCGCGGTCGGCGGGAGCGGGTCAGTTCCGCAGCGCGTCGCGGAAGCCCGTGTTCACGGCGGTGAGACCGCCGTCGACGACCAGCGTGGTGCCGGTGATCCACGCGGCGTCGGGCGAGGCGAGGAAGGCGACGGCCGCTGCGATGTCCTCCGGTTCGCCGACCCGGCCCAGGGGGTAGAGCCGCCGTACCGCTTCGAGGTCCTGGTCGCGGCCCTCCCAGGCGGTGGTGCGCACGGTGCCCGGTGCCACGAGGTTGACTCGGACGCCGCGCGCCGCGGCGTGCCCGGCGAGGGTGCGGGTCAGGGAGACCAGGCCGGCCTTGGCCGCGCTGTAGGCGTGGTTGCCGAAGTCCTGGAGGCCGTTGACCGAGCCGATGGAGACGACGGCGCCGCAGCCGGAGGCCGCCAGGTGCGGCAGGGCGGCACGGCAGCAGCGGTACGCGCCGGTCAGGGTGACGTCGAGGTCACGCGCCCACGACTCGTCCGGTTCGTCCTCGAAACGGGGGGTGTCGGGTGAGCAGTGGGCGGCGCTGTTGACCAGCACGTCGAGCGAACCGAAGGTGTCGGCGGCGTGGGCGACGGCCGCCTCGACCGCGCCCCGGTCGGCCACGTCGCACCCGCGCCCCTCGACGGTCAGGCCCTCGTCCCGCAGCGCCGCCGCGGTCCGCGCGGCCTCGTCCGGGTCGCGGTCGGCGATCAGGACCCGCGCGCCCTCACCGGCGAACCGGCGGGCGGTGGCGGCGCCGATGCCGCGCGCCCCGCCGGTGATGAGAACCCCGTATCCCTCGAAGCGCCTGGTGTCCGTCATGCGCCGACCGTACTGCCCCGGCGGTCCGTCAGCGGTAGCCGGTCGTGTCGGCCGGCTTGCCCGCGTCCTGCACCTCGACCAGGTAGCGCCAGGCGTCCGGGCGGCTGCCGTCGAGGTCGGTGAAGCCGTACTCCTGGGCCAGGCCGCCGCTGGAGAGGGAGCGGCCGTTCCAGCGCGCCACGTCGGGGTCGGCGGCGAGCGCGACCACCGCCCGGCCGACGTAGCGCGGGGTCTCCGAGATGGCGAAGTGGGGGACGCGCTCCAGGGCGTCGCGCCAGTTGTCCTCCCGTACCCCATAGATGTCGAGCATCATCTCCGAGCGCAGCCAGCCGGGGGTGAGGGCGACGGCGGTGGCGCCGCGCGGGCCGAGTTCGTGGCCGAGGGCGAAGGCCATGCGCAGGACGGACGACTTGGCGAGGTCGTAGAAGAAGTTCACGCGGTAGTTGTCGGCGTTGTAGTCGGCGGTGCCGTCGGTGACCTCGACGACCAGGCCGCCGGGGTTGCGCAGCAGCAGGGGCAGGGCGTGGTGGCTGGTGATGGCGTGCGTCTCGACCGCGAGTCTGAGCAGGCGCAGGCCGTTGTCGAGGTCGTGCTCCCAGAGCGGGGACTCCCACTCGAAGAGCTTCTCGCCGCCCCAGATGTCGTTGACCAGGACGTCGAGGCGGCCCTGTTCCTCGGCGATGCGGTCCACGAGGGCGCGGACCTGCGCCGGGTCGAGGTGGTCGGTGGGTACGGCGATGCCCTGCCCGCCGGCCTCGGTGACCAGGTCGGCGGTGTCCTCGATGGTCTCGGGCCGGTCGTACTCCGAGCGGCGGGCGCGGGTGCTGCGGCCGGTGACGTAGACGGTGGCGCCTGCCGCGCCTAGCTCCACCGCCATGCCTCGTCCGGCGCCCCGGGTCGCACCGGCGACCAGTGCGACCTTGCCCTGCAACGGAGCTGACATGTCCGACCTCCCGTGACCGTGGCTGCTTGTCGCTTCCAGGGTGACGGGTAAGCCGGACATCTTCTGTCGCCTTTTGCGGGCGACACGCGATCAGTGGCCGCGGGTGATCCACTCCTGGAGGTGCGGGGCCTCCGCGCCGATCGTCGTGGAGTCTCCGTGGCCGGTGAGGACCTTCGTCCCGGGCGGCAGCGTGAGGAGGCGGTCACGGATCGAGTCGATGATCGTCGGGAAGTGCGAGAAGGACCGGCCGGTGGCGCCGGGGCCGCCCTGGAAGAGGGTGTCCCCGGTGAAGACGGTGGCGAGCCCGGGGTCGTACAGGCACACCGCGCCGGGCGCGTGCCCCGGGGTGTGCAGGACCCGCAGGTCGGCGCCGCCGGCCTCGATCACCTGGCCGTCGACCAGCCAGGCGTCGGGCTCGCGGTCCGGGTGGGTCTGCTGCCACAGCGGCAGGTCGTCGCGGTGCAGCCAGATGGTGGCCCCGGTGCGCTCGGCGAGGGCGGGGGCGGCGTCGATGTGGTCGTTGTGGGCGTGGGTGCACACGATGGCCGTGAGCCGGCGGTCTCCCACGGCCGCGGCGATGGCGTCGGCGTCGTGGGCGGCGTCGATGACGATCGCCTCGTGGTCGTCGCCGACGATCCAGACGTTGTTGTCGACGTCCCAGGTGCCGCCGTCGAGGCTGAACTGCCCGGAGGTGACGAGGTGTTCGACGCGCGGGGCCATCACAGCATCACCACCGAGCGCAGCACGTCGCCGTGGTGCATCCGCTCGAACGCCTTCTCCACCTCGTCGAGCTGGATGGTCTCGGTGACGAACGCCCCGAGGTCCAGGCGCCCTTGCAGGTGCAGGTCGATCAGCATCGGGAAGTCGCGGGAGGGCAGGCAGTCGCCGTACCAGGAGGACTTCAGCGCCCCGCCCCGGCCGAACACATCCAGCAGCGGCAGTTCCAGCTTCATCTCTGGGGTGGGCACGCCCACCAGGACGACCGTGCCGGCGAGGTCGCGGGCGTAGAAGGCCTGCTTGTACGTCTCCGGGCGGCCTACGGCCTCGATGACGACGTCGGCGCCGAAGCCGCCGGTGAGGTCGCGGATCGCCTCGACCGGGTCGGTCTCGCGGGAGTTGACGGTGTGGGTGGCGCCCATGGTCCGGGCGGTCTCCAGCTTGCGGTCGTCGATGTCGACGGCGATGATCTTCGCCGCTCCGGCGAGGTGCGAGCCGGCGATGGCGGCGTCGCCGACGCCTCCGCAGCCGATGACGGCGACCGTGTCGCCCCGGCCGACGTTCCCGGTGTTGATCGCGGCGCCGATGCCGGCCATGACGCCGCAGCCGAGCAGTCCGGCCACCTGGGGGGCGACCGCCGGGTCGACCTTGGTGCACTGCCCGGCCGCGACCAGCGTCTTCTCGGCGAAGGCGCCGATACCGAGGGCCGGGGACAACTCGGTGCCGTCGGTGAGGGTCATCTTCTGCCCGGCGTTGTGGGTGTCGAAGCAGTACCAGGGCCGCCCGCGCAGACAGGCGCGGCATTTCCCGCACACCGCACGCCAGTTGAGGATCACGAAGTCACCGGGCTCGACGTCGGTGACGCCGTCGCCGACCGCCTCGACCACGCCCGCGGCCTCGTGGCCGAGCAGGAAGGGGAAGTCGTCGCTGATGCCGCCCTGCTTGTAGTGCAGGTCGGTGTGGCACACCCCGCAGGCCTGGACGCGCACGACCGCCTCCCCCGGGCCGGGATCGGGCACGACGATGGTCTCGATCCGTACCGGCTCGTCCTTGCCCGGTGCGATCACACCGCGTACTTCCTGCGCCATGCTGACTCCTTCGTCGGCCCGGATGCCTTCTTTTCCGACCCTACGCGCGACTGATCGGTAAGGGATGCGGATCGGCCACCCGCGGCGCCGTAACACCAGCTCACGCGCTGCCCGAAAACGCGGGGCACCGCACCCGGCGGGCCCCGTAACCTGACAGCTCCGCCCGACGCCGAAGGAGCGACGTGAGCATCGCAGAGACCGAGACCGGGACACCCGCCTGGCGGCTGCTCCTCGGCTACGTACGGCCGCACCGCCGTTCCCTGATCGCCGGTGCCGTGCTCTCGCTGGTCACCGGGGCGACCGGGCTGATGCTGCCGCTCGTGGCGCGGGGCCTGATCGACGATCTGGCCCACGACCGGGCGATCACCGGGGCGCTGCTGGCGATGTCGGCCCTGGTCGTGACCAACGCGGCGGTCGGCGCGCTGGGTTCGTACGTGTTGCAGCGCACCGCCGAGTCGGTGGTGCTCGGTGCGCGGCGCGCCCTGTCGTCGTATCTGCTGCGGCTGCGGATCCCGGCCGTGGACCGCAGCGAACCCGGCGACCTGATGGCCCGCATCACCTCGGACACCACCCTGCTGCGCGCGGTCACCACCGACTCGCTGGTCGGGCTGGGCACGGGCGGACTCACACTCGTCGCGACGGTGGTGATGATGGGCCTGGTGGAGCCCGTGCTGCTGGGCGTCACGCTGGCCGTGATCGTGGGCGCGGGCGTGATCCTCGGCGTGATCGTGCCGCGCATCAACAAGGCGAGCCGGCAGGCGCAGGACGCGGTGGGTGTCATGGGCGCCTCGCTGGAGCGGATCCTCGGCGCCCTGCGCACGGTGAAGGCGTCCGGTGCCGAGCACCGGGAGGAACGCACGCTGCACGAGGCGGCGCAGGAGTCGTGGCGGCAGAGCGTGCGGGCGGCCAAGTGGTCGGCGGCCGCGGGCAACACGGCGGGGCTCGCCATGCAGATCGCCTTCATCACGGTGCTCGCGGTGGGTGGCGCGCGCGTGGCGACCGGCGCGATCGACGTGGGCACGCTGGTCGCGTTCCTGCTGTTCGTCTTCTATCTGATGTCGCCGATACAGCAGGTCGTCGGCGCCGTCACGCAGTACCAGACGGGCGCCGCGGCCCTCACCCGCATCCAGGAGGCGCTGCGGCTGCCCGCCGAGCCGACGACGGCCGCCGCCGCCCCGCTCCCCTCCCCCGGCGCACAGCCCGCCGCCCTCGCCTTCGACGACGTCCGCTTCCGCTACGCCGACGACCTGCCGTACGTCCACCACGGCGTGACGTTCGCCGTGCCCGCGCAGGGCATGACGGCGTTCGTGGGCCCGTCGGGCGCCGGCAAGACCACCGTCTTCTCGCTGATCGAGCGGTTCTACGAGCCGGAAACCGGGACGATCACCTTCGACGGGCGCGACCTCGCCGACTGGGAGCTGACGCAGCTGCGCGCCGCGATCGGCTACGTGGAGCAGGACGCGCCGGTCCTGTCGGGCTCCCTGCGGGACAACCTGCTGCTGGGCAATCCGGAGGCGGACGACGACGCCGTCGCGCGGGTGCTGAAGACGACCCGTCTCGACGGTCTGGTCGCCCGGCTGCCCGCCGGCCTCGACACGCTCGTCGGGCACCGTGGCACCAAGCTGTCGGGTGGTGAGCGGCAGCGGGTCGCCATCGCCCGGGCCCTGCTGCGCCGCCCCCGGCTGCTGCTCCTCGACGAGGCGACCTCACAGCTGGACGCGGTGAACGAGGCGGCGCTGCGCGACACCGTCGCGGACGTGGCCCGTACGACGACGGTCCTGGTGGTGGCGCACCGGCTGTCCACGGTGACGATGGCCGACCGGATCGTGGTGATGGATGCCGGGCGGGTCCGGGCGGTCGGCACGCACCGCGAGCTCGTGACCGCCGACCCGCTCTACGCGGAGCTGGCGGCGACCCAGTTCCTGGCCACGGCGGACTGAGCCACCGGGCATGCGTGAGGGCCGCCCGAGCCGGGCGGCCCTCGTCGCACGCGCTGCCGTCAGGGCCGGACGTTCGGAACGAAACCGAAGACCGGGGAGACCAGGCCGACGACCTGGTTCAGCTGGTTGAGGTCATTGAGGCGCTTGAGCCCGGCCAGCTGCGAGGAGGGCCGCGGGATCTCGTCCTTGTGCTCGGCGGGGATGTCGCTCACGGTCAGCGAGTCCAGCGTGGCCACCGGGCTGAGCGGGCTCCGGGATTCCGCGTCGGCCGCGTTCGCCATCGGCGCGGCGAGGCCGGTGACACCCGCGGCGAGACCAACGGCGGCGACAAAACGTCGTGTTGAGATCATGCCTATCGCAACGCCAGCGGGTCCCCGGCGGACACGGGCGGGCGGCTCCCCTCACCCGTCAGGCCCAGCGCTCCGGCTGCGTTGCCTGCGTTTGCCTGCGTTTGCCGAGCTCGCCGGACGGGAGGAGGCTCGACAGGAGGAGAGGCTCCTCGCGGCCCGCTTCCGACCGGGTCGCGGCCCTTCGAAGGAGGTCATCATGGGAACCGCGGCAGACCCCGCCTTCGACAGAGAGACACTGCGCCGGGGCGTGGAGGGACAGAGCCCGGATCTTCTGCTCTCGCTCTACGCCGACGACGCGGAGTTCCGCATCGTCGACCACACGACCCAGCCCAGCCACCCCAAGGTCCTGCACGGCCGGGACGAGATCAGCCGGATGCTGGATGACGTCTACAGCCGCGACATGTCGCACAAGCTGGAGCGGTGCGTCATCCAGGGCGACGAGGCCGCGTACAGCGAGAGCTGTGAGTACGCGGACGGTGTGCGCGTCCTGTCCGAGTCCATGCTCTCGCTGCGGGACGGCAAGATCGCCGAACAGACGCTGGTCCAGGCCTGGGACGAGTAGGACGTGCGGCCGGGGTGTGATCAGCGCATCCACGCGCTGTACGACATCACGTCGCCCTTCTTTACGCCGTACTCGGGTTCGGCGGTGGAGAAGGTGGTCTCCAGGCCGAGGACGGCGCCGGTGACCGGGTCCATGATCAGCATGCGGCGGGCGCCGGTGCCGTCGTACACGTACGCCTGACCGCGTCGCCCGAGACGGTCGGTCACCTGGCCGACGGGCCGCAGCCCCTCGGTGCCCGCCAGGAGCCGGGCGAGCGTCGCGGTCTCCCGGGCGCCCAGGGTCCAGGTGTCGAGCAGCACTTCGACGGCGTCCAGCAGTTGGGGCGTGGTCAGCGGAGCGTCCGTGTACTGGACCTCCGTCAGGTAGGCGCGCAGCCGGTCGGGATCGCGCGGCGGCGGGGACTGCGGCGGGGCGTCGCTCCAGCTCGGCGGATAGGTCTGGTCGCTCAGGACGTGCCCGTCCTCGACGAGGTGCGGCTCGCCGCCCTCCCCTGAGAGGACCGGGCGACCTGGATGCCTCGGGTCGGTCGCCACGACCAGTTCCGTGTGGCTTCCGTCGGCCCGCCAGCGCACGATCCGCTCCTCGGGGAGGGTGATCGGGGGCTTGTCGTCCGACATGCCCATGCTCCAGGACTGCACGTGCGTGCCCTTGCGCAGGCGGGGCGAGCCGTCGGCGGCGGCCTGTTCGGCACGCTCGGCCAGCCGGTCCAGGGGCAGGGGTGTGGAGCCGGTCTGCACCACCAGTGGACGGGGTGCGGCGACCGCCGGTGTGGTGTTCGGGCCGCTCAGTACGAGGGTCAGCGCGAGGGCGGCGACGACGGCCGTGGCGACGAGCCCCCAGGCGAGCCGGGGCCGGCCCGTGCCGGGCAGCAGCCGCTCACGCAGACGGCCGGGCGGCCGCTCACGCAGCAGCCGCTCCAGCCGCCGCTCGGCACCGTGGTCCAGGGGACCGTCGCCGAAGTGGGGACCGTCGGACGGCACCGGGTTGGCGCCACGCAGCAGTTCGAGTTCGTCAGCCATGGCCGTGATCCTTAGGTGCGGTCATGTGGGCGGCGGGCAGGGGACGCGGGGCATGGACGCGACCGCCGCCGGTCGGGGGCGTGGTCAGGCCGCGCGCGGCGCGGCCGGCCGTGGTCCAGGACTTGACGCGTCCGGTGCGGTTGGCCACGGGCCAGGTCAAGGGGCGTCCGGCGCGGCCAGTCATGCGGCAGGGCAACGCGCATCCGACGCGGCCGGTCACGCGGCAGGGCAAGGCGCGTCCGACACGGCCGGTCACGCGGCAGGGCAAGGCGCGTCCGGCGCGCCTGGCCACGGGCCCGCACGGGCCGCGTGCGTCGCAACCGATCGCGGTCCCGGACGGGCCGCGTGCGGCACAACTGATCCCGGCCCCGGCCCCGGTCCCGGTCCCGGTCAGAAGACACCCGTCGCACCCGACCCCGGCCCCGATCACGGCACGTGCGGCGCGGCCAGCCGTGGCCCTGGACGTAGCGCCCACGGCGCTATCCATCCCGATGCCGGACACGGCGCGGCCGACCGCGACCCCGGTCAGAAGGCACGCGGCGCAATCCGCCCCGGCCGCGGGCAGAGCACG
Source organism: Streptomyces sp. NPDC016851 (assembly GCF_055562795.1). Taxonomy (NCBI): domain Bacteria; kingdom Bacillati; phylum Actinomycetota; class Actinomycetes; order Kitasatosporales; family Streptomycetaceae; genus Streptomyces; species Streptomyces sp. NPDC016851. The sequence continues at coordinate 75,975 of NZ_JBVHEP010000008.1, forward strand.
CGCGTTCGCTGCGTCGGTGGGGCGCTGTGGTCGTGGGCCGTCGCCAGGCGCGGTCGCCCGTGCGGAGAGGACGTCGGTCATCGCCGGTCCCCCTCTCGCAGTGAGTGTCCCGTGTCCGCCATGTCCGCTGTATCCGATGTATCCGACGGCCGCATCCCGTCTATCTCGGCTCTGAGGCGGCGACGGGCCCGGTGCAGCCGCATCGCGGCGGCCCGCTTGCCGCAGCCGAGGGCGACCGCGACCTCCTCGATGCCGAGTTCCTCCCACGCCGTCAGGCGCAGCACCTCCTGGTCCGGCGCGGAGAGCCGGGCGAGTGCCTCGTGCACCCAGGCGCCGGGGGTCTCGGTCTCGGGGCCTGCCGCGATGTGCCGTCCGTGCGCGGTGTCGTCGTTGCCGAGCCGGTCGACGAGCCGGCGGCGGCGTCCGTGGCCGCGCACCGCGTTGGCCAGGCAGTTGCGTGCCACGCCGTACAGCCAGGGCAGCGGGGAGGAAGGCAGGTCGGCCCGGCGCCGCCAGGCGACCGTGAACACCTCCGCCACCACTTCCTCCACCTCGCCGGCCCGCCCGTCCAGTCGCCGCGCGACATAGCGGCTGACCGCCCAGTAGTGCTCGCGATAGGCAGCGGCGAAGATCTCGTCGTTGCTCATGTCCCGTTCGTGTCCGGCACGTTCCCGATCGTCACACCCGTTTCCGTGATTCTCGTCGCGTCAAGGAAGTGTGACGTCCGGGCGGGGCGCGGACACAGGCGGGGCATGAGGCACCTGAAGTGGCTGACGACCACGGATCACAAGACGATCGGCACGCTGTACCTGGTGACGTCGTTCGCGTTCTTCGTCATCGGTGGCGTGATGGCGTTGTTCATGCGCGCCGAGCTCGCCCGGCCCGGTCTGCAGATCATGTCGAACGAGCAGTTCAACCAGGCGTTCACAATGCACGGCACGATCATGCTGCTGATGTTCGCGACGCCGCTGTTCGCGGGCTTCGCGAACTGGATCATGCCGCTGCAGATCGGCGCGCCGGACGTGGCGTTCCCCCGGCTGAACATGTTCGCCTACTGGCTGTACCTGTTCGGCTCGCTCATCGCGGTGGGGGGCTTCCTGACGCCGCAGGGCGCGGCCGACTTCGGCTGGTTCGCCTACAGCCCGCTGTCGGACGCGGTCCGCTCCCCGGGCATCGGCGCCGACATGTGGATCATGGGTCTGGCCTTCTCCGGCTTCGGCACCATCCTCGGCTCGGTCAACTTCATCACCACGATCATCTGCATGCGCGCCCCCGGCATGACGATGTTCCGCATGCCGATCTTCACCTGGAACGTGCTGCTGACCGGTGTCCTGGTCCTGCTGGCCTTCCCGGTCCTGGCCGCGGCCCTGTTCGCCCTGGAGGCGGACCGCAAGTTCGGTGCCCACATCTTCGACTCCGCCAACGGCGGCGCGTTGCTGTGGCAGCACCTCTTCTGGTTCTCGGCCATCCAGAGGTGTACATCATCGCGCTGCCGTTCTTCGGGATCATCTCCGAGGTCATCCCGGTCTTCTCCCGCAAGCCGATGTTCGGTTACTCGGGTCTGATCGGCGCGACCATCGCGATCGCGGGTCTGTCCGTGACGGTGTGGGCGCACCACATGTACGTCACCGGCGGTGTGCTGCTGCCGTTCTTCTCCTTCATGACCTTCCTGATCGCGGTCCCGACCGGTGTGAAGTTCTTCAACTGGATCGGCACCATGTGGCGCGGAAGTCTCTCGTTCGAGACGCCCATGCTGTGGGCGACCGGCTTCCTCATCACGTTCGTGTTCGGCGGGCTCACGGGCGTGCTGCTGGCCTCGCCGCCGATCGACTTCCACGTCTCCGACTCGTACTTCGTGGTCGCGCACTTCCACTACGTCATCTTCGGGACGGTCGTGTTCGCGATGTTCTCCGGCTTCCACTTCTGGTGGCCGAAGTTCACCGGCAAGATGCTGGACGAGCGCCTCGGCAAGATCACCTTCTGGACGCTGTTCATCGGCTTCCACGGCACGTTCCTCGTCCAGCACTGGCTGGGCGCCCAGGGCATGCAGCGGCGGATCCCCGACTATCTGGCGGTGGAGGGCCTGACGGCGCTCAACACGGTGTCGACGATCAGCTCGTTCCTGCTCGGCATGTCGATGCTGCCGTTCTTCTACAACGTCTGGAAGACGGCGAAGTACGGCGAGCGGGTCACGGCCGACGACCCGTGGGGCTACGGCCGTTCCCTGGAGTGGGCGACGTCCTGCCCGCCGCCCCGCCACAACTTCGTCGCCCTCCCCCGGATCCGCAGCGAGTCCCCGGCGTTCGACCTGCACCACGCGGACGTCGCGGCGGCGGAGCGGGAGCTGACGCTGCGATGACCGCGATGGAAGGTCTGCCCGTGGACCTGGATCTGCGCGCGTTCCACAACGAGGTCGAGGGTCATCTGCTCGCCGCCGCCGCGCACGAGGAGGCCCGTGCGGCCGCCGCGCGTTTCGCCGCCCGGCTCGAGGGGCTGCCGGAGGCCGAACGGGAGGAGGTGGAGCGGCTGTTCGCCGCCGAGCACCTCGCCCTCGCCCGGGCCTCGTGGCAGCGCACGGCGCGGCGCGGGCGGGAACTGCGCGGCGAGTACGAGGCGGTGTACCGCAGGCTCCGCGCACGGCTGCTGGCCGGTCTGCTGCTGGGATGCGCGCTGCTCGTGGCAGTGGATCTCGTGGTGCTGGTGTCGGTCTAGCCGGTATCAGGCCCCGCTGCCGGCGGGATTCCTCAGGACCTCGATCAGGCTGGCGTAACTGTCCTGTCCGTGGCCGGTGGCAGCGGCCTTCTCCATGGCGGCCTTCAGGAGCTCGGGCAGCGCGTTGTCGACACCGCGGGCCGCCGCCGCGTGGATGAGGTGGTCGATGGCCGCGATCTGGACGTCGACCGTGGCGTCGTCGCCCGGGTAACGGCCGGCGTCCACCTGGGGCGCGTATGTGCTGAGGAAGCCCGCCACCGCGTTCAGCCAGCGGATCGCCACCGGGGTGAAGGCGGTGGCGGACGTCCCCTCGGCGCCGACCAGCGCTGTGCCGTGCAGCCAGCCGGTCATGGTGGACCACATCAGTCCTAGCAGGGCGGCGTCGTAGAGGGAGGCGAGGCCGGGGTCGGTGCCCAGGTGGAGGGGATCACCGAGGGACGCCAGGGTGGTGCGGTGGGCGTCGAAGACCTCCTGGGAGCCGCTGTAGAGGAACATCATGGCGGGGTCGCCGACGCCGGGCGGGGTGGTCATGATGGCGCCGTCGAGGTAACCGGCCTCGTGGGAGGCGGCCCACTTGACCGCCTCCTGGGCCTGTTCGGGGGACCCGGAAGTGAGGTTGACCAGGGTTCTGCCCGCCAACTCGCCGGCGGCCGGGTCGAGGACGGTGTACAGCGCCTCGTAGTCCAGCACGCAGGCGATGGTCAGTGGCGACGCGGCGACCGCCTCCTGCGGTGTGGCGGCCAGGCGGGCGCCGCGGTCGACCAGGGGGCGGGCCTTGTCCGGGGTCCGGTTCCAGACGGTGGTCGGGTGGCCCCGGTCCAGCAGCGCGGCGGCCAGTGCCGAGCCCATCGAGCCCAGTCCGACGACGGTGACCGGCCGGCGGTTTCCTGTGCTCATGCCCAACTCCTTGGTATTTCTTGCCGAGTGACGCGTGATCACGTACGACCACGTTCGCAGGGCACGAAGATCGGAAACAGTGACAGCGGTGACGGTCTCCACCAAATTCCTGCCATAGGCTGCGGAGCATGAGTGCCGGTTCTGTCGCCGTGGTCGTGACCGAGGAGATCGGGGTCCCTTCGTGGGACCTGTACGAACTGAGCATCCCGTGCACCGTGTTCGGCAAGCCGCAGCCCGATCTGGCCGATCCCTGGTACGACCTGCGGCTGTGCGGGACCGGAGCCGGGCCGGAGGAGGACGGTGGGGCGGGCGGGCACGGGCTGAGCCTGCGCACCCGTTACGGGCTGGACGATCTGGTCGGTGCCGATACGGTGATCGTGCCCTCCGTGCCCGACCCGTGTGTCGAGGAGGGCAGGCCGCTGCCGGAGGAGCTGATCTGCGCCCTGCGCCGGGCTCACGAGGCGGGTGCCCGCATGGTCTCCCTGTGCACCGGTGCCTTCGCGCTGGCCGAGGCGGGGCTGCTCGACGGGCGGCGTGCCACCGCCCACTGGATGCACACCGCGCAGCTGGCCGAGCGCTACCCGAAGGTGCACGTCGACGCGTCGGTGCTGTACGTGGACGACGGCGACGTGCTCACCAGCGCCGGACTGACCGCCGGACTCGACCTGTGCCTGCATCTGGTGCGGCGCGATCTCGGCGCACACGTCGCCAACCAGCTGGCGCGCCGCATGGTGGTGCCCGCCCACCGGCCGGGCGGGCAGGCTCAGTTCATCGAGCTGCCCGTGCCAGTCGATGACGACGAAGGACTGGCGCCCGTCCTCGCCTGGGCGCGGGCCAATCTGGACCGGCCGCTGACCGTCGCCGACCTGGCGCGGCGCGCCGCGATGAGCCCGCGTACGTTCTACCGGCGGCTCCAGGCCGTCACCGGGACGACACCGCTCCAGTGGCTTCTCGACCAGCGGCTCGGGCGCGCCCGTTCACTGCTGGAGTCGACGGACCTGCCCATCGAGAAGGTCGGGGAGCTGAGCGGCCTCGGCACGGCCAACAATCTCCGCCACCACTTCCTCAGGCACCTCGGGGTGTCGCCCGGCGACTACCGGCGGGCCTTCCCCGGACCCCGGGCGAACGGAACCGGACGTACCCGTACCCGGGTGTGAGTCATCTCCCCGGGCTCCAGCCCGGGGGCCTCAGGATCCCCAGCAGTTGCCGCACGAGTTCGTCGACGACCTCGTCCAGTGTCGCGTCGACCCAGCCGGCGCTCCAGTCGTGCAGCAGGCCGTTCACGCTGCCGATGAAACCCGTCGCCGCGAGGCGGTAGTCGCGGGGTGCCGCCTCCCCGCGCGCGGCGGCCGCCCGGGCCTCGGCGCAGATGAGGTCGACCCAGCCGGCCCGGCGGGCGAGCCGCTGTTCCTCCAGACGCGGGCTGACGCCGATGATCTCGACGAAGGTGATGCGGATCCGGCGCGGATCGGCGGCGAGGTTCCCGGCGTAGGCGCGGAAGATGGCGGTCGCGCGCTCGACGAGCGGCAGGTCCGCCGCACCGGCCGCCGCCTCCAGCACCGCCGCCTCGGCCCAGTCGTTGACCTGGAGGTGCAGGGCCGCGAGCACGTCCTCCAGGGTGCGGAACTCCTCGTAGAACTGACGGGTGGACAGCCCGGCCGCCTCGCTGAGCGCCGCGACGGTGGTGGCGCGGAAGCCGGGGGTGTCGCCGAACAGTTGGAGCGCGGCGTCCAGGAACCGCCGGCGCCGCTCGGCCTGCCGCTCCTCGGCGGTCTTGCCGCCGTAGCGGCCGGTCGGCGCTCTGAGTCTGCCCGGCACCGGCTCTCCCTCCGTCGCTCGCACACCCATCTTCGCCCGCACGCGATTTTGTCGTGCCCGCGGTCTTGTAAAGAAGGCCGCCCCTTCCTTACTTTGCAGTAAGTTGACTCTGAAAGCACGTGTGTTCAGATTCCTCACCCCCACCCGCAGAGGAGGGATCAGCCATGCCCGTCTTCCGACGACGGCACCTGTGCTCCCTGACCGCCGCCCTCGCCCTGACCGCCACCGTTCCCGCGACCGCCGCCCACGCGGACGCCGCGGACTCCACCGCCGCCCTGCGCCAGGTGCTGTTCGTGGGCAACAACTGGGACGGCACCGCCGAAGTCATCAAGTCCACCGGTGACTTCGCGAGGATCGGCCGGATCAACGTCATCCCCGACAAGGACGAGCGGATGGCGGAGATCAACGCCGATCCGATCAGATGGATCGCCTTCATGACGATCCGCAACAGCGTCGGCGAGGGGCACGACCAGTTCGTCGACGACATGTACTCCACACCGGACGGCAAGTCGGTGGTCGTCTCCCGGCCCAGCTTCGCCGACGTCGTGTCGATCGACCTGGCCTCCGGGCGGATCAACTGGCGTTTCCCGGTGTCCGGTTTCCGCGCCGACCACATGGCAGTCTCCCCCGACGGCAAGCGCGTCGCGGTGTCGGCCTCGACCGGCAACACCGTGCACGTCCTGGACATCGAGACCGGCAAGCAGCTCGGCAAGGCCGCCACCGGCGCCAAGCCGCACGAGAACATCTTCACCAAGGACGGCAAGTACATCTACAACATGTCGATCGGCGAGGTGAACACGCAGACCGACGCGCCCTGGCTGGACTGGACGAAGGGCGACCGCCGCATCACCGTCATCGACGCGACCACGTACCAGCAGGTCAAGGTCATCGACATGCGCTCGCGCCTGGACGCGATCGGTCTGAAGGACTTCTCCGACGCGGTCCGGCCCGCCGTGTTCTCGCCGGACGAGTCGAAGCTGTACTTCCAGGTGTCGTTCTTCAACGGCTTCTTCGAGTACGACCTGGCCTCCGACAAGATCACCCGCACGAAGACCCTGCCGAAGAACCCGGCGACCAGTGACGACCGCACCACCTTCGTCAACGACTCGCGCCACCACGGCCTCTCGATGAGCCCGGACGGCAAGAAGCTGTGCGTCGCCGGGACCATGGACGATTACGCCACGGTCGTCGACCGCGGCACCCTCCAGGAGGGCCCGCTCGTCACCGCCGCCAAGCCCTACTGGGCCACGGTCAGCGGTGACGGCAAGAGCTGCGTCGTCTCCGAGAGCGGCACCGACCAGGTCACGGCCATCGACTTCGCCACCGGGAAGAAGGTCGCGTCCGTGCCGGTCGGGGACCACCCGCAGCGCGTCCGGCTCGGCCATGTGGAGGCCGGCTGGACGAGCCCGTCCGCTAGCTGACCTCCTTCGCGGCCCACGCGGCCAGTTCGGAGCGGGCCGCGTTCAGCAGCTCGGCCGAGGGAGCCGTCGCCCCGTTGGTCACCAGCGCGTAGTGCAGGACGCCCGAGTCCGGCGCGGTGAGCAGCAGGCGGCGGCTTCCCGTGCCGCCGGGCTCCTGGGCCACGCCGACCGGGGTGGTCGAGGTGTACGCGGGCGGCGCGTGGGACGTGCCCAGGTCGGAGACGACCGTGGTGGACGCGGTCGGGAAGCCCGCCGGCAGGTGCAGTTCGGTGGGTGCCCGGCCGCCGTCCGAACGCCACAGCAGCAGCCCGTACTGCCCCGAGCCCACCAGCCGTTTCACGTTCGGCAGTGAGTCCGGCACCGGGTTCCAGGTGAGGGTCGTCGAACCGTCCCGGGAGCGGTCCTCGTAGGTGAAGCCGACGGTCTTTCCGGCCGTGGCGCTGGGGTAGAGGCGGTCCAGGAGCCGGGCGTCCTGGCGCAGCACCGGCTTGCCCGAGTCGTCGAGGCGTACGGCGGACAGGTCCTCGTCGTTCCAGGCGTCACCGACGGTGAGCACCTTGCCGGGGTTGCCGTTCATCAGCTCGCGGTGCCGCCCGTTGTAGATGTCCCACTGCCACTGCGAGCCGGAGAGCACCGGCCCGGAGGCCACCGGGTCGGACCACCAGTCGGCGCCCTTCAGGCGGGAGTCGAGGGCCTGGTACATCGCCTTGAGGACGGTGGGCGCCTTGTCGGAGACGTTGCCCGCCAGGGGGTGCCCGAACTCGCTGACGACGGCGGCGGTCTGCGCGGCGGCCGCCCGGTCGCGGACCGTGCGGAAGTCGTTCGCGTACTGGCCGTCGGCCGCCTTGCCCCACATGAAGACGCCGGAGATGGCCTTCTGGTCGTAGAAGTGGGTGTTGAACACGTAGCGGGGTCCGAGCTTGCCCGCGTCGAGCAGGCCGCCCTCCTGCCTCTGGAAGTCGAGGTTGGCGTTCCAGAAGAGGTTCGGCTCCACGAAGGCGGGCTTGTCGCGCCAGCCGGCCGCGTCCATGCGGGCCCGGAACTTCTCGAAGAACGGCCACAGCACGTCCTTCTCCCAGGCGCGGCTGGTCTGCCCGGAGTCGTAGACGCCCGCGTGCGGCTCGTTGTAGGGGTCGAAGCCGACGACGCCCTTGAACTGGTCGGCGTTCAGGTGCTGTTCGACGTAGGCCATGGTCTTCTCGGCGGTGGCGAGGAAGGCGTCCTGCACGCCGTGCGCGTTGTGCCAGAAGTCGTACGTGGCACGCTTCACGGCCTCGTTCTGGGTGATGTTCTGCCCCCAGAAGAGGCAGATCCCGCAGGACTCGTCCGGGTAGTTCCCGGCGTCCACCGCCCACTTGGGCGCGCCGTCGCCGGTGTACCAGCTGTCGGTGTCGAACAGGTGCCGGGAGTAGAGGTCCTGGTGGAAGTCGGGGTAGACGCGGATGCCGGCGTCGAGGAACGCCTTCATCTGGGCGGTGGCGGCGGCCAGATAGGCGGTGTCCACCGTGCCGCGTTCGGGCTCGGCGTAGGCCCAGGAGAGCAGGAAGCGGACGGTGTTGCCGCCGCCGAGGGCGCGCAGGGCGGTCGCCGACTTGCGGGCGTCCGCGACGGAGGCGAAGGGCAGGCCCTTGTTCTCCGCGAGCTTGGTCTCACCGGAGACGTTGTAGCCGCGCAGGACGACCTCGCGGCCGGAGGCGTCGGTGAAGCGGCCGTTCTTCACGGTGACGGTCGGGTCGTCGAACCAGAGGGAGCCGGGAGGGGGCGCGGCGGGGGGGGGGGGGGGGGCCCCCCCCCCCCCCCCCGCCCGCCCCCCCCCCCCCCCCCACCCCCCCCCCCCCCCCTAAATATGGGGGGGACAAAAACAACACCGAAA